>JANOZF010000101.1:0-14674 GCA_031429255.1 Rubrivivax sp.
CTGACCGCCGTGGCTGACACGGGCGCCACCGCGGCAGCGGCCGACAGCCGTGGCGCAGCACGAGGACTGCGCGACTTGAGTGCGGGTGCTGCCGGCACGCTGGCATCACTGCCGGCGGTGTTGACCCAGGGCCTGCTGGCCTATGCCGTGCTGGGCCCGGCCGGCGCCGCCATCGGCATTCCGGCGGCCTTCGTGTCGGTGGTGGTGGGCGGTGCGGTGTTCGCGCTGCTGGGTCGTGGGCCCATGCCTGCCGGGGGCCCCACGGCAGCGCTGGTGCTCATCCTGGCCAGTCTGGTGATGCGCGTGTGCGCCGATCCGGCGTTCGACGCGGCACGTCCTGGCGCCTTGGCCGCCTTGCTGGCGCTCAGCGCGCTGGCCGTCGTGGGCATGGGCGTGCTGCAGATGGTGTTTGCGCTGCTGGGGCTGGTGAAGCTGGCCAAGTACGTGCCGCAGCCGGTGCTGGCGGGCTTCATGAATGGCGTGGCGCTGCTCATCCTGCTGGCCCAGGTGCCGTTGCTGCTGGGCTGGCCCTCGGGCGCGTGGTCGGCGCAGGGCTGGTCGGCCTTTGCCACCACCCAGCCTGCCACGGTGGGCGTTGCGGTCTTCACGGTGGCCTGCATCATGCTGGCGCCTCGTTTCACCACCCGCCTGCCGGCCACGTTCATCGGGCTGGTGCTGGGCACTGCTGCGTACTTCGCACTTGCGCGCACCGTGCCCGGCGTGGCGCTGGGCCCGCTCACCGGCAGCTTGCCCGAAGGGCTGCCGTCGCTGGACGTGCTGGCGCCGTGGCTGGCCAGTGATGCCACAGGCCTGCTGCAGCGCCACTGGGCGGCCGCGGCCACGACCGCTCTGTTGCTGGCCCTGCTGGGCACCTTGTCGCTGGTGCTCGACGGTCTGGCGGTGGACCAGGCCCTGCATGCACGCACCGACGCCCGCCGCGAGCTGCTGGCCCTGGGTGCCGCCAACATCGCTTCGGGGCTCTTCGGTGGCCTGCCGGTGCTGCTGCACCGCACGCGGGCGATGACCACCGCCAACGGCGGGGGCCGGGCGCCACAGGCCCTGCTGGTGGGCACCGTGCTGTTTGCGCTGCTGGCCTGGACCGGCGGGCCGCTGCTGTCGCTGCTGCCCAAGGTGGTGATGGGCGCCATCATGACGATGGTGGCGTGGTCGCTGGCCGACCGCTGGACGCACCAGCTGGTGGCGCAGTGGTGGGGCGGCCTGCGCACCGCCGACCTGCAGTTCAACCTGGCCGTGGTGGCCATCGTGGCGGTCTGCACCATCTTCGTCGGGCTGGCGCCTGGCGTGGCTATCGGGGCGCTGCTGGCCGTGGTGCTGTTCATCCGCAGCATGAACCGCTCGCTGCTGCGCGGGCAGTACACGGCCGCTGCGCAACCATCGCGCCGCAGCTACAACGGCGACGACGAGATCGTGCTGCAAGGCCTGCGCGCGCGCATCACCGTGCTCGAACTCGAAGGTGCGCTGTTCTTCGGCAGCGCCGACCGGCTGGCGGAGCAGATCGAAGCGCTGCCGCCCGACTGCAGGGCCGTGGTGCTGGACTTCAAGCGCGTCAGCCTGGTCGACGCCTCGGGTGCGGTGGTGCTGTCGCAAATCGCCAAGCGCCTGGCCGCACGGCAGGTGGTGCTGCGACTGGCTGGCTCGTCGGCCGACCACCGGCATGGCCGGGCGTTGGGCGAGTTCGCGGGGGGTGCCTTGCGGCCCGACAGCTGGTTCCCCGACGTCGACCAGGCCGTTGAAGCCGCCGAGCAGCAACTACTGGCCGCCGCTGCCACGCGGGCCTGCGACGTGCCGGCCGTGGTGCCGATGGTGCGCAGCAGCCTGATGGCCGGACTGGACGCCGCCCAGTGCGCGCGCTTGCACGGCCTGCTCGAAGCAGAGCGCCGGCTGGCGGCTGGCGAATGGCTCTTCCGCCAGGGCGACGCCGGCGACCGGCTCTACGTGCTCACCGAAGGATCGATCAGCGTCGTCAGCGTTGACACCCGTCCGGCCGCAGCACCTGGTGCCTTGCGTCAACGTTATCTCAGCCTGTCGCCCGGCATGATGCTTGGCGAAACGGCCATGCTCGACGGTGGTGGCCGCAGCGCCAACGCCATCGCCGACAGGCCCAGTGTCGTCCATGCACTCAGCCTTGACTCCCTTCAGACGTTGTTGATCGAAGACCCCAGGCTGTGTGCCATGGTCTACCGCAACATCGCACTGCACCTGTCGCAACGTCTGCGTGCCGCGGCGGGCGCGTGGCGGGCCAGCACGTCCTGAAACCATCGGCAGGCTGGCGGTGACCGAAGTGCAGCGGCCAGAAGCGGCCATCACCGGGCTCGAGGCGTCAGGCAGCCTGCCGGGCCCGCCACAGGAGCACGGCCGTTGGACCGGCCTGGCGTTGCGGACTGTCAGGGCCTGCGTTGCAGCACTTCCAGCAGCGGCCGTTCGCCCGTCAGCGCGCTGGCCGTGATCGGCGGCCTGGGCAAGCGGCTTTCGCCTGGCTCGATGACGAAGTGGTGCTGCAGCGAGTACCACGGCCCCTGCACGTCGACGTCGGGTGCCGCGTCGTGCGCGGTGTCGTGCAGCACGTACTGTCCGATCAGCGCCTTGGTCACCGCAAACTGCACGTCGGTTTCCAGGTTCGGGTCGTCGCTGGAATACACCTGCGCAAACTGGGTCTTGAACCCGGTCTTGTGAATCAGGAAATGAATGTGCGCCGGGCGCAGGTTGTGCCGCCCTTGTGCGCGCAGCAGGTCGCCCACCGGGCCGTTCACCGGGATCGGGTAGCCCTTGGGCTTGACGCTGCGAAAGCGGATGCGGCCTTGCTCGTCGCCGGTGAAGGTGCCGCGCAGGTTCATGTCGGCCTGGCTCGGGTCCTGGTTTTCGTAGAAACCTTCGGTGCTGGCCTGCCACACGTCCACCGATGCGCCCACCACCGGCTGGCCGGCTGCGTCGCGCACCCAGGCTTGCACGAATACCGGCACGCCGGGGGTGGCTGAACGCACGATGCTGGCGCCGTCTGGCAGCGCCGGCGAGCCCGCCCGCCAGAACGGCCCCAGCAGGTTGGCGGTGGTGGGTTGGCGCCCTTGATCGCCATTGTTCTGCAGGCACACCAGCGCCGAAACGCCCAGTGAACCGGCTGTCAGCACCACTTCGTTGTGCGTGGCCGTCGTGAGTTGCCCCATGCGGGCCATCACGGCGCAGGCTTGTTGAAACTCGGTCTCGGTGAGGCCCGTGTCACGCACGAAGCCGTGCAGGTGCGTCACGGCGGCCGTCATCAGGTCGCGCCAGCGGCCGGGTGGCGCGCGCTGCAGTTCGGCCAGCACGGCTGCGGTGACGTCTTGCGGGCTGCTGCTGATCATCGTGGCTCAAAGGTGCCGCTAAAGCCTAGATGCTAGCTGCGGCCTTGAAGCAGTTGCTGCATGTGTGCCTGCATGCGTGCGGTGTCGGGCTCGCAGCCGGTGAAAAGACGGAACGCATCCACCGCCTGGCCCACGGCCATGCCGGCGCCGTTGGCCACCTTGCAGCCCAGCGCGCCGGCTGACTTCAACAAGGCGGTGTGCAGCGGGAAGTAGACGATTTCTGACACCCACAGGTCGGGGCGCAGCAGTTCAGCGGGCAGCGGCAGACCGGGCAGTTTGTCCATGCCCGTGGGCGTGGCGTGCACCAGCCCGGTGGCGCCCTTCACTGCGGCAGCCGCGTCTGCTGTGTAGCTGGCGCGCCGGCCCGGGTACAGCGTGTTCAGGCGTTCGGCCAGTTCGCCAGCGCGTTGCGTGTCGCTGTCTACCAGCACCAGCGCTTCGGTCTTCAGCCGCAGCAACGCATGGGCGATGGCCGAGCCCGCGCCACCGGCGCCCAGCAGCACCACCCGCTTCAAGCTGGCACCCGGCAGCTGTTGCTGGAAGCCCCAGCGCCAGCCGCTGCCATCGGTGTTGTGGCCGGTGGCCAAGCCGCCCTTGAAGACGATGGTGTTCACAGCGCCCATGGCCTTGGCTTCGTCGCTCAGGCCGTCCAGCAGCGGTATCACCGCCTGCTTGCAGGGGTAGGTGATGTTCAGGCCGGCAAAACCCATCGTGCGTGCGGCAGCCAGCAGCCCGGGCAGTGCATCCACACCCTCTGGCTGGCCGGTGGACACACGGTCGAGGTCGATCAACTGGTAGTGCAGGCGCAGCCCTTGTGCACGGGCTTCTGCTTCCTGCATGGCCGGGGTCAGCGAGCGCTGGATGCCAGATCCGATCAGGCCCACCAGCAACTTGCTGCCCGGTTGTGAAGCCTTCTTCAAGGCCGCGCTTTCGTTGCTCATCGCGTTCATCGTTGTTGTCCCAGCGCGGCGTCAATGCCTGGCCCGTGCCAGGCCCGTGCCAGTTACTTGCGGGCCTTGGCCAGCTCAGCCTGCAAGTCGGCCACGGTGGCGGCGATGGCGGCGCCATGCTTTTCAACCACGGGCTTGAACTTGTCGCGCAGCTTGGCTTGTTCGGCGCCCGACAGTTCGGTCACGGTCATGCCGGCCTTCTTCAGCGCGTCCAGGTTGCCGGCTGCGGCGTCGCGAGAGGTCTTGCGCTGGAACACGGCGGCTTCCTGCGCGGCGTCTTGCAGGATCTTCTTCTCGTCGGCCGACAGCGTGTCCCACACCTTCTTGCTGAAGATCACCGACTGCGGGTTGTACTGGTGGTTGCTGAGGGCCAGGAACTTCTGCACTTCAGCAAACTTGTTCGCCAGGATGACGTTCAGTGGGTTCTCCTGCCCGTCGATGGCCTTCGATTCCAGCGCCGCATACACCTCGGGGAAGGCCATCGGCGTGGGGTTGGCGCCCACGGCCTTGACCCAGTCGACGTTGATGGCGTTGGGGATGACGCGCAGCTTCAGGCCTTCCAGGTCTTCGACCTTGTTGATGGCGCGCTTGCTGTTGGTGATGTTGCGGAAACCCAGTTCCCAGTAGGCCAGGCCCACGATGCCCTTGTCGGCCAGCTTGGCGTGCAGCTTCTGGCCGAAGGGGCCGTCGACCACTCCGTCGGCTTCGCGGCCGTTGGCAAACATGAAGGGGAAGTCGAAGACCTCGAAGTCCTTCACCTGGCTGGCCAGGATGCCGCTGTTGAGCACCGTCATTTCCACCGTGCCGCCTTGCAGCGCCGATACCGTGGGTGCGTCACCGCCCAGCACGCCACCTGGGAACAGGTTGATCTTCATCTTGCCGCCGCTCTTGGCAGCCACGATCTCGGCAAACTTTTCGGCGCCGGTCACCAGCGGGTGGCCCTTGGGGTTTTGCTGCGCCAGCTTGAAGCTGCGCTCGCTGACTTGTGCCTGGGCCAGGCCAGCGGCACCGAACATCACGACGGCCGCAGCCGCAACCAAGGTCTTGATCATCAAACGCTTCATCTTTGTCTCCTACACATCAAAGGAAAAGGAACAGGGGGGAATCAATAGAACAGTTTCAGCGGCCACATCACCAGTTGTGGAAACAACACCAGCAGGAACAGCACCACCAGTTGTGCCGCCATGAACGGCAGCACACCCCGGGTAACGTCGTCCATCTTCATCTTGCCGACACCGGCCACCACATTCAACACGGTGCCCACCGGCGGCGTGATCAGGCCGATGGCGTTGTTGATGATGAAAAGCACGCCGAAGTAGATGGGGTCGATGCCGGCGGCCTTCACCACCGGCATCAGCACCGGCGTTAGGATCAGGATGGTGGGTGTCATGTCCATGGCCGTGCCGACAGCGATGACCAGCAGCATGATCATGATCAGCAGCAGCGTGGGGCTGTCCATGAAGGGCTTGAGCAACGTGATCATCTGGTCGGGCAACTGCGCCACCGTGATCAGCCAGGCCGACACCATCGCCGCGGCCACCAGGAACATGATGACGGCGGTGGTCTTGGCAGCGCTGACAAACACTGGCACCACCTGCGCCAGCGTCATCTCGCGGTAGATGACCACGGCCACGAAGAGGGCGTAGACGGCGGCCACCACGGCGGCCTCGGTGGGGGTGAAGACACCCATCTTCAAGCCCACCAGCACGATGACAGGCAGGAACAGCGCCCAGGTGGACTGGCGCAATGCAGCCCACTTTTCGGCCGCGCTGGTTTTCGGTGGCGGCGTCACGTTTTCGCTGCGCGCCACGAAGTACCAGGTGACGGCTATGGCCACGGCCATCAGGATGCCCGGAAAAATCCCGGCCATGAACAGCTTGCCGATGGACAGGTTGGCGGCTACGCCAAAGATCACGAAGCCGATGCTGGGCGGGATGATGGGCGCAATGATGCCGGCGCTGGCGATCAAGCCCCCGGCACGTGCCTTGTCGTGGCCGGCAGCGGTCATCATCGGCAGCAGCAGCGCGGCCAGCGCCGCGGTGTCGGCTACGGCTGAACCCGAGAGTGCGGCCATCAGTACCGCAGCCAGGATGGTGACGAAGCCCAGGCCACCGCGCACGTGGCCCACCAGCGCCAGCGCGAGGTTGACGATGCGCTTCGAAAGGCCGCCCACGTTCATGATCTCGCCGGCCAGCATGAAAAACGGCACCGCCAGCAACGGAAAGCTGTCTGCGCCGTTGACGACGTTCTGCGCCAGGATCTGCGCGTCGAACATGTTCAGGTGCCACATCAGCGCCGCACCCGACACCAGCAGCGCATAGGCGATGGGCATGCCCAGCGCCATGGCGCCGAGCAGCGAACCCAGGAAGACGAGGATGGTCATCGTGTGGCTCCGTCGCGGATTTGTGGTGTGACCACCGGGGTCTGTTCCTGCAGATGGGCCAGGTCTTCGCTCTCCTGCACCATCACCAGTTCATCGTCGCGCAGGCGGCCAGTCGCCGTGCGCCACATTTCCACCAGCAGCAGCAGGAAGGCCGGCACGGCAAACACCACACCCGCGGCATAGACCACGGCCATCGGGGCGCCGGTGACGGGGGCTTCGACTTCCCAGTTGATGCGTGTTTGCGCCAGGCTGCCGGTGAACAGCATCCACGTCACGCCGAGCATCAGCACCTGGCTGGCCAGCAGGCAAGCGATCTTGCCGCCGCGCGGCAGTCGGGATACCAGCATGTCGGTGCCCAGGTGGCCATGCTCTTTCAGCGCAACGATGGCGCCCAGGAAAGTGAGCCAGACGAACAACCAGCGCGACAGTTCCTCACTGACGGCGATGCCAGAGTTGAAGGCATAGCGCAGCACGACGTTGCCGAACACCATGACCACCATCACGGCCAGGCACAGCGCGATCAACCAGTCCAGCAGCTTGCAGAAACGGTCCAGGACCGTGGGCGATGCAGCGTTCACCTTGTCTCCAGGCACCCTGTCCTGGATGCATGGGTCGAATAATGTACGAACTGGTTAGTTTCAAAATAGGTGCAAACCCGGATGGGCTTGAAACGGCCGCGTTAATGGCCTTGTGGTGGTGACCCGGACTGTCTGGGCTGTCTGGGCTGCGGTCCGCTGCCCGCACCTGCGGCGGGTTGTCGACCAGCTGGCGGGTGAGTGGGACCGCCGTGCGCCGGGCTATTTGCGCACGTAGCGCACCACCATCTCGACGATGCTGTCACGCCGCCCGATGAGGGCTGCGGCGCTCTCCAGGTCACGCTGGAAGATCAACGAGAAGGTGTGCCGGTTGGCCACGTTGAACACGCTGAGCGCGCTGATCGACATGTGCAGATCGATCATGTCCAATCCGCCGCGAAAGGTGCCTGCTGCCAAGCCGCGGTTGTACAGGCGGCGCAGGCCTTCGATGGCCGGCACGTTGAGCTGCCGGATCGCCTTGCTCTGCGCCAGGTACTCGCCGCGGTGGATGTTCTCCGTCATCACCAGGCGCACGAAGTCCGGGTTGGCGAGTTGGTAGTCGACCGTGAAACCGACCAGCTTGCGCAGCGCGTCCTCGGGTGCCAGGTCCTCCAGGTGCAGTTCGGTCTCGATCTGACGGATGCGGCGGTAGGCCTCTTCCAGCACTGCGATGTACAGGCCTTCCTTGCTGCCGAAGTAGTAGTAGATCATGCGCTTGCTGGTGCGCATGGCCTCGGCGATGACGTCGATGCGGGCTCCGGCCAGGCCTTTCTCGGAGAACTCGCGCGTGGCCACGACGATGATGTCAGCCATCGTGCGTTCGGGGTCGTTAGTGCGTGGCCCGGCCTTGGTGGCCGCCTTGATGGCGCCTGCCGAGGACTTCGGAACCGGGCCAGGCGCTGGCGCCGCGGCGCCACTGATCGCCACTTTCGCTGTCCGCTTGCGCGGCTTGGGCGCGGTATGTACTGCTTCGTTCATTCTTGCAGTTTAGGTCATGGGTGGGGCGCGCAACAAGGGCTGGAGCAGGCAGCCAGGCGTGCGCTTGCAGGCAGTCGGTCAGCCGTCCGCGGCCGTTTGGGGGCGTGTTCCAGGCCTTGCTCCAGGGTTTGTACCAATCAGTTAGTTTCCGAATATAACTATATTGGCTGGCCCCGCAACACCTTCGCCACGGCGCAGGGACAACTGAAGGAGACACGCATGAGCTTGCAACCACACCCCGCACCGGACAGCACCCGCCCCACAATGCATCGCGCGGCCGGGCTCTTGCTGGCGCCGCTGCTGATGTTGATCCTGGCCGGCTGCGGCGGTTCCGACGACGACGAGACATTCATTCCGCGGCTGGCGCCGGCCACTTCGGGCACGCTGGCTTCCTGCACCGATCTGGGCACGAAGTTCTCGATGGCCAGCACCACCATCGCATCGGCTGCGGTGGTGGCCAGCGGTGGTCTGGTAGTGACCGGCGTCGCCGCAGCCATGCCCGAACACTGCTTGGTCAAGGGCGAAATGAACCGCCGCACCAGCGCGGTGGACGGCAAGTCGTACGCCATCGGCTTCGAGATGCGCCTGCCCATGGCCTGGAACGGCCGCTTCTTCTACCAGGCCAACGGCGGCATCGACGGCTCGGTCGTCACGGCCACCGGCCCCAGTGGCGGTGCATCGCCGGTCAGCAACGCGCTGCAGATGGGCTTTGCCGTCATCAGCTCCGACACCGGGCACACCGGCCCACCGTGGTGGGGTCTGGACCCGCAGGCCCGGCTGGACTACGGTTACCAGGCCGTGGGCACGCTGACGCCGATGGCCAAGGCCCTGATCAAGGTAGCCTATGGCAAGGAGCCCGATCGGTCCTACTTCGGTGGCTGCTCCAATGGCGGCCGCCACGCGATGATCGCCGCCGCGCGTTACGCGAAGGACTACGACGGCATCATGGCCGGCGCGCCGGGCTTCCATCTGCCGAAGGCAGCCACCGCTCAGCTGTGGAAGGTGCAGCAGTACGCCAGCATCGCCACCAGCACGGTGGCCAGTGGCGCCGATGCCGGCCAGCCCGACATCACGTCGGCCGTGACCCCCACCGAATTCAAGCTGCTGGGCAGCCGCATCGTGGCCAGGTGCGACGCACTGGATGGTGCAACCGACGGCATGGTGGCCGACACGGCCGCCTGCCAGAAGGTCTTCAGCATCGGCGCCGACGTGCCCACGTGCACCGGCCCGCGCGACGGCACCTGCCTGACCACGGCGCAGAAGACCGTGCTCAGCGGCATCTTTGCCGGCGCGCGCAACAGCCGCGGCGAGAGCACCTATTCGAACTTCTACTTCGACCCCGGTGTGGCCGGCAGCAACCACGCGCTGTGGCACTACAGCAATTCGACGGCGCTGGACCCGGGCGCGGTGGCCTTCATCTTCACCAGCCCGCCTTCAACGCAGGCGGCCTTCCTGGCCACCACGGGCTTGAAGTACGGCCTGGCTTTCAGCCTGGACAGCGACCACCCGAAGATGTTTGCCAACGATGCCACCTACAAGGAGGCGCCTTGGTCTTACATGACGCCGCCCAACGAGTCCGACCTGTCGGCCTTGCGTGCACGCGGTGCCAAGCTACTGGTGTTTCACGGAGCAGCCGACCCCATCTTCTCGGCGGCCGACACGGCACGCTGGTACGACGCGCTGCAAGCGGCCAACAAGGGCACCGCGACTGAGTTTGCGCGCTACTTCGAGGTGCCGGGCATGAACCACTGTGGCGGCGGTCCGGCCACCGACCAGTTCGATATGATCACGGCCTTGGTGAACTGGGTTGAGAAGGCGCAGGCACCTGAACAGGTGCTGGCGCAGGTGCGGGGCGCGGGTGCCAACGTGGTGAACACAGAGCTGCCTGGCACCTGGTCGGCCTCGCGCAGCCGCCCCTTGTGCGGGTACCCGAAGGTGGCACGCTACAACGGCAGCGGTGACATCGAAAACGCCACCAACTTCAGCTGCAAGTAGCGACACGTCAGCGCGCAGGGCGCTGACTCTGCGGCCTGGACGCGTGCGTCCGGGTCGCTTCGTTTCGGCAATGCAGGTACGACGCCGTGGCGCAGGCCTGCCGAGCGGCCGTGCGCTCAGGCTTTGGCGGGCCACAATTCATTCCATGAGCAAACCCGCCTCGGGCCCGTCCACTGCCGCACCGGCCACTGTCGACAGCAGTTTCCTGATGTCGCTGGTGGGCTACAACACGCGCCGCGCCACGCTGAAGGTGTTCGATATCTTCGCGCAGCGCATGGCCGACCTGGCGCTGAGTCCGGTGGAGTTTTCGGTGCTGGTGCTGGTGGGCCACAACCCGGGCTTGATGCCTTCTCAGTTGTGCACAGAACTGGCGCTGCTGCCGCCCAACCTGACCAAGATCCTGGCGCGCCTGGACAAGCGACAACTGCTTCAGCGCAACTCCGCGCCCGCCGACAAGCGTGCCGTGTGCCTGACCCTGACCGCCGCCGGGCAGACCTTGCTGGAGCAGGCGCAAGAGCAGGTGGCTGCGCTGGAGGCCGAGGCTTCATCCCGGTTGACCGAGGCCGAGCGCGCGACCATCCTGCGGCTGCTGCAGAAGATCTACCGCTGAAGGTGGGCCGATGGCTTGGTCACAGCGCGCTCGCACATGACTGCCGCGGTAGGGGAGGGGAGTCACCTCGCGCAGCCGGACAACGGCTGCTGCCGCCTGTTCCAACGGCAGGCCTGCGCCCGCGGCCAATGAAGGGCAGGTTGGGCAAGCTAGTACATCAACACGCAAGTTTAGAAACGTAGTGCCGACTGAGCTTGCGATCTGCATCTTGACGGGTGAACGTCCACTCGATGGTCCGCTGAGCAGCGTTGCGCGCCTGCTGCCACGCGTCGCCTTCGCTCTGAAGGAGTTGCCGACTGGCGACGCGCCGGTCCAAGCATTGACGACTGAGGATGCCGATCTCGATCTCCGCCATGTTCAACCAGCTCGCGTGTTTGGGCGTGTAGTGGAACTGCACTCGACTCAAGAGCTTGGTCGCTGCGCGTTTACCCAGTACGTCATCGAAGCACTTTCTGAAGTGAGTGTTCAGATTGTCCAGAAGCAGGTGTACCCGGCGCGCCTTGGCATAGGCGTTGGTCAGCAAGTCACCGACGAACGCGACGAAGTCGACCTTGCCACGGCGCTCGGTGACCGAGACGATTCGCTGTCCTGCCTTGGGCTCGACGGCCACAAACAGATTGGTCGTGCCGTTGCGCACGTATTCGTAGTCCAGCATGGCGGGGTTGAGCGATTTCATCGGCAGAGGCGCGCGGCTGTGCCCGATGAGTTGCAGGCTCTTCTCGTCGATACAGATGACCGGCTCGGCCAGCGACTTCGGCCGCGCGTACAACTCGAGCAAGGCGTACATGCGGTGCCGGTACTCTTCTGTCAGCGCGCCGATACACCACATCAGCTTGCGCCAGGGCTTGAGGTCGTTTTTTTTAGCATGCGTCGCACGGTCTCCCGACTCACGTTGCCCATGCCGGGCTCCCGGCGCGCGGCGCGTTCGAGTTCCACCATCGTCCAGCGCTGTCGCCCCGCAGGAGGCTCCGAACACGCCAGTTCCGTCACTCGCGCTTCGTCGTCCGTGCCGTACTGGCGGGGCCGGCCAGAGCGCGCGATGTCGAAGACCGCCAAATCGACACCACCTAGCAGGTACGCCGCGCGGGTGCGCCAAACCGCCGTGCGCCCCAATCCCAGCACAGCCATGATCTGGGCCTCCGGCACGCCCCGGTTCAGCGAGGACAGGACATGAGCCCGATTGACCTCCCGCGATTGATGCACGCCTTTGCTGCGAATCTCGTCCACGACCGAGCGATCCTCGTCGGTCAAGTGCAATTCCGTCTGGCGCATGACAACACCTCCGAGCATCGTTGGGCGATGACGAGAGTGTATTCATGTTCCGTTACTTGCGTGTCAACGTACTAGCCTTGCCCTACACCGGGTGGTCTGGATTCAGAACGGAATCCTGCCCGTCCAGATGTCCTTGTACATGACCCAGTCACCCATGAAGCTGTACAGCGGCCGCTTGAAGCTGGCGGGCTTGTTCTTCTCGAACACGAAGTGCCCGATCCAGGCGCAACCATAGCCACAAAGCAGGCCGTACAGCAGGTATTGCGGCCGACTCGTGACAAGCAGCAGCGTCAGCCAGACCAGCGCCAGCGTGCTGCCCAGGAAGTGCAGCCGCCGGCAGGTGCGGTTGGCATGCTCGACCAGGTAGAAGGGGTAGAAGTCCGCAAAGCGGCTGAACGATCTTGCGTCGGCGGTGGGTTGGGTTTTGTTGTCCATGGGCACGTATCCTGGTGCCGGGTTGGCACCTGCTACCGATTGCACAAAGGTGGGCCGCTGGTGCGCATCAGGACATGCCCGAAGGACCGTGCTGCGGTGGCAGGTCGAACAAGCTGGTGGCCTCCAGGTCCAGCACTTCGGCGCCTTTGCCGTTGTGCAACTGCCAACGCCAGCGCAGGATACCCAGCCGCGGTTTGCCGCGTGCGCGGCGTACCTCGAGGATGGTGGCCTTGAACGACAGTTCGTCGGCTGGGCGCACGGGCAGCAGCCACTTCACGTAGGCCAGTCCAGGCGACGCGTACGACTCGCTGCCCGTCAAGGCCGAATCCACCGCCAGGCGCATCGCGATGCCGCAGGTGTGCCAGCCGCTGGCGATCAGCCCGTTGTGAAAACCGTCAGCGCTGGCGGCGGGGTCGGTGTGGAACCACTGCGGGTCATACAGTTTCGCGAAGGCCACGATCTCTTCTTCGCTGACCCGATACGGGCCGGCCTTGATGACCTGGTCGACGTGGAAATCGGCAAACTTCATGTCTCTCCTGAAATTCAAGTGGGTTGCTGGGCGTGAGGGTTGATTGGCCTGGAGGTCCAAATTGCGTGAGATCAGAAAGCTGACGGTCTTGATGGTGTCGAAGCGTCCGTAGCCGCGCGCACGACGTTCGGCGGCCTGCACCAGGCCGTTGATGGCTTCCCGGAGTCCGTTGGTCTGTCGGGTTTGGGCCCAGGCGACGATGCCCTCATTGTGGGAGCGGATCATGGTGGCAATTCGCTTCATGGCGCCGATTGCTGGCGCCGACCGGAAACTGAGCCACTTTTGCAGGTAGTGCCGACCCAAAACTGAGCCAGGTGAACAACCTACCCTGCTGCATTTTTGTGCAGCAGAAGATGAGGAGTGATCACCATGGGCATGATTGGCAGGATCCGGCGTTTGCATAGCCGGAAGAACAAGTCGGCGCGCGAGATCTCGCGCATCACGGGGCTGTCGCGCAACACGGTTGCGAAGTGGCTGCAGGGCGAGGTTGATGGCCCGCCGAAGTACCGGCGTGGCGAGCAACCGAACAAGCTCACGGCATTCCACGAAGCGTTGCAGCAGGCGCTGAAGGCTGACGCGCGGCGGCCCAAGCACGAGCGGCGCACGGCCAAGGCGCTGTACGCCGAGATCAGAGCAGCGGGCTACGACGGCGGCTACACCCGGGTGACCGACTACGTCCGGGCGTGGCGACAGGCTGCGGGCCAGGGAACTGCGGTCAATGCCTTCGTCCCGCTGGCCTTCGAGCTCGGCGAGGCGTACCAGTTCGACTGGAGCGAGGAGGGCCTGGTGGTGGGCGGCATCTATTACGGGGCGCAGGTCTCGCACATGAAGCTGTGCGCGTCACGGGCGTTCTGGCTGGTGGCCTACCCCAGCCAAGGCCACGAGATGCTGTTCGATGCCCACACCCGCTCGTTCGCGGCGCTCGGCGGCGTGGCCCGCCGGGGCATCTACGACACCATGAAGACGGCGGTGAACAAGGTCAAGAAGGGCAAGGGCCGCATCGTCAACGAGCGCTTCGCCACGATGTGCGCGCACTACCTGGTCGACCCCGACTTCTGCAACGTCGCTTCGGGCTGGAAGAAGGGTGTCGTCGAGAAGAACGTGCAGGACAGCCGCCGGCGCATCTGGATCGACGCGGCCAAGGTCAAGTTCGGCAGCTTCACCGAACTCAACGCCTGGCTGGCTGATCGGTGCCGGGCCTTGTGGGAGGAGGTCCGGCACTCCGAGCACGAGCAGTTCAGCGTGGCCGAGATGCTCGAGCACGAGCGCGCCCACCTGATGCCCATGCCCACGCCGTTTGACGGCTACGTCGAGAAGCCGGCGCGGGTGTCCAGCACCTGCTTGGTGTCGGTGGCGCGCAACCGCTATTCGGTGCCGTGCGAGCTGCACGGCCTGGAGGTCCGAGGAGTTGAACGCAAGTGAACCGCTGATGACGTGTCGAGATGGACTAATCTTACTGTGTCAATAAATTCATGGCACTATCCGCATCTCTTCATTCTTCACATGAGGAACGATGGGTGCAAGCGAACGGTTTGATCGGTACATGAACCACTTGTCCGAAGGACTGGGACATTTGGACCGTCACGCG
>JANOZF010000102.1:0-15013 GCA_031429255.1 Rubrivivax sp.
GCCGACAGGCCCAGCGGCGCCACCACGGCCGCCACTTCGGCGGGCTGCCCCAGGTCGCGTGCCTGCACCCAGATGGCCTTGAACACCGCGTCCATGTACGGGATCAACAACTCGGGCTGCCGCATCTGCAGGCCCACCGCGCCGCGCATCAGCGTCAGCGTGTTGATCGGGAAGTGCGGGTTGAAGACAAAGGGCACACCGTAACGCCGCGCCCACAGCGCGATGTCCTGCCCCATCCAGCGGCCCTTGGCCGGCACCGACACCGGGCTGGCGTTGCCGGTGGCCTTGAACACGCCGCCCAGCAGCATGGGCTTGCACACCAGCGCGGCGCCGCTGTCGGCGCAGCTGCGCGGCAACTGCGTGAAGGCCAGATAGGTGGTGGGGCTGCCGAAGTCGAAATAGAACTCGACGGATTTGTTGCTGCTCATGTTCAGAGGCCTTTCAGGGTCATGGCGGGGGTGGGGTCGATGGTGCGCCGGCAACGCCGAGGCGCACCGACTGATCGGACGGGGAGGCTCAGAAAGTTTCCATCCAGGGCCGCAGATCCATCTCGTGTGTCCAGGCGCTGCGCGGCTGCTGGTGCAGCTGCCAGTAGGCGTTGGCAATGTCTTCGGGGTCGAGGATGCCGGCGCGGTCTTTCAACGCGTAGCGCTCGGGAAAGTTCTGCGCGATGAAAGCGGTGTCGATGGCGCCGTCGATGACGACGTGCGCCACATGGATGCCCTGTGGCCCCAGTTCTCGCGCCATGCTCTGCGCCAGCGCGCGCAGCGCGTGCTTGGCGCCGGCAAAGGCGCTGAAGCCGGCACCACCGCGCAGGCTGGCGGTGGCGCCGGTGAAGATGATGGTGCCGCGGCCGCGCGGCAGCATCGCCTTGGCCACTTCGCGGCCCATCAGAAAGCCGGCCAGTGCACCCATCTCCCACACCTTGCGGTAGACGCGCTCGGTGGTTTCGGTGACCTTGAAGCGCACGTTGGCGCCGATGTTGAACACGGCCACCTCGATGGGGCCGACCTCACGCTCGATGCCGGCCACCATCTCGGCGGTGGCCGCTTCGTCGCGCGCGTCCACCGCATAGGCGCGCGCCTGGCCACCGTCGGCCTGGATGCGCTGCACCAGCGGTTGCAGCTTGTCGGCCGTGCGGCGCGTGACGCAGGCGGTCAGGCCTTCACGTGCAAAGCGCCGCGCGATGGCGCCACCGGTGGCGTCGCCGGCGCCTACTACCAATGCCGCGGGGGTGGGGCTCATGCCGGTTCTCCTGCCCTGCCATCAGGGCCCCGCGCATCGTAGCCCCGCGCGCGGTGGGGCGGTTGTCAGACGGTGGTTTGCGGCTCGCGCCGCCGCACCTTGACGCGCGGGCTGGCGACGGGTCGGCAAACTCTGACAAGATGCCG
Source organism: Rubrivivax sp. (assembly GCA_031429255.1). Classification (GTDB taxonomy): domain Bacteria; phylum Pseudomonadota; class Gammaproteobacteria; order Burkholderiales; family Burkholderiaceae_C; genus Rubrivivax. The sequence continues at coordinate 1,392 of JANOZF010000102.1, forward strand.
GCCTCTGCAGACGGGGCCCCCAACCGATGACCACTGAACCCATTTCACTTCCACCGCGCACCCCAAGGGCCCCCTGGGTGGGGCTGCCCGCGGCGCTGACGGTATGGGCCGCGGGCTGCGCGCTTCCGGCACCTCCGGCCACGGTGCCGCGCGAGGTCTCGGTCGCCAAGGCGACCTGCCAGCCCACGGTCTACCCCGAAGAATCGCGGAGGCTGGGCTCGGCCGGGCAGACCGAGGTCGAGATGGAGGTCAACCCCGAGGGCAAGGTCACGCGCGTGGCCATCACCAAGAGCAGCGGCACCACACCCGGTCACCAGGCGCTGGATGCGCTGGCGATCAACACCATCTCGAAGTGCGTGTTTCCAGCGGCCCCAGGCTTTCTTTCAGGTACCGGCCGCATGGTCTACGTCTGGCGTCTGGACAGCTGAAGCGTCAAGCGGCGGCAGCCAGCCGCCGGCGCGAGGCCTTGGCATGCGGCACCCAGTCCAGCCTGGACCAGCGGCGCCACATCAGCAGCCCGCGCAGCCATTCGTCGGCGGCGTAGGCGATCCACACACCCACCAGGCCCAGCCCCAGGTGCACGCCCAGCAGCCAGCTGCCACCGGCCAGCACGATCAGCATCGAACCCGCACCCACCAGCACCGGGTAGCGTGCGTCGCCGGTGGCGCGCAGCGCGTTGATGACCACCAGGTTGAAGGTGCGCCCGGGTTCAAGCAGCACCGTCCACCACAGCAAGGTGGTGCCGGCGCGGATGATTTCCGGGTCCCGTGTGAACAGGCGCATAAGCCAGGGCCCGGCCAGTGCCGCCGCGGTGGCGACTGCCACGCTGACCAGCAGACCCCGTGCCATGGCCCGCCGCACCAGGGCATGCGCCTGGCGAAAGTGCCCGGCGCCTACCAGGTGGCCCACCAGCACCTCCACCGACAGCCCCGTGGCCAGGCCGAACAGCAGCACCACCATGATCACCTGCTGCGCGTAGGCATGGGTGGCCAGCGCGGCTGCGCCCATCGTGCCCACCGCTGCCACGCTGGCCATGAAGGCCAGCCGGTAGCCTGCGTTTTCTGCCGCGCCCGGCACGCCGATGCGCGCCACTTCAGCCAGCTCGGCGCGTGGCAGCCGCCAGGCATCGCCCCAGCTGGGCACCAGCTGCAGCCGTGTGCGCCACAGCCACAGGTGCAGCGCCAGCGCCAGCGCGCGCGCCACGACCAGGGCCAGCGCGTAGCCGGCCAGCCCCAGCGCGGGCAGCGGGCCCCAGCCCAGCATCAGCGGGCCCATCAGCGCCAGATGCGTCAGCTGCATCAGCACCATCACCGCCAGTGTCTCGCGGGCGCGCAAGTGGGCGCGCAGCACCGCGGTCATCGTCGCGTTCCAGGCATCCAGCAACATGGCCGGTGCCAGGGCCAGCAGAAGAGGAGCGGCCAGTGGCGTGAGGTCTGCCGGGGTGTTCAGCAGCGCCAGCAATGGCATGCGGCCCAGCGCGGCTGTGGCTGCAACGAAGCCGCCTATCCAGGTGGCCGCGCCCAGCACAGCGCGCGCCACCGCGTCGGCGCGCTCGCGCCGCCCGGCGCCCAGAGCCTGGGTGATGACCACGCCCACACCGGCGCCGACAATGCGAAAGACGATGAACAGCGCGCCAAACACGTGGTGCGCCATCGCAAAGGCGGCACCGGTGTTGTCCGACAGCCGGGCCGCCATGGCGGTGCCCACGATGCCCACCGCCATGCCCAGCAGCAGCTCGATCAGCAGCGGCCAGGTGATCTGGAACAGGCGGGGTGCAGTGCGCATGGACCGAGTATCGGTGGCCTCGGGGCCTGCGCCCGATGGCGCCGCAAGTGGTCACGGCCCGGCCTGCCGACACAAGTTAGGGCTGCCGCATCCGCGCCGGCGGGCGCATCATGCAGCCGCATGCCCAACCCCCTGATTCACCAACCCGCAAACCGGAGAAAACCATGGCCACTGCCAAGCCCCCTGCCGCCCCCAAGCCGCGCGCGCTGTCGCTGCACCTGGGCCTGAATCTCGTCAGCGCGGCCGCTTACGAAGGCTGGGACGGCCCGCTGGCGGCCTGCGAGTTCGACGCCAACGACATGGCCGCCATCGCCAAGAGCAAGGGCATGAAACCCACCGTGCTGCTGACCAAGAAGGCCACACGCGCCGCTTTTCTGGCGGGGTTGCGCAGCGCCGCCCGCACGCTGAAGGCCGGTGACCTGTTCTTCCTGACCTATTCCGGGCATGGCGGGCAGATACCCGACGCCAACCGCGATGAAGCCGATGGCAAGGACGAGACCTGGTGCCTGTACGACGGCCAGCTGATCGATGACGAGCTGTACTTTGAGCTCAGCCGTTTTGCCGCCGGCGTGCGCGTGCTGGTGCTCTCTGACAGCTGCCACAGCGGCACCATCACGCGGGCCCGCACACCGCCTCCGCCACCGCCCGGGCAGCGCAGCAAGCTGATGCCGGCGGCCGTGGGCCAACGTGTCTACGCGGCGCACCAGGCGATGTACGACCGCCTGCAGGCCGACGTGGCCTTGCGCGCCGCGGCCGTTCGCAAGGCTGCGCCGGCCGACCCCGATGCCGCGCTGGCCCAGCTGGCCGTCACCGGCGCCAGCGGCCAGGCGCAGACGCTGGTGGGCCCGTTCAAACCGGCCGTGCTGTTGATATCGGGCTGCCAGGACAACCAGACCAGCATGGACGGTGATCACAACGGCGCCTTCACCGAGCAGTTGCTGCTGGCCTGGAAAAACGGTGCCTTTGACGGCACCTACGCCAACCTGCATACCCTTGTGCGCTCGGCGCTGCCGGCCACCCAAAGCCCGAACCTGTTCACGCTGGGGCCCGCTGCAGACTTCGTCAAGCAACGGCCTTTCACGGTGTGAACGGGCAGCTGGCCCAGGCATTCGGCCGGCCCCCTGACGCCAGGTCAGACCAGTGACAAGACGGGGGCCGCGCGCTGCGCCGGCATGAGCGAGGGCCGGGCCGGGGCCCAGGGGCCTCGGCGGGCCCTCAGCCCAGGTGTGCGCGGTTGGGCAGTTCGTCGGTGTTGTGCTGGTCGGCCGCCAGCGCAAAGTGACGGGTCAGTACCTCGTCGACCGCGCGCACCGCTGCGGCCAGACCCGGTTCGAATTCGCCGCGGGCAAACGCATCGCGCATGCCGCCCAGCACGCTGTCCCAGTGCGCTTGCGGCACCACGCGGGCCAGGCCTCGGTCGGCCACGATTTCAATGGCGTGTTCGGCCAGCAGCAGGTAGATCAGCACGCCGTTGTTCTGCTCGGTGTCCCACACGCGCAGCTTGCCGAAGATGGTGACGGCACGCTCGCGCGCGGTGGCGTTGCGCCACAGGTAGCTCAGCGGCAGGCTGGCTTCCACGCACAGGCGGATTTCGCCGCTGTGTTTCTTTTCGCTGTTCGCCACCTGCTGTTCCAGGCGGTCCAGCGCCGCTTCGTTCAGCAGCCGCGCAGCGTCGTGCTCGTCATGCCAGCGGTGCTTCAGGATGCGGCTCAGTTTGCCCATGGCGTTGCCCGTGCGGAATTCATAGGGGTTGTACGGCAGATCATCATCGGCCGCGTTTACCAGCCGCCCGACGCGCCGCCGCCGCCGAAGTCGCCACCGCCGCCCGACGAAAAGCCGCCGCCGCCGCCGAAGCCACCACCACCACCCCCACCCCAGCCACCGCCACCGCCCCAGCCGCCGATGTGCGGCAGGTTGCGGCCCGTGCCCGCGCTGCTGCGGCGCAGGGCCGAACCGATGCCCAGAATGCCGACGACGAACAGCGCCGCCACACCGGCGCCCACCGCGACCAGCGCGCTGGTGGTGAACACCCACCCCAGGCCGCCAGTGGCGCCGGCCGTCAGCATCGAGCCGAACTTGCGGCCAAACAGACGGGTGAGCACCGTGCCGATGATGGGCACCGCCACGAAGAAGAAAATGGCCAGTTCCTGCAGGCCCAGCCCGGTGTCGCCACGACCGCCGGGCTTGCGAGCATCGGGTGCCGGCAGCCCTTCACCCTTGATGCGACCCATCAGCTGGTCGACGGCGGCGTTCAGGCCGCCGGCATAGTCGTTGGCGCGAAAGGCCGGGCGGATGGCGTTGTCGATGATCTGCCGCGCCGCCAGGTCGGGTATGGCGCCTTCCAGCGCCTTGGCCACTTCGATGCGCACCTTGCGCTCGTCCTTGGCCACCACCACCAGCACGCCGTCGCCCACGGTGCGGCGGCCGATCTTCCAGGTGTCGGCCGCGCGCTGGGCGTAGCTGGTGATGTCTTCGGGCGCCGTGGTCGCCAGCACCAGCACCACGATCTGCGGGCCGGCCTGGGCCTCGAAGGCGGCCAGCTTGGCTTCCAGCGCCTGCACCTGCGCGCCATTCAGCGTGCCGGTGCTGTCCATCACGCGTGCGCTCAGCTTCGGCACGGCCAGCACGTCTTGTGCGTGCACCGCGGGGCTGAGCAACAGGCACCACAGCGTGGCCAGCAACAGCAGCAGCCACGATGCGGCAAGGCGCGCCAGGCCGTGGCGCGTTGCCCTGGGGGCCATGGGTTGAGGACGCGCGCCGGCCAGGGCGCGCGGCCACGTGCCGGCGACAGAGCCGCCAGCGATGGCCGGCCGCATCAGCAGTGCCATCGGGGCATCAGCGTCACTTCGACGCGGCAGGCGCCGGTTTGGGTGCCGCGGCGGGCGCGGGCTTGTCGAAGCTGACCGCAGGCGGGGCCTTGATCGCAGCTTCGTTGTCGACCGTAAAGCTGGGCTTCACCGCGTAGCCAAAGATCATCGCCGTCAGGTTGGTCGGGAACTGACGCGCCAGCACGTTGTAGTCCTGCACCGTCTTGATGTAGCGGTTGCGCGCCACGGTGATGCGGTTCTCGGTGCCTTCGAGCTGCACGCGCAGGTCCTGGAAACCCTGGTTGGCCTTCAGGTTGGGGTACTGCTCGGCCACCACCATCAGGCGGCTGAGGGCGCCGGTGAGTTCACCCTGCGCAGCCTGGAACTTGGCAAACGCCTCGGGGTTGTTCACCAGCTCGGGCGTGGCCTGGATGCTGGTGGCCTTGGCACGCGCCTCGATCACCTTGGTCAGGGTTTCCTGTTCGAAGTTGGCTTCGCCCTTGACGGTGGCCACGATGTTGGGAATCAGGTCGGCGCGGCGCTGGTACTGGTTCAGCACCTCGGCCCACGAGCCCTTCACGGTTTCGTCCAGGCGTTGAAAGTCGTTGTAGCCGCAGCCGGCCAGCGTGCTGGCCAGGGCGATGAAGACCAGGCCCAGGGCCCGGCGGGTCAGCGTGTGCAATGCGTTTGACATGGAGTCCTCCAGCGCTTCGATGGCGAGAAGGCAATGCTACCCGTTGGGTGGCTGCTGTCTGGCCACACCTTGGCCCAGGTGCGCGGCGCGATTTCGGGGCTTGGAACCGAGGCCCTTGGCACCCCTTGCACCAGGGGCGACCGCCATAATCGTTCGCGCCCTTCAATCCCTCTCAACGGCACCGTTCCCCATGTGGCCTGCACTGCACAACGACACCTTCCTGCGCGCCTGCCTGCGCCAGAGCACAACGCACACGCCCTTGTGGCTGATGCGCCAGGCGGGCCGCTATCTGCCCGAGTACAAGGCCACGCGCGTGAAGGCCGGCAACAGCTTCATGGGCCTGGCCACCAACGTGCAGTACGCCACCGAGGTGACGCTGCAGCCGCTGGATCGCTTTGCGCTCGACGCGGCCATCCTGTTCAGCGACATCCTCACCGTGCCCGACGCGATGGGCCTGGGGCTGAGCTTTGGCGCCGGCGAAGGCCCGAAGTTCGCGCACCCGGTGCGCGACGAAGCCGCCGTGGCCGCGCTGCAGGTGCCCGACATGGACAAGTTGCGCTACGTGTTCGACGCCGTCACCTCGATCCGGCACGCCTTGAAGGGCCGCGTGCCCTTGATCGGGTTTTCGGGCAGCCCCTGGACCTTGGCCTGCTACATGGTCGAAGGCGGCGGCAGCGACGATTACCACCTCGTCAAGACCATGCTTTACAGCCGCCCCGACCTGATGCACCGCATCCTGCAGGTCAACGCCCAAGCCGTCACCACCTACCTGAACACGCAGATCGACGCCGGTGCGCAGGCGGTGATGGTGTTCGACAGCTGGGGCGGCGTGCTTGCCGACGGCGCCTTCCAGCGCTTCAGCCTGGACTACACGCGCCGCGTGGTGCAGGGCCTGAAGCGCGAGAAAGGCGGCCAGCGCGTGCCGGTCATCGTGTTCACCAAGGGCGGTGGCCCGTGGCTGCAGCAGATCGCCGACTGCGGCGCCGACGTGGTGGGCCTGGACTGGACCGTCAACCTCGGCCAGGCGCGCCATTTGGTCGGGGACCGCGTGGCCTTGCAGGGCAACCTGGACCCCGCCATCCTGTTTGCGCCGCCTGCGGCCGTGGCGCGCGAGGCGGTGGCCGTGCTCGACAGTTTTGGCCGTCCGCAGAGGCTAGATGGGGGCTGGGACGGGCATATCTTCAACCTCGGTCACGGCATCAACCAGCACACGCCGCCGGAGCATGTGGCGGCCCTGGTGGAAGCGGTGCACCGGCACTCCACGGCGTTGCGTTCCCCGGCCTGACACATGGCCGCAACAAAGCCGCGGCGCGCGCGGTGAGTGAGCGCTCAGGGCTTGACTTATCCCCACCGCACGTGTTTTGCCCCGAGCGCGGAAACAAATTGAAACGACTCGTCCAAAATGCCCAGAATTCGTGCTAAGTGATTGATTTAATTGAGTTCTGAAGGCTGCCACGAAAAGGGGCATTCCAGCCTCGGGTCTTCAGAATCAAGGACTTGGCGCGTCTGGCCGCAGTTTGCCCACATAGTTATCCACAGAAAAAGTGGATAGCTTTGAAAACCCATTTCAATCAAGCACTTGCGACACTTTTGTGATGTTGAACCTGCTTTTCGTGTGCAAGTTCACATCTTTGTCACATGACTGAGTTAGCGCCAACCGGCCATGTGCTGCGGGTGGCGATCGAGTCGCCGCGCCACACCGGCCTGGGTGCGCTGGACTACTTGAGCGAGCAGCCACTTGCGCCGGGCACCTTGGTGCTGGCGCCGCTGGGCAAGCGCGAGGTGCCGGGCCTGGTGTGGGACGCCGACCCCAGGGCGGCTGCAACCACTGCCAGCCTGAGGCCGCTGAGCGGCGTGCTCACCGCCTTGCCTCCGCTGCCGGCCGATTGGCGTGCGTTGATTGGTTTTGCCGCGGGCTACTACCAGCGTGGCATCGGCGAGCTGGCGTTGGCGGTGCTGCCGCCCGAGCTGCGCAAGCTGGACAACACGCGGCTTGCGCGGCGCCTGGCCAAACTCGCGAAGCCCGGAGGCGTGGCCCTGGCCGGCGAAACCCATGAATCGGCTGCGCCGGACGGCGTGCTCAGCCCCCGCCCCACGCTCAGCGAAGAACAGCTGGCGGCCCTGGCTGCGCTGGCCGACCCGGCCCGTGGCCAACGCCCGATGCTGCTGCATGGCGTCACCGGCAGCGGCAAGACCGAGGTCTACCTGCACGCGGCAGAAACCGCCCTGCAGGCCGGCCAGCAGGTGCTGGTGCTGGTGCCCGAGATCAACCTCACGCCGCAGCTCGAAGCCCGCTTTGCGGCGCGGTTCCCGGGGCGCGTGCTGGCCAGCCTGCACAGTGCGTTGACGCCAGCGCAGCGGCTGCGCAACTGGCTGCTGGCCCACCTGGGCCTGGCCGACCTGGTGCTGGGCACGCGGCTGGCCATCTTTGCGCCGATGCCCCGCCTGGGCCTGATCGTGGTCGACGAAGAACACGATCCTTCGTTCAAGCAGCAAGAGGGTGCTCGTTATTCCGCGCGCGACCTCGCGGTGTGGCGTGCCCACCAGCTGAAGATCCCGGTGCTGCTGGGCTCGGCCACGCCGTCGCTCGAGACCTGGCAGCGTGTGCAGGAGGGGCGCTACCAGCGCCTGCCGCTGGCGCTGCGCATCGGTGGTGGCGTGATGCCCACCGTGCGCATGGTGGACATGGGGCGGGCCTGGCAGCATGCCTCCACGCAGGCCGAAAAAGACCGCGTGCTGGCCCCTGTGCTGCTGGACGCCATCGGGCAGCGCCTGCAGCGCGGCGAACAAAGCTTGCTGCTGCTGAACCGCCGTGGCTACGCACCGGTGTTGAATTGCACGGCCTGCGGCTGGAAGAGTGGTTGTGCGCACTGCAGCGCGTGGCGCGTGTTCCACAAAAGCGACCGCACGCTGCGCTGCCACCACTGCGGCCTGAGCGAGCGCGTGCCGCGCGCCTGCCCCGACTGCGGCAACCTGGACATCGCACCCGTGGGCCGTGGCACCGAAAAACTGCAGGAGCAACTGACTGCGCTGCTGCCGCAGGCGCGCGTGGGGCGCATCGACGCTGACAGCACGCGTGGCGTGGGCAGCCTGCAGCAGCAGCTGAAGGCGGTGCACGATGGCGAAGTCGACGTCATCGTCGGCACGCAGATGATTGCCAAGGGGCACGACTTCAGGCGCGTCACGCTGGTGGCCGCGGTCAACCCAGACAGTGCGCTGTTCAGCAGCGACTTTCGGGCGCCCGAGCGGCTGTTTGCGCTGCTGATGCAGGCCGCGGGCCGTGCCGGCCGCGATGCCGACGTCGCGGCGCGCAGCGAAATGTGGGTTCAGAGCTGGAACGGCGGCCACCCGCTGTATGCAGCACTGGTGGCGCACGACTACGAGCGCTTTGCGCGCCAGCAGCTCGAAGAGCGCCGCGGTGCCGGCCTGCCGCCCTTCGCGGCCTTGGCGCTGATACGGGCCGATGCCCGCACGGCAGCCGTGGCGCAGGCCTTCCTGCTGCAGGCGCGCGGCGCCGCGCAGGCCTTCGAGGGCATCACCGTCTACCCGCCGGTGCCGCCCCCGGTGGCCAAGGTGGCCGACGTCGAGCGCATGCAGATGCTGCTGGAATGCCCTTCGCGCACGGTGCTGCAGCGCATGCTCAGCGCATGGCTGCCCGAGCTGGATGCCCTGCGTGGCCAGCACAAGGGGCTGCTGCGCTGGGCCGTGGACGTGGACCCATTGGCGATTTGAATGCCGTCAGCGTCCTCAGCGTCCCCAGCGCGCTCTTCCGCGTAGAAACTCTTTCGAAGTCCCGGCTGCACAGGGCCCGTTCAGACCTCTACATGTCTTTCAGGAGCGCCGCGACCTCGACATGACCGGCAAAGGTGCCGCCCAGCCGGCCCAGCGCATCGAGCACGCCTCGAGCGTCCGACTTGTTGCCCTGCTTGATGAGCAGGCGTGCCAGGTGCAGGCGCAGCATGGAGTCCTTGGGGTCAATGGCGACGGCACGCCTTTGCGTGTCGACAGCTTTGAGCAACTGGTTATCGGCCTCCAGCGCCAGCGCCAGTGTGTCGAGCAGCGGCGCGCGATCGGGAAGCAGAGCATTGGCCTGCTCGGCCAGGGACACAGCGCCGGGCCTGCGCTGCGTGGCCAACAACCAGGCGACGTTGTTGAGCGCCGCTGCGTGGCGCGGCTGCAGCGCCAGCACGGCGCGGTAGTGGGCTTCGGCCGCACTCCAGTCCTTGGTCAGAGCGGCCGTGTCGCCCAGGTAGTAGAGGAAGACGCTGTCCTTGGGATTGGCCTTGCGCCAGTCAGCGGACATGCGCTCGGCCTCCGTGTCCTGGCCGGCTTCGCGCAGGCAGCGGTGCAGCCGGGTCGCGAGGTCACCTGAATCGCCGCGTTGCAGCGCCGCCCCGTAGGCACGCGCAGCTGCGTCCCAGTTCCTGCGCTTGCTTTCGAGTTCGCCCTCGAGTGCGAAGCCGACCGCGTCGTTGGGCTTGCGCTGCTGTATCTCACGGGCAATGGCGATGCCGACCTGTGGCCGCTGGTCCTGCACCGCCAGCAGCGCCTGGCCCCGCAGTGCCATCACGTTGCCGGGTTCCAGCTTCAGCACTTGGCGCAATGCGTTCGCCGCGGCGGCGCTGTCCCTGGCGGCCGTGTGCGCGTCGGCCAGGCGCAGCAGGAACAGTGTCGACCCGGGTTGCCACGCAGCCAGCTTGCGGAAGGTGTAGACCGCCTGCTGGCTGGCGCCGGTGGCGATCTGCGCGCGGCCCAGCGCGTCCATCAGCACCGCGTCGTTGGGCAGCACCGTAGCGGCGTCTTGTGCCGCGACCAGGGCGCCGGCGTGGTCGCCGCCGAACAGCAGGCGTTCGATCAATGCCAGGTGCGGCTGCTGCCGCGAATAGTCGAGCCTGATGGCCTCTCTGAGGTGGGTGACGATCACCGCATCAGGCGCTCCGAGCTGGGTGTCAAGTTCGGCCAGAGCCATCTTGGCGCGGAAGTTCCCGGGCTCGGCCTTGAGCGCGGCAGTGAGGCGTTGGCGCGCCAACTCGGGCCTGCCGGCCTTGAGGTCGATCGATGCCAGACCATCGACAGCGGGGAAATAGTTGGGCTGTCGGAGCAGGGCGTGTGCGAAATTCGCTGCCGCGCCGGGCTGTTCGCCCTGGGCGCTGAGCAGGCGGCCGCGCAGGGTGGGCACGAAGGGCTCGTCTGGCAGCTTCTTTTCCAGTGTGTCGATTGCCGCCAGCGCGCCCTTGATGTCGCGCAGGCGCAGACGGGCGCTGACCAACGCCCAGTCGGCGTGTGTGCTTCGGACGCGGCCGGCGATAGCTTCGAGCTCGCCGGTGGTCGCCGTGGCCTCACCGCGCGCGGGCCACGCCATCGCCAGCGAGGCGCGCTCGCCCGCAGCTTCGGGCGTGGCATTCAGCGCGCGTTGGAAGGCCGCCTCTGCTCGCGCGGGGTTGCCTGATTGCAGGTAGGCCTCGCCGGCCAGCCCCAGACTGCTCGCGTCTGCCTGGGGTTTGTCGATCACCGGCTGAAGCACCTCCAGAGCGGAGTCGGCCAAACCCTCGCGCATCAGGGTCTGCGCCAACATCTGGCGGGCAAATAGCAGGCCAGGCGCCAGTTTCAGGGCGCGCGCCAGCAGTCTGTCGGCGAGCGCGTAGTGCTGCATGAAGTACTCGGCAGCACCGGCCAGCACCAGCACCCGTACGTTGTCGGGCATCGCCAGCAGCAAGCGCTGCGTGATTTCGCGGCTGCTCTGGTAGTCCTTGTCTTCCAAGGCGAACTGGGCTTGGTAGAACAGCGTGTCGGGGTGGCGTGGCGCGACCTTGAGCAGCTGCTTGAATTCGGCCCGGGCTTGCTCGCGCTTGTTCTGCTGCATCAGGATGCTCACCAGCGCGGTATGGGCAGCCACCGACTCTGGGTGGGCGTGGCGTACCTGACGCAGGGTGACCAGCGCCGCTTCGGGTTCCTTCGTGGCGTGCAACAGCACCTGACCTTTGAGCAACAAGGCTTCGACGTGCCCCGGCTCACGCGCCAACAACTCGTCGAGCTGGCGCAAGGCGTCCGTGGGGTTGCCTGCAACAGCGTCGAGGCGGGCCCGCAGGACGAGGGCTGCGGCATGGTCGGGCACGGCCAGGACAGCCCTGACCAGCTCGGAACGCGCCTCGTCTGTGTGGCCGCGCGCGACGTATGCGCCGGCCAAAGCCACCTTCAAGTCGGCAGTGGCCGCGGGTTGAGACAGGGTCTTGTCGCCGTACTGTTCGATCAGCTTGTCCCCCGCTCCTGCAGCAAGCATGGCGCGCGCGAGTACGGGCAGCCACTGCTCGTCTCGGACTCCGGTACCCCGCGCCTTGAGCAGTTCGATCTGCGCCTTTGCCGGGTCGCCGGCACGCAGCAGCGCGTGGCCCATCAACAGGCGCGCCTCGCCCGAATGGGGGTTCTTGTCGAGCGCGTTCTTGAGCTGAATGATCGCGCCGTCGACGTCGCGCCGGTCGAGCATGACCTTGGCCGAGGCGATCAACTGGGCTTCGGATGGTCCGCAGCCGACAAGCACGGCGACAGCGACAGCCGCAAGGGTCAGGCGCACCGGTGCACGTGCACAGCCGTGTGAGGTGACGCAGCGGGCCACCCTGGCGAACCGCCCTCCCGTTTTGCCTATGGGCATGGGCATGGGCATGGGCATGGGCGTGGTCCGCACCTGCGCGTGTATGCCGAACAGCTTTCAGGCGATGGGGACGGACTGCTTCCTGGCACCAAGCAGACCGGCCAAAGCCAAACCGACCAGCGCAAGCGTGCCGGGCTCGGGAACCGGGTTGCTTGGAATCGACCCACCTGGAAGGGATACGACCGCTCCAGTCGCAAGGTCAATGACCGCCCCGCCGTTGCTGCCAGCGATGAAGTCCAGGCCACTGCCGCTCAAGCCCACGCTGCCTTCCTCGCCGGTTCCCGTGCAGGTCAGGGCGTTGATCGTGTTCTGATCCAGGGCCACTGCGGCGGTATCGGCCATAGCCCGGCCACAGCCGATGGTGGCGCCGGTATTCAAGGTGATCGCCGTCAGCGCAAGGATATTGCCCTCGAACGAAGTGGTGGTGTCGAGCGTCGCGGAACTGCCGACATTCCAAAACACGCCAGCACCCGCACCCGCATTGATCACGTTGACGATCGAGCCGGGCGACGTGATGAGTGTGCTTGGCATTTGAAAGAGCCAGAACGCGTTCGGGTTGCCCAGGCCGTCGAGGGTGACGGTTCCTGACAGGTTCGTCGTACCCGCCGTCACGGTGTAGATGCCCGGCGTGAGCGTCAAACCAGCCATGTCGGCAGCCAGAACCGTACCGGTGCCCAGTGACGCCAGATTGACTCTGGCCGTGGTGAGTTGACTTTGACCCGACCCCGCGACCGCGGTGTTCGAGTGCACGAGGCCTCCTGTCACCTGCGGATCGGCAACTGCCAGGCCCGGCGATGAGTTAAAGCCCGTGATCGCCGTGCCTGGGCTGACCCCCACATTCCCGACGATGACACTTGTCGGGACATTGGTCACCGTCGAAGCCCCCAGAACCGCGAAGCTCGCCACATCGGCGCCGAGCAGCAGCGCCGCCCACGCTGGGTTGGGAACCTGCACAAGCGCCACAAGCAACGGCAGTGCCAGTTTCATTTTCATTTTCATTTTCATGTGCAACCCCTGTGCGTGGAAAAGCGTGGTGCAGCCTGGCATCGTGTTGGGAGATGGACTGCATGGCCGCCCTTCAACAACACCGCCACCGCAAATTCCATCCGCGAACAGCTGGGTCGACATTGCTTGCCTATCAGCGGAACCGGACTCTGCCAGGGCATTGCAGCGGTTCAAGGCAATCCTGCTTGAGCGCTTTCTCTCGAGGAATTGTGTGTTCACTGTATCTGGGCCGCCACCCCCACCCCCCCCGAATAGATGTCTGGGTGTTCGCTGTGTACGGTGCCGCACAGAAGAATCGATGCGCACTGGAGTGGCGAAAGTCATTCGGGAGTTATGCGGGGTGCTCTCCCCTGTCGCCGGCCCGCGGCTGACAAATGCCTGCTTGACTTCGCCGCTGCAGCCACGCGTCACCATGGCTGTGACCAACTTCGGGTCAGCGAGATCGTGGACGTGCGACCTGATGCTCCCTCGGGTGAACCACGTCAGAATCATCGGCCATGGACAGTCCCACAGCCCCCGACAGCCGCAGCGCCAGCGCCGACCGCGGCCTGGACAAGATCGATCGCCGCATCCTGCGCGTGCTGCAGGCCGACGGCCGCATCAGCAACCTGAAGCTGGCCGAAGAGGTGCATCTGTCACCCACCGCCGTGCTCGAGCGCGTGAAGCGCTTGCACCGCGAGAA
>JANOZF010000103.1:0-18964 GCA_031429255.1 Rubrivivax sp.
CGAGCACCAGGGTGTTCAGGGCCTCGAGGTTCAGGCTGCCGCGATCCAGGTGGTCCATCAGCCGGCCGGGGGTGCCGATGACGATGTGGGCGCCGTGCTCCAGGCTGGCCAGTTGCGGCCGCATCGTGGCGCCGCCGCACAGGGTGAGCACCTTGATGTGGTCTTCGGCGCGCGCCAGGCGGCGCACTTCCTGCGTCACCTGGTCGGCCAGTTCGCGCGTCGGGCACACCACCAGGGCCTGCACCGCGAAGCGGCGCACGTTCAGGTTGGCCAGCAGGGCCAGCGCGAAAGCCGCCGTCTTGCCGCTGCCGGTCTTGGCCTGGGCGATCAGGTCGTGGCCGGCCAGGGCCAGCGGCAGGCTGGCGGCCTGGATCGGCGTCATCGCCGTGTAGCCCAGTTGAGCCAGGTTGGCGCGCACGTGCGGGGGCAGCGGCAAGGTGGAGAAGCTGTCGCCAGCAGGTGGGTTGGATGAAGGTTGCATGACGCATTGTCAAGCCGCCGCCCTCATGACCCCTGTGGCCGAGAAACCCCCACCCGGCCGTGGCCTCTCTTGCCTGCAACCGAGTGGGCGTCGAAGGGTCCGCCGGCCCATGCACGCCAGACACCCTCCATGTTGCGGTGCCGCAAATGCTGCGTCGGTGCCGGAGCAACGGCCGTCGGGCGCGGGCATGCGAGACTGCGCCTTGCAACAAGGTCCGCATGCCATCCCAGAACCCCCCTCAAAACCGCACCAGCCTGAATCCCCTGAACCTGCCACAACCCCGCCACGCTCCCCGCGTGCCGGAGCACATCGGCAAGGAGCAGATCGCACGACTGAAACAGCACGCCTACGCGTTGCCCCAGGTCACGAAGGCGGCAGACCACGGCTACAGCGCCGACGCCGCCGGCGACGAGAAGCTCGACGCCCAAGGGCTGGTGATGCTGCAGAAGGCCGCCTCTGGCGTGCGCACCAGCCGCTGGATCGCGCCGGCGCTGATGGGCAGTGCGCTGGCCCACCTGGAGGCCGTGGGCAACGGGTCCGAAGCGCGGCCGCTGATGCTGGAACGCGGCTCGGCGCTGGAAGCGCTGGGCGTGGCGCGCGCTGCCGACGCCACCGGCCAGGTGATCTGGACGCGCCTCATCAACCACGGTCTGGTGCTGGCCGGCGTCGACAGCAAGGTATCGGTGCAGTACCGCGTGCCGGTGGCCGCCGAGCCGGTGTGGGCCTTCTTCCGCGATGGCAACCAGCCCCAGCTGCTGGCAGCGCTGGGCGCACCACCGCCCTGCCCTTTTGCCGCCGAACTGGTGACGCACCTGCAAGCCCTGGTGGCGCGCAGTCGCGCCTTCAAGCCGGCTCAGCTGGACAGCCTGCTGCCGCGCCTGCAGGCCGAATGCGCCAGCGCCAAACCGCTGCTGTCGCTGCAGCCGTCGGACGCCAACAGCAAGGCCCTGGCCGACCTGCAGAGCGCGTGCAACCGCGCCCAGGACCGCTGGGTGCAGGCCGTCACCGAGCTCGACACGCTGCAGGGCCTGAACAGCGAACTGGCCTTTCAGGGCTACCCGGCCACCTTTGCCAAGGCGCGCCGATTGAACCGCCGCGTGACGCTGTACGTGGGCCCGCCCAACAGCGGCAAGACCCACGCCGCGTTTGAGCGCCTGGCGCAGGCGCTGGACGGCGCCTACCTGGCCCCGTTGCGCCTGCTGGCGCTGGAAGGCCGCGACCGCCTGGTGGCACGTGGTGTGCCCTGCTCGCTGCTGACCGGCGAAGAAAACCAGCCGGCCGAAGACGCGCGCGTGGTCAGCAGCACCATCGAGATGGTGAACACCCAGAAGACCATCGACGTGGCTGTCATCGACGAAGCGCAGATGATCTTCGACAACTCTCGCGGCTGGGCCTGGACGCAGGCCGTGGTGGCGGTGCCGGCGCAGGAGGTCATCATCATCTGCAGCAGCTACGCCGTGCCGGCGCTGCAGAACCTGCTGGGCCTGTGCGGCGAGGCCTGTTTGGTGCGTGAATTCACACGCATGCAGCACGTGGAGCTGCTGCCCGGCACGCAGCCGGTGGAGACGCTGAAACTGGGCGACGCGGTGGTGGCCTTCAGCCGCCGCGACGTGCTGACGCTGCGCGACCGCATCGCAGCCAACGGCCACCCGGTGTCGGTGATCTACGGCGCGCTGCCACCCGAGGTGCGCCGCCGCGAGGCCGAACGTTTTGCCAGCGGCGAAAGCCACATCCTGGTGGCCACCGACGCCATCGGCATGGGGCTGAACCTGCCGATACGCCGCGTCTTCTTCTCCACGCTGACCAAGTACGACGGCGTGGCCGACCGCACGCTCGAAGAAAGCGAAGTGCACCAGATCGCCGGCCGCGCGGGTCGTTACGGCATGCACGAAGAGGGTTTCGTCGGCGTGCTCGACGACGCCGAGAGCGGCGCCACCCGGGTGCTGAAAGAACTGCTGGCCAAGCAGCCACGCGCGCCGCGCGACTTCAAGGCCCCGGTGGCGCCCAATGGCTGGCACGTGGACACCATCTCGGCGCGCCTGGGCAAGTCCAAACTGCGCGACGTGCTGGCGGTGTTCATGGAACAGCTGAAGCTGGACGACGCCCACTTTGCGGTGGCCGAGCTGGAACAGATGCTGGCGCTGGCCGAACAGCTGGACGCGGTGGCGGCGAAGCTGACGCTGAAAGAACGCTTCATCTACGCGCAGGCGCCGGTGGACATGCGCACTGACACGCTGGTGCAGGACTACCTGGGCTGGGCCGGCAACCACGCCACCACCGGCCGTGCCGGCAAGCCCGACTTCCTGGACCATGTGGACGGCCACAGCCGGCTGGAGCGCATGGAACAGGCGCTGCGCGGCTGCACGCTGTGGCTGTGGCTGGGGCTGCGTTTCCCCGGCGTCTACGGCCACGAAGAGACGGTGTACACGCTGCGCGGCGTGCTCAATGACGGCATCGAGCGCCAACTGAAGGGCAAGCGGCCATTGGCCCAGGTGCGGCGCGGCGGCGCGCCGGGCGGGCGCGGCGGTGCGGGTGTCGGTGGCGGCAGGGGCGCAGGGGCGCCAGCAGGCGGGAGCGGCGCCGCTCGGCGTGCGCCCAACCGCCGTTGAAGGTGACCTCGCCGCCCGGCACGCGGCGCGCAGGCTTCGCGCCAGCGTTGCGCCGACCAGCACCGCGCGCCTGACGATGAAGCCCGCTGCCGCCCAGGTGACCGTGCAACCGCTGGCGCACCAACGCCCTGAGGTCGCGGCCGCCATCCTGGACGTGATGCAGCAGGCGCATCAGCAAGAGGGCCACTGGCTGCAAATGAGCCACGTGCCGCCGCTGCAGGACACCGTGGCCCACATCCAGGCCAGCACGCGCTTCCACCTGGGCGCGGTGCAGGAAGGCGTCATCGTGGGCGTGCTCGTCATCGCGCCCGACGACGAGCCGGGGCAGTTGAACATCGCCACCCTGGTGGTGCTGCCCCGCGCGCAGCGCCAGGGCGTGGCGCGCCGCCTGGTGCACAACGCGCTGCAGCGCGGGCCGGGCGTCGTGGTCTCGGTTTCCGCCGCCAGCGCCAACGCCGCCGCGATGGCGCTGTACCGGTCATTGGGTTTCGTGCCCTACCGACAGGGCGTGCTGGGCCTCGCGAAGCTGCCCGTCACGAAGTTGCGGTGCACGGCACCCGTCGACGCAACAGGTGCCGCGCCGACCAGCCCGCCTTGACCCACACGACATGAGCCATACGACATCACCCACACGACATGAGCCAGACGCCATGACCGAAGACCCTCGCCAACACAGCCCGGCCGCCGAACGCAACCAGGCGCCGCTGCTGGACCAACTGCTGCGCCTGCTGCCCGCCAGCGGGCAGATGCTGGAGATCGCCAGTGGCACCGGCCAGCACGCCGCTCACTTTGCGCGCTCGCTGGGCGGCTGGCACTGGCAGCCCAGCGACCCGGTGCCGGCGTCGCGGGCCTCGGTGGCCGCCTGGTGTGAAGGCTTGCCGAACGTGGCACCGGCGCTGGCGCTGGATGTGCTGGCCCGGCCCTGGCCGGTGCCTGCCGCCGGCTTCGACGCGGTGTTCTGCGCCAACATGCTGCACATCTCGCCCTGGGCCACCTGCGCGGCGCTGATGCAGGGCGCGCAGCGCTGCCTGCTGCCGGGCGGCCAGCTGCTGCTCTACGGGCCCTACCTCGAAGACGGTGTGCCCACCGCCGCGGGCAACGTGGCCTTCGACGCCGACTTGCGGCAGCGCGACGCGCAATGGGGCCTGCGTCAACTCTCGGATGTGCTGGCCCGCGCACAGGACTGCGGCCTGCGGCTGCAAGAGCGCGTGGCGATGCCGGCCAACAACCTGCTGCTGGTGCTGCGCCTGGTCTGAATCGCTGCAGGGCACGAACGGGTGAGCCACGTGTTTTCAAACCGGCCCGATGCGCTGGTGATCCCGCTGGCGCTGCGGGCCGTGCTGCTGCACTTGGGGGTCAGCTTCCTCTTCGGGCTGCACCAGATCCCGCGCAACGCGCACGGCCATGCCGCCAAAGCCTCTTCCAGCGGCGGTGCGGCGTGGCGCCGATGATGACGACCCGCGCCACAACCGTTTCAATCCATCACCTTGGTCCACTTCACGATGACTGCTTTCACCCTGCGCCTGCGCCGACCCTGCGGCCAACAATGCCGCCGCGAGCGCACCGCCGGGCCGCGGCCGGAATTGAGGCTGCCGCAGGCGCTGCTGCTGGCAGCGTTGATCGCGCTGCCGCTGGCCGCCCCCTTCAGCATGGCGCAGGCGCAGACGTCCAATGCGGCCGGCTCCACCCTGTCCGCCACCGCAGCGCCCGCCACGCTGCTGAGCGCCGACGACGCCCGGCGCGACCTGCGCACGCTCAAACGCGCCTTCACCGAACTGCACCCTGGCCTGGTCCGCTACGCCACGGTGGCCGACATCGACACCGCCTTTGCCGAGGCCGACGCCGAAGTTCGGCAAGGTGCCACGCGGGGCCAGATGCTGCTGATCGCCTCGCGTCTGGCGGCTGCGGTGCGCTGCGGCCACACCTGGGCCAGCCCTTACAACCAGCCGCCGGCGGTGGTGAAGGAAGTCTTCGAGCGCGACGACAAGCTGCCGCTGACGCTGCGCCACGTGGACGGACGGCTGCTCGTCACCGCCAGCGCCGTGCCCGAGCTGGCCGCCGGCGCCGAACTGCTGGCCATCGACGGCCGCACCGCAGCGCACATCCTGCAAGGCCTGCTGCCCTACCTGCGCGCCGACGGCCGAAGCGCCGGCAGTGACGCCAAGCGCCTGTCGCAACTGGACCATGGGCCCAGCGGAGGCGCGATGGACCGCCTGTTTCCGCTGCGCTTTCCCCCGCTGGCCGGCGGCTGGCGGCTCACGGTGCGCGATGCAGGCGGCAGCGCGCCACGCGACATCGAGGCCAGACCCATCAGCGTGGCCGAACGCACCCGGGCGCTGGGCGCCGCCGCGCCCGCGAGCCAGGCGGCGCCCTGGCGCCTGGCCATCGAAGGCGACACCGCCGTGCTGACGCTGCCCACCTTCGCCTTCTGGCGCGGCGGCTTCGACGCCCGCGGCTTCCTGCAGCGCAGCTTCGACGAACTGCGGTCGAAACAGGTGCCACGGCTCATCATCGACATCCGTCAGAACGAAGGCGGTGACGACGCGCTGGGCAACGCGGTGCTGGCGCAGTTGCTGAAGACACCCTACACGGTGCCGGCGACACGCATCGAAAGCGCCTACGAACGGGTGCCCTACGACCTGGCACGCCACCTCGACACCTGGGACTTCGGTTTCTTCGACCGCACCGGCAAGGTGGTGCGCGGCCCGGGGCGCAACTGGCAACTGCCCGACAAACCCGCCGTGACGACCCAGCCTGTGGCCGAGCCCTACCGCGGCACCGCGGTGCTGCTGGTGGGGCCGCAGAACAGCTCGGCGGGCTACCTGCTGGCGCGCGACCTGCAGCGCAGCGGCGCCGCCACGCTGATCGGCCAGCCCACCGGTGGCAACCTGCGCGGCTTGAACGGCGGGCAGCTTGCGTGGATCAACCTGCCGGCATCGGGTGTGGGCGTGGACATTCCGTTGCTGGCCGCCTTTGCGCCGGGCGACGAACCCGATCGAGGGGTGATCCCCGACATCGTGGTGCCCCCGAGCTGGGACGACGCAGCAGCCGGCATCGACACCGAGATGGCCGCAGCGCGCCGCTGGTTGGCCAGCGGGGCGGCGAAGCCGAGGTAGGAAAGAGCCGCGAAAAAAGACCCGCGAAACCGGGACATCACGCGGCGCGACTGCAGCGCCGATTCACACCAAAGACCACACCGCCGTCATCGAAGGTCGCGTGCCAAAGGCGGCCCACCAGGCGGCGATCTTGGGGTGGCGGTCGCGCCAGGCCAGCTCGGGGAAGCGCAGGTCCAGATACCCCAGCGCACAGCCGGTGGCCAGCGTGCCGATGTGCACCGTCTGGTCCAGCGCGGGCGTGCCGGCTTCCAGCGCGGCCAGCGCGGTGGCCACCTTGTCCAGCTGGCCTCGGCGCCAGTCGGCCCAGCGCAGCGCCTCCGGGCGTGCCACGTCTTCGTAGCGGGCCAGCAGGCAGGCGTCCAGGATGCCGTCGGCCAGCGCCTGCAACGCCAGTGCGTTCCAGCGGTTGCTGCCCTTGGGAAACAAGGTGCCGCCGCCGATCTGGTCCAGGTATTCGCAGATCACGCGGCTGTCGTACAGCGCCTGGCCGTCGTCGGTGACCAGCGTGGGCACCTTGCCCAGCGGATTGGCGGCCACGATGGTGGCGTCGCGGTCGATCGGGTGCGCCTTGCTCGGCAGCAGCTGGATGCGCTCGACCAGACCGAGTTCATGCGCGCAGGCCATGCACTTGCGCACGTAAGGCGAGGTGGGGGAGAAGTAGAGTTTCATGACGGCCTTTTCAAATGGAACATTCACTCGGCCTTGACGCCGGCATCCTTGATCAGCTGCGCCCAGCGTTCGTGGTCCTTCTTCAGCCATTCGCGGTATTCGTCGGGCGAGTTGCCCACCACCACCGCGCCCAGGCCACGCAGCTTGTCCTGCATGGCCGGCCTGGCCAGCGAGGCGCGGATGGCGGTCGCCAGCTTGTGCAGCACCGGTGCCGGGGTGTTGGCCGGCGCCAGAAAGCCGACCGGGCCGATGTAGTCCTCGAAGCCGGGGAAGCCGGCTTCGGCCATCGTGGGCACGGCCGGGAAGTCGGGGTGGCGCTGTTTGGTCGTCACGCCCAGCACCTTCAGCTGCTTTTGTGCCACACGGTCTGCCACACCGATCATCGGGTAGAACATGAAGTCCACGCGGCCGGCCATCACCTCGGTCAGCGCCGGGCCGTTGCCGCGGAACGGGATGTGATTCATCTTCACCGCGCCGCGCTGCTCCAGCAGTGCTGCCGACAGGTGCGCCGAGCCACCGTTGCCCGCCGAGCCATAGGTGATGACGCCGGGCTGCGCCTTGGCGGCCTTCAGCAGGTCGGCCAGCGTGGCGTGTTTCGATTCGGCGCCCACCACCAGCACCTGCGGCAGCACCACCGCCAGGCTCACGGGTGCGAAGTCCTTGGCCGGGTCGTACTTCACCTTGCCCGCGCCCAGGATGGCGTTGACGTTGTGCGACAGCGTGTTGACGATCAGCGTGTAGCCGTCAGCCGGTGCCCGCGCCACGTCTTCGGTGGCGATGTTGCCGTTGGCGCCGGCCTTTTTCTCGACCACCACGGTCTGGCCCAGCGCGGCCTGCAGGTCTTGCGCCACCAGCCGCGCGATGACGTCGGTGGGCCCGCCGGCGGCATACCCGACGACGAACTTGATGGGCTTGGTGGGAAAGTCCTGCGCCAGCGCAGGCGCCGCGGGCAGCGATGCCACGGTGGCCAGCGCGGCGGCGGCAAAGAGTCGGCGGGTGAAGGTCATGCGGTGTCTCCGGTGGTTCTTGGTTTCAGGCCTGCGGCCGGGATTGGGAATCAGGCCTGCGGCCCGGATGGGCAACCCGGCCAGCGGCCCGGATGGGCAATCAGGCCTGCGGCCCGGTGATCGTATGTTCCAGCACGCCGACGGCCGAGACCTCCAGGCGCACATGGTCGCCGGGCTGCAACCAGCGTGGCGGCTTGCGAAAGGCGCCGATGCCGGCCGGTGTGCCGGTGGCGATGATGTCGCCCGGCTCCAGCGTCATGAAGCCGCTGAGGTACTCAATCAGGCGTGCCACCGGGAACAGCATGTCGGCAGTGTGCCCGTGCTGCATCTGCTCGCCGTTGACATGGCAGGTGACGGTCAGCACCTGCGGGTCTGGCACTTCGTCGGCGGTGACCAGCCACGGGCCCATGGGGCAGTAGCCGTCCATGCTCTTGGCGAAGGTGGTTTGCGGCGGGCTGACGTCGAACTGGAACTCGCGCGCGCTGACATCGTCCAGCACGGTGTAGCCGGCCACGTGGCGCAGTGCATCGGCCTGCGACACGCCCTTGGCGGCGGTGCCGATCACCACCGCCAGCTCGACTTCGAAGTCCAGCTTGTGCACCCCCGCAGGCCGCGCCACGGCACTGCCGGGGCCGCAGACACTGCTGGGCAGCTTGAAGATGATGCGCGGCTTCTCGAAGGGCGAAACGCCGGTCTCCGCGGCGTGGTCGCCGTAGTTGCGACCCACGCCGACGATCTTGCCGGGGCGCGGCACCGGGGCCAGCAGCTTCACCGTGGCCAGTTGGCGGCCCTGGCCTTGCGGGCTCAGTTGGCGCAACGCGGCCGGGCCGGCCTGCAGCAGCCGCAGCATGCCGCGCGGCGCCGGCGCCACGCCATGGCGGGCCAGCTGCGCGGCGGCCTCGGCCGGCACGGCCAGCGCGGCCACCTGGTCGTCGATGTCGACGACCCGCCCGTCGACGAGTGCGCCCACGCGGGCCAGGCCGTCGTCACCCTGGTAGCTGAGCAGCTTCATGCGGCGGCAAAGAATCGCGTCGCGGCCACCTGGCAGCGCTTGATGAGGCGGTGCTCGTCGGGTCGGTAGTCGGCCACGGCGTTGTGGATGGTGCCCATGTTGTCCCACATCAGCACCGTGCGCGGCTCCCAGCTGAAACGGTACTTGAAGCGCGGCTCGGTCTGGTGCGCAAACAGGAAGGCCAGCACCTCGTCGCTTTCGGCCTGCGGCAGCTCGTTGATGCGCATCGCGTAGCCGGGGTTGCAGTACAGCACCGTGCGCCCGGTGATCGGGTGCTGCATGAACAGCGGATGCGTGGCCGGCGGGCGTGCGGCGCGCTGCGCCGCGGTCAGCGGCGGGCGCGCGCTGCCCTTCTCGCGGCGCATCATTTCCCAGAACTTCTCGAAGTCGTGCGTGGCCGTCATGCCCTGCAAGCGCCGCTTCAGTTCGGCCGGCAGTTCGTCGTGGGCGGCGTGCATGTTGCAGAACTCGGTGCAGCCCAGCGCCACGCCGTCGCGCACGGGTATCTTGATGCCGTACAGGATGTTGGTGAAGGCGATCATGCGGCTGTAAGACATGTCGGTGTGCCAGTCCTGCCCGGCATCGGCCAGGCCGATGGGCCTGCCGTCTTCGACGATGTTGGACAACGTCATCACCTCGGGCATGCCGGGCTCCTGGAAGGCGCCGGCCACGTTCACCTCCAGCTGGCCGAAGTGGGCGCTGAAGTCGCGCAGATGGCGCGGCGTCAGGTCCTGCTCGGGGAAGTGCAGCACGCCGTGCCGGCCCAGCAGGCTGATGAGCTGGTCGCGCTGCGGCTCGGACAGCGGTTGCGCCAGGTCGATGCCGCTGACGCGGGCGCCCAGGGTGAGGCCGGTGGGGGTGACTTGCATGGCTGTGCTCGATGGTTCCGGGTTCGACAAGGGGTGCGGGCTCACCACACACGATCGAGCAGCTGCTCGATCTCGCGCACGTCGGTGACGCGGCGTGGGTTGAAGTAGAGGCCGCGCTCGTGCATCACGCTGGCGGCCACGGCCGGCAATGCCGCGTGCGGCACGCCCAGGTCGCGCAGGCGCTCAGCACCAGCGGGCGCCGGATGGCCAGCGCCGCCAGCTCGGCACCCAGCGTGGCAATTCTGCCGGCACCAAACACCACGCGGCAGGCCGGTGTGCGGTGCACCCAGCCAGCGCTTTGCAGCGAAGCCAGTGGCGTGGTGTCAAAGGTCGGGTGGGAGATCATGGAACCGATCTGGAAAAAGCGTGGGGCTGTGCCACCAAGGCAGGCCGCTGTCGTTGATGTGACGCAACTCTAGGCGTCGGCGGCACCGCCGTGGGCCGAGAACGAGAGATTTCACTTTTTCCATATCGGAAACAATGGGACCTTCCCACCCCTTCTACAGTTCGCGCCGCATGGACCGCCTTCGTTGCCTGGAAATCTTTGTCGAAGTGGCGCGCGCCGGCAGCTTCACCGCGGCCGCGCAGCGCTGCGCCATCTCGCGTTCAGCCGTCAGCAAGCACGTGGCCTGGCTGGAAGCCGAGATGGGCGCGCAGCTGCTGGCGCGCACCACCAAGGAAGTGGGGCTCACTGACGCCGGCCACCGGCTGCTGGAAGGCAGCGTGCAGTTGCTGGAACGCTTCGACGGGCTGCAGGCCGAAGTGCGCGACGCGGTGGACACCCCGCGCGGCGTGATCCGCATCGGCACGCCGCACGCGTTTGGCGTGCACCACCTGTTGCCGCTGGCCTTGCGCTTCATGGCGCAGCACCCGGACATCCAGATCGCCATCGAAGCCGACGACGGCCGCGCCAGCCTGGTGGCCGAGCGGCTGGACCTGTCGGTGCGCATCGCCCCGCAGCTGGACGATGCCAGCTTCGTGGCGCAGTCGCTGTTGAAGGCGCCACAGCTGCTGGTGGCAGCACCGGCCTACCTGCAACGCGCGGGCCCGCCCGGCAGCGTGCAGGCCCTGGCGCGCCACGAGTGCCTGGTGCACACGCTGAAGAGCCCCACCGCGCAGTGGCGCTTTTCCACGCCTCAGGGCGAAGCCAGCGTGCGCGTGCGCGGTGCCTTGTGTTCTAGCCTGGGTGAGATGCTGCACAAGGCCGCGCTGGCCGGCCGCGGGCTGGCCATCCACCCCAGCTACATGGTGGCCGACGACGTGGCGGCTGGCCGCCTGGTGAACGTGCTGCCCGGGACGCCACCGCTGGGGCTGGACATCTACGTGATCTACCCCGCCCGCGCCAACCTGCCCCGGCGCGTGCGCGCCTTCATCGACTTCCTGCGCGAATGGGCCCGCTCACCGCCGCAGTGGTCGGTGGTACCCCCACACCGCTGACGCTGCTGCTGAAGCCGCCGCGCCCCGCGCATACGCCCTGCCTCCATCCCGCCCTCACACCCACCCGCCCATGCCACGCATCGACCAAGCCTATGCCATCGAAGACCTGCGTCGCCTGGCCCAGCGCCGCCTGCCGCGCGCGCTGTTCGACTTCTATGACGGCGGCGCCGAAGACGAGCTGAGCCTGCGCGCCAACCGCGACGCCTTTGCGCGCCACGCGCTGCGCCCGCGCGTGCTGGTGGACGTGAGCCAGGTGGGCTTGCAGACCACGCTGCTGGGTGCTCCATCCACGCTGCCGCTGGCCATCGCGCCCACAGGCGCGCTGGGTTTCGGCTGGCCGGGCGCCGACATCGCCATCGCGCAGGTGGCATCGGCGGCCGGCGTGCCTTTCACGCTGTCCAGTTCGGGCACCACGTCGATCGAAAAACTCGCCAAGGCCGCGCCAGGCCGGCTGTGGTTCCAGGCCTATGTGCTGCGTGACCGGGTGTTCTTCGAGCGCATGATCCAGCGCGCCGAGGCCAGCGGTTATGAAGCGCTGATGATCACGGTGGACCTGCCGGTGGGCGGCAAGCGCGAGCGCGACTTTCGCAACCACTTTTCCATTCCATTCAAGTTCACGCCGCGCAACCTGCTGGACTTTGCGCAGCACCCGCGCTGGGCGCTGCGCATCGCACGCCACGGCATGCCGGCGATGGAAACGCTGGCCGGGCTGGCGGCACGGCACGGCGGCGCCAGGCCCAGCGCATCGGCGATTGCGTCATCGGTGGGCCGCAACTACGACGCCGCCTTCGACTGGGCGCGGCTCGAAGCGGTGCGCAAGCTGTGGCCGCGCAAGCTCATCGTCAAGGGTGTGGCCCACCCCGGCGACGCCGCGCGGTTGGTGGCGCTGGGCGTGGACGCGCTGGTGGTTTCCAACCACGGCGGGCGCCAGCTCGACGGCGGCGCGGCCACGCTGGACCTGCTGCCGGCGGTGGTGGCTGCCGTGGCGGCCGCGTCATCAGCGCCAGCCCAACTTGGGATGCCCGTGCCGGTGCCGGTGTTGATCGACGGCGGCGTGCGCCGCGGCGCCGACATCGTGAAGGCGCTGGCGCTGGGCGCACAGGGCGTGCTGGTGGGCCGCGCCACGCTGTGGGGTGCCATGGCGGCCGGCGGGCCCGGTGCACAACGGGCGCTGGACATCCTGCGCGACGAGCTGCTGCGAACACTGCAACTGTGCGGCGTTCAGCGCGTGGCCGACATCTCGCGCGACCTGCTGCTGCCTTCAACCGCGCACGGCCGCGCCTGAATAGGGGTCAGCGCCCTTCGAACCGCGGCGGGCGCTTTTCCACGAAGGCCACCGCAGCGCCCTTGTGGTCTTCGGTCTCGAAGGTGCGCACCATGTGCACCGCTTCGGCGTCCAGCACGTCCGACAGCGAAGCGCGCAGCCCCAGGTTGAGGTTGCGTTTCATGTAGCCGATGGCGACGGTGGGCAGCGCGGCCAGTTCGGCCGCCCACGCGGCGGCCGCGGCGGGCAGCTGCGCGGCGGGCACGGCGCGGTTCACCAGGCCGATGCGCGCCGCCTCGTCGCCGCGCACCACCTGGCCGCTGAAGTACATCTCGCGCGCCCGGGCGGCGCCCACCAGGTGGTGCAGAAAATAGCTGCCGCCGAAGTCGCCCGACAACCCGATCTTCGAAAACGCGGTCGTCAGCTTGGCCTCGTCGGCGGCGATGCGCAGGTCGCAGGCCAGCGCCAGCGACAGCCCGGCGCCAGCGGCAGGGCCTGGAATCACGGCCAGCGTGGGCTTGGGCATCTCGTGCAGCCAGCGGCTGACCTCCATGCGCGCGCGCAGGTCGGTCACCTTCAGGTCGAAGGACATTGCACCGGGCGCTGCACCTGCCACGTTTTTCGCAAAACCCTTCACGTCGCCACCGGCGCAAAACGCATCACCCGCGCCCGTCAGCACCACCAGCCGCACGGCAGGGTCGACGGCCAGGCGCTGCAGCGCCCGGCCCAGCGCCTCCACCATGTCGCGCGTCAGTGCATTGCGCGCCGGCGGTCGGTTCATGGTCAGCGTGGCGATGCCGCCTTCGAAGCTCTGCAACAGGTCGGTGGTCATGGGGTTCTCCGGCGGTCCGCGGGCTTCGTTTTCAAACGCCGATGAGGCGCGCCTTGGCCTGAGCGTATTCGCGCTTGAAGCGGGCGATCAACTCGCCTGCGGGCACCACCTCGCGGACGGCGCCGATGCCCTGGCCACAGCCCCAGATGTCTTTCCAGGCCTTGGCCGCGCTGGCCCCTTCGCCACTGGCGAAGTTCATCTTGCTGGGGTCGCTCTCGGGCAGCTTGTCGGGGTCCATGCCCGCATTGCGGATGCTGCCCTTGAGGTAGTTGCCGTGGATGCCGGTGTAGAAGTTGCTGTAGACGATGTCGTCTGAATTGCTCTGCGTGATCATCTGCTTGTAGCCGTCCACCGCGCGCGCCTCAACGGTAGCGATGAAGGCCGAGCCGATGTAGGCGAAGTCGGCGCCCATCGCCTGCGCCGCCAGGATGGCGCCACCCGACGAGATGGCACCCGACAGCGCCACCGGGCCGCCGAACCATTCGCGGATCTCGGCCACCATGGCAAACGGGCTCTTCACGCTGGCGTGGCCGCCGGCGCCCGCAGCGACCGGTATCAGGCCGTCAGCGCCCTTTTCAATCGCCTTGTGTGCAAACACGTTGCTGATGACGTCGTGCAGCACCACGCCGCCCCAGGCCTGCACGCCGCGGTTGACGTCTTCGCGCGCACCCAGGCTGGTGATGATGATCGGCACCTTGTACTTCGCACAGACCTGCATGTCGTGCTCGAGCCGGTCGTTGCTCTTGTGCACGATCTGGTTGATGGCGAACGGTGCCGCGGGCGCTTCAGGGTGCGCACGGTCGTGTGCCGCCAGCGCTTCGGTGATCTCGGCCAGCCACTCGTCCAGCTGCGACGCCGGGCGCGCGTTCAGCGCCGGCATCGAGCCCACCACACCCGCCTTGCACTGGGCGATGACGAGCTTGGGATTGCTGATGATGAACAGCGGCGAACCGATGACGGGGAAAGTGATGTTCTTCAGAACCGGGGGCAGGGTGCGAGCAGGTGCAGTCATCGTTGTGGTCATGGGTGCGGGTTGTGCGGTTTGTGCGGGTGTTGGGGTCATGCGTGCGGTCATGCAAGCGGTCATGCAAGCGGTCATGCGTGAGGCAGGTGGGTGTGCTGGGCGGGTCGACCTGCAGGTGCGGGCCAGACGCGGGCCGGCAGCCCCGATGGTCCTGTCAGGCTCGCGCTTGCGAAAAAGGCCCCGGCGGCACTGTACCCGCTTCGGCGCAAAGACCCGACGATCATGCCGGTGGCGCCACGCCACATGTCCCGCCAGACTGCAATCGACACGCAGTGTCCGCACAAGGGGTGCAGCACTTCCGCGAGCGACGAAAAGTGGTGCCATCATGCTGTTGGGTGCGGCGCATCCGGGGTCCTGCCGGTGCGTCGGGCTCGATTGCTTGGCACTCTTGGCGGCGCCCGGCGTCGACGTCGACGTCGATTCCAGGCGCCGCTGCCCACCCTGAACCTTTGCAAGGAAACACCATGAAATTCGGACTCTGGCTGGCGCTCGGCGCCGGCGTGTTGTCGTCGTTCTCCGCGGCGTCGCAGGACGTCACGCTGACGCGGCTGGACTGCGGCAGCGGGTCGAACGATCCGCGACGCTTCAGCGACACCTTTGCCTATACCGAAACGACGAAGCCCTTCACCTTCAGCTGCTACGTCATCAGGCACGGCAGCCAGGTCATGGTCTGGGACACGGGTTACCTGCCGGGTTCGGTGCCCAATGCAACCAACAAGCCGCTGGCAGACCTGCTCAAGCAGATGAACGTGAACCCCGACGACGTGAAGTACGTCGGCATCAGCCATTTCCACGCCGACCACACGGGCCAGCTCGGGGCGCTGAAGAACGCCACCCTGCTGATCGGAAAAGGTGACTGGGACGGCATCACCGCCAACCCGCCGGTGGGCGGCGCGAACGCGAAAGGCTTCGCCGAATGGATCGCCGAGAAGCGCAAGCTGGAGACGCTGAGCGCGGACAAGGACGTGTTCGGCGACGCCACCGTCATGGTGTTGCGCGCGCCCGGCCACACCCCGGGCCACAGCATCCTGCTGGTCCGCCTGAAGGAAACGGGGCCGGTGCTGCTCAGCGGTGACGCCGTGCACTTTCTCGAGAACTACGACTACGAAGGTGTTCCCGGATTCAACTTCGACCGCGCGCAGACCATCGCGTCCATCCAGCGCATCAAGCAGCTGCAGAAGAACCTGAAGGCCACGCTCATCATCCAGCACGACCCGCGCGACATCGGCAAGCTGCCAGCGTTCCCGGCGGCTGCGAAGTGAGAGGTTTGCGTCGGGCCCCGCCCCCGCCCGCCATGCAGTCGTGCAGATATTTGCGATGGCGAGCGGGTCAGCGCTGAAGGCTTCAGTCAGCGTACCCCGGCAATTGGCGGTCGACCACGCGCATCATCGCAGCGAAGAACAGGCGCTCGCGCTCGCCGCGCGGATGGCGATCATCGGCTCCGGGTGTCAGCACGCGGTGGATGACTTCCTCGCTCAGGATGTTCAGCGGCTGCCCGGTGGACATCGCCAGCACCTGGGTACGACAGGCACGCTCCAGCTTGTAAAGACGCCGATAGGCCTCCGCGACAGTGCGTCCAATGGTCACGACGCCATGGTTCTTCATGAAGAGGATGGTCTTGTTGCCCATCAACGCGGCCAGACGTTCGCCTTCCTGCACCGTTGCGGCCAGGCCCGTGTAGGTGTCGTCATAGGCGATCTGGCCATGGAAGAAGGCTGCGGTCTGCGTCGCAGGCAAAAGGCGATTGTTCTGCAGCATGTTCAGCGCCAGCGTCCACGTCTGGTGGGTGTGCAGGACGACGCGCGCGCCGCAGAGGCGGTGCAGCGGTGCGTGGATGCACTGCGCGGAAAGCTCGACCACGCCCTGCCCCTCCAGCGTGCGCCCGTTCTCGTCGAACACCATCAGATCGCTGGCGCGCGCCTCTGACCAGTGCAGGCCGAAGGGCAGGACCAGGTACTGGCCGGAACGTCCGGGTACCTCGACCGTGAAATGGTTGTCGATGCCCTCGTCAAGTTCATGCAGCACCGCCATGCGAAGCGCTGCTGCGAGATGGACGCGGGCCTCCGCGCTGGGGTCGGTGTGCGTTGCGCTGTGCAGGGAATGGATGGTCATGACGGGTCTCTTCTAACGCGCGATTCTCTTGATTCTTGCGCATCGCGACCGCGGCCGGAAAAGACGACGACCCTGGCGCTGCGGCGCATCGGCTGACGCTGGAGACAGGCAGCGACTTGCCATGCATTTTTGTCCGCCGGCAACGCAACTGAAGTTCGAACCCATTCACCTGAAGTCCGAACCCACTCAGGTGCCGCGGGCAGAGGGAGCGGGCTTGTGCGGCATGTTCACCCGCAGGGCCGCGGTTGTGGGCCACGGCTGCGCAGCTTGCAGCAAGCCCCATGCGGGCCTGCGGTGCTGTAATGGACGGGGCCCCAGCGTGTCGTCGGCGCCGACGCCGCTCCTACCGAACCCACGCGAACCACGAGAACCACGAGAACCACGATGCTCCAGCACCTGACCTTGCCCGCCCCCGCCCACACCCACGCCGTTGTCGTCGGCGGCGGCATCATGGGT
The DNA here is from genome assembly GCA_031429255.1 of Rubrivivax sp. Lineage (GTDB taxonomy): Bacteria > Pseudomonadota > Gammaproteobacteria > Burkholderiales > Burkholderiaceae_C > Rubrivivax. The sequence continues at coordinate 16,889 of JANOZF010000103.1, forward strand.
GCCGACGTGGCACTGGTCCTGGCCCGTGCCGGCTGCCACACCACCGTCGTTGAACAAGACCAGACGCGCCGCGCCGCGCTGCCGGCCTACTTCGAGACGGGCCTGAAGCAGCTGGATGCCGAACGATGGGCCGGCCGCACGCGTGCGGTGGCCACGCTGGCCGACGTGTCGGCCGATGAATGGCAGAAGGTCGACCTCGTCATCGAATGCATCCCCGAGAAGCTGGCGCTGAAACAGGCGCTGTTTACCGATCTGGTGCAGCGGGCGCGTGCCGATGCGCTGCTCACCAGCAACAGCAGCAGCTTCCCCATCAGCGCCATTGCCCAGGGCCTGCCCACGCGCGAACGCCTGCTGGGCCTGCACTTCTTCATGCCCGCGCACCTGGTGCCCTTGGTGGAGGTGGTGTGGAGCGCCGACACCGCGCCCGCCGCGGCCGCCGCTTTGGGCGCCTTCATGCGCCGCTGCGGCAGCGTGCCGGTGCAGGTGAAGAAGGACCTGCCCGGTTTCCTCGCCAACCGCCTGCAGCACGCTTTGGCGCGCGAGGCCTTCGCGATGATCGACGCCGGCGTGGCCACGCCCGAGGACGTGGACGCGGCGGTTCGCTTCGGCTTCGGCTTCCGCTTCCTGGCCGCCGGGCCGGTGATCCAGCGCGACCACGCCGGCATCGACACGCACTGCGCTGCCGCGGCGACGATGTACCCCTCGCTCGCCGCCAACACCGTGCCGGCCACGGCGCTGAGCGAACGTGTGGCGCGCGGCGACCTGGGCATGAAAACCGGCCAGGGTTTTTTTGCCTGGCCGCCCGAAGCCATCGCGGCCGAACGGGCGCGCTACGACAGCCTGCTGCGCGCCGGCCTGCAGCTGCTGGCGGCTGAATTGCCGACCATCGATAGCGGCGAATGAAGCTCAGCCGCGCGGCACGCGCGCGCCGCTGGCCGGCGGCATCAGGAAATCGAAGTCGGCGCCCTGATCGGCCTGCGTCACGCTCTGCAGGAAGAGCTTGCGGTAGCCGCGTTGCGCCGATGGCGGCGTGACGGGCTCGGCCGCCGCACGCCGCGCCAGTTCTTCGTCGCTGACGCACAGCGTGATCTCGCGCTTCGCGACGCTCAGCCGGATGCGGTCGCCGCTGTGCACCCACGCCAGCGGACCGCCCACGGCAGCCTCGGGCGTCACGTGCAGCACGATGGTGCCGAAGGCGGTGCCGCTCATGCGGCCATCGCTGATGCGCACGATGTCCTTCACGCCGGCGCGCAGGAGCTTCTTCGGGATCGGCAGGTAGCCCGCCTCGGGCATGGCAGCGCCCTTGGGGCCGATGTGCTTGAGCACCAGGATGTCGTCGGCCGTCACGTCGAGCTCGGGGCTGTCGATGCGTGCGGCCATGTCGGCAGCGTTTTCGAACACCACGGCGCGGCCCTCGTGCTCCATCAGCCGCGCATCGGCGGCGCTCTGCTTGATGATGGCGCCGCCCGGGGCCAGGTTGCCGCGCAGCACGGCAATGCCGCCCTGCGGATAGATGGGGTTGGAACGCGGTCGCACCACGGTCTGCGCGAAGCCGGGGCCGGCGCGCTCGATCTCGTCACCCAGCGTGCGGCCGGTCACCGTCAGCGCGTCCAGGTGCAGCAGGGGTTTCAGTTCGCGCAGCAGCGTGGCCATGCCGCCGGCGGCGTGGAAGTCTTCCATGTAGTGGTCGCCGCTGGGCTTCAGGTCCAGCAACACCGGGGTTTCGCGGCCCATGCGGTCCAGCGCATCCAGGTCGACCTGCAGGCCCATGCGCCCGGCCATCGCGGTCAAGTGAACGATGCCATTCGTGCTGCCGCCGATGGCCAGCAACACGCGCATGGCGTTCTCGAAGGCCTTCTCGGTGAGGATCTTGTCGATGGTCAGGCCGCTTCGGGCCATCTGCACCGCCTGCGCGCCAGTGAGCTCGGCGATGCGCACGCGGTCGGCCGTCACCGCGGGCGGTGATGCGCCGCCGGGCACCGTCATGCCCAGAGCCTCGGCGATGCAGGCCATGGTGCTGGCGGTGCCCATCACCGAACAGGTGCCCACGCTGGCGACGAGTTCCGAATTCACCTC
>JANOZF010000104.1:0-9238 GCA_031429255.1 Rubrivivax sp.
CGCGAGTGCGTCCAGCCCACGCTGCCGTCCAGCCGACGGACCCGGTGCTCCATCTCGAACACGCCCCGGGTGCGGATCGCCTCGGCGATCGTCGCCAGCACGCGCGTCTGGTCTTCGGGGTAGATGTACTCGGCCAGCCAGGTGTCCGTCGGCCGGGGGGCGGCGGCGACGAAGTTGCGTCCGACCAGCTGGCACAGCTCGCTCCAGTCGGCGTTCATGCGGTAGACCACGTCGGTACCGGCTGTGACGAAGGCGCGAAAGCGTTCCTCGCTGTCGCGCAAGGCCGCCTGCGCCTCCACCTGCGTCAAGGCCGCTTCCGGCGGCGCCTGGCTCCAGGTTGCATTCGACATTCGGCGACCCCAGGTTGCGCGGAAGACGGTGGCGCCGGAGAGTCCGGAATCGAGTTCAGCCGTTGGAGTGTGGCAGTTTTCCCCGGCTCCGTGTCGCAACGGCCGAAGCTGCAGATCAGGGCGCCTCGCAAACCGACGGTCGGGAGCACCCGCTCCTGGCTGGGAACGGGTTTTACCTGATGTCGCCGCAAGCTGACTCCGGCCGGCAGGGCCTTCGCACCGAGAGTCAGCTTCCTGACACCGCCTTGTACTCACACTGGCCTCCAGAAGCGGGTGCTCCCAACCGACCGGTTCAGGCGCCCGGATCTGCAGCTCGCGGATACTGCGAGGCAACCAACAAAGCGTTGACATCCCGAGGCAGGCGCCCGTAAGTAGGCGCCATCAAGGGACATGGCGGCGCGGCGGTCGGTTTGACCCAGTGAAGCGCCACAGTCGCGACATGAGCAACGCGTACAAGCCTCGGTGCAGCAGCCGCGCCGGGAGCTCGATGGTGCACCGGCTCACGACGAGCACCACCGTCCCGAGTAGACAACGCTGTACCGCCTGATGCAGCAACACGCCGCCATCTTCTTTGCCGAGGCTGAAGCCGCAGGCGGCGGCGATGTGCCGCAGTCCCTGAAGGACGAGTTCGACGCCTTCTTAGAGTGCGGCAACTTCGCCTATCGGTTCCCCGAGGCTCCGTGCCGTGACTGCGGCCGCAAAAAGCAGGTCGCTTTCAGCTGCAAGCGGCGTGGCTTTTGACTGTCGTGCGGCGCCCGGCGCATGGCACATACGGCGGCGCGCTTGGTGTCCCTCAGCTGGGCATCATTCGAGCACGAAGGTGATCTTGAGGATGACCTTGTAGCCCGACACCTTTCCGTTCTCCACCGTCACTTCCTGATCCTTGATCCAGGCACCCTTGACGTTCTTCAGCGTCTTGTTAGCGCGGTCTACGCCTTGCACGATGGCGTCTTCGAAACTCTTGGTGCTGATGCTGCTGATTTCGGTGATGCGTGCGACGGTCATTTCGTGTCTCCGGTGTGGAAGCCCGTCAGGGCTGGGTAACGAGTGTGCGCCGAGCAATGGTTGAGCGCTATGCGCCGCGACCGTGCATGCCTGTAGGACATCGCCGACCTGCAGGGATTCAGCCCACACGCTGCAGTGCATGGTGACGCTGACGATCGCCAGACACTGGAACAACCATACCGCTACATCACCCACCTGGCGTTGGCCAACGAAAGGGTGCAGTGCAATGCGGCCGGGCGGGTGGTGCTGAAGCTGAAGTCACCCTGGCGCGACGGCAGCACGCACCGGGCGATGTCGCCGCTGGAGACCGCGTAACAGGCCATCGAAAGGCCGGTTTCCGGTGTCCAGATCTGTCGTGGGTCGGGCCGCGATGGTCGTGGCCGTCGAAAGTTGCCGGTCGATCGAGCGCATCGCGAAAGACCGCTGCCAGGTTGGACGGCAAACAGGTAGTCCCGGCCACAACCGGCCCCTGGTGATCCACTCAGAATTTCCCCCGCTGGCCCGCCTTGGATGACTGGTTTACGGCGGTCAACTTGATCTGCGCTTTGGCTCGTCCCGGCCACTACCGGTCGCTCAGGCATCACAAAATTCTCTGGGCCAGTGACCGGTCTCGAAGTACAGCTGACATAGCTCGCAAGCCGTCCGCTGCGACGAAATCTCCATTGCGGTCATTTAGCTTGGTGGGCGGCCCGGCGAGCTGCGGACCTTGGTCGAACGTCTGCAGCTGCTGGGACCGTGCTGGCGCTCACGACCCATCGGCAACATACGCGGCTTCGAACTCACCGCCCCGAAGCGGCTGTTCACATATGCGCCCAGGCTCCTGAATGTGGCCCCGCAGGAGTGGGTCCTGCGACCGGTGCAGGCGGCGGCTAAGGCCAGCGCGGCTACCGGGCGTGGACTAAGGCCGCCGGGCCCGGGCGGATGCACGGGAAATCGAGCCCTTGACCCGCACCGCCGGCTTTGAAGCACCGTCAATGCCCCCCTCAAGCGCAACCGCCGCCCTGCGCGGGAAGCCGGATTCAGCCCAGCCGGTACAGGGTGGCGTCGTCGCGGAACGGGCGGTCGTCAAAGACATGGCGCAGCGCGCCGCTGCGCATCAGATAGCCCGCACACTGAACGGCCTGTGCACGCGTCGCGCCCTGGCGGCGGACGATCCAGTCGACCAGTTCGCAACCGGTGGCGCAGTGGTTGTGGCGCACCACGCCACGGCAGTGGTTGCGCCAGGGAAAGTCGCTTGCGGCCAGGAGGGCCTGGCGCAGGCTGGCGGTCGTCACCGGGCCGAGCGGCGTCTCGGCCGGGGGCGGCACTAGCCGGTAGAACAGCCAGTCGTCGTCGAAGTCGTGCTCGTTGGAGACGTGGCAGATCAGGCCTGCCGCCAGCAGATGGCGGCCCAGGCGCACGGCCTCGGCGCGGCTGACCCGCTGCTCGCGCACGATCCAGTCCACTGCCTGCGCGCCGACGAAGCATTCGCGGTACACCCGCAGCCGGTGCAGGTGCAGGCGGTTGCGCACGGACAACCCGCCCGGCGACCGCATGCGTTCCCACAGCGCGCGCTGCGTGTCCGGCAGCATTGGTGCGACCGCGCCGGGCTGCTGCCTGCCGTACCAGCGCACGAAGTCGGCCACCGCCATCGGCCGCGCCATCAGGTAGCCCTGGGCGCTGGCCACGCCACGCGCGGCCAGGTAGTCCCATTGCGAGCGCGTCTCCACACCCTCGGCGATCAGCGGCACGCCCAGGTCACGTGCCAGACCGATGATGGCGTCCAGCACCGGACGGTTGACCGTGCGCTCGTCGATGGTGCCAACGAAGGCGCGGTCGATCTTGATGCGGTCGATGGCCACTTGCTCGATCGTCCCGAGGCTGCTGTGGCCGGTGCCGAAGTCGTCGATGGCGATGCGCCAGCCGTCGGCGCGCAGTGCCGCAAGCACGGCGCACGCGGCGGGGTCGACGAAGTCGCGCTCGGTCAACTCCAGCATCACCTGGCTGCGCGGCACCGTGGCGGGGCCGAAGATCTGCGCCAGCTGGCGCGGGAAGTCGTGCTCGCGCAACTGTCCCGGGGTGATATTGAACGAAAAATACAGGCGCGGCTCGGCCTGCGCCAGTGCCGCTAGCTGATGCGCGGCCAGGCGCATAGTCAGGTCGGACATGCCCAGGATCAGGCCGCTGCGCTCGGCCTCGTCGATGAATTCGCCAGGCGCCAGCACGCCACGGTGCGGGTGCTGCCAGCGCATGAGCACCTCGGCCCCCACGCATTGGCCGCTGGCCAGGTCGACGATGGGTTGCACAAAGGGCACGAACTGGCGCTGGCGCAGCGCCAGTTGCAGCCGGTGCGACAGCCGGGCGCGCCGGACGGCGCGGTTCCATGCCGCCGCCACCAGCGCAGTCAGCGCCAGCCACGTGATGGCGATAGACCACAACGCCTGGCGGCGAATGGCAGCGTCCAGGTCGCCCTGGTCGAGCTGGGCCCGCACGCTGACGCTGTACATGGTGGAGGAGGCCGTCGCCGTCAGGGCCGCGGGGGTGCTGCCGGGATGGGGCCGTGTATCCCAGATCGGCTGGGCACCGGCCGGCGACGACTGCACCACTATGCGCAGCGGCACGGTCAGCAAGGACGAGGGTAGTTCGGTGCGCGGCAGCGCCAGCGCGTAAGGGTCCAGTGTGGCCTGCAGCACCGCGCCGCGTGGCAGGGGCCGCAGCACCACCGGCCGCGCACTGAGCTGGCTGCCCGGTACGATGCTCAGCCCCGCTGGCGCGGTGGCCTCCTGCGGTTTGGCCTGGCGCTCGCCATGCGGTTCGCAGCGCAGGGGTGAGCCGAACTGCACCAGGTCGAAGCGGCGCACGAGGACGGATGCCAGGCTTTGCTGCAGCAACTGTGCCACCAGCGCATCGGGGCAGGCCGACAGCGGCATGGGAAGATCGGCGTCGCGCGTCAGGGAAGCCAGTTCGATGTCGATCGCGCTCAGCCGACGGTCGACGAAGCGCAGCGCAGCCTCCGCGCCTGCGTGGACAAACTGCTGCTGCTGCTGGTGGGTCCACAGCCAAGCGCCAGCTGTCGCCAGCGTGGCGGTGGCGGCAAACATCACCATCACCCACCAAGGGTCGAGCTGCAGCCAACGCGCACGGCTGCCCACGTGAGAGCGTGTCAACGCCCGCAGTCTGCCCCAGGCTACGCGCAATCTCGTCCATGCGCCGGCCTGACGTGGACGGACGACGTCTGACAGCGCAGTCGGTTCGAGTACCGTTTCCATATGCCGTTTTCGGTCCACGCGGGCCCAAACTTGAGCACGGCCCAGCCGGAGCCTGGGCGGGCCCGCACCCGCTCCCAGGCTGACCAAGCGGATGCGAGCTGACTGTGTTCGCCGGCTTGCGCAGCCGCTTCGGCCTGTCTTTGCAGCTGGTTCGCCACCAGCCACTGGCAGCGCAAGCCCGAGATGACAGTAAGCTGCCCGTCGCCACCATCAGCAGAGGGCCGGGACGAGCCAAAGCGAAGTTCATGTTGGTTGCCGTAAACCAGTCATCCACGGCGGGCCAGTTCGGGAAACTCTGAGCGGATCTCCAGGGACCGCTTCCGGCCGGGTCTGTTAGGTCACGAACGGCCGCTTCGTAGAGAAGCGAGGCAGCACAGGTCTCGTCGAACAACGCGCGCTGCTCGGCGTTCATGGCTTCGGTCCTGGCGCCAAACTTCCAGGCCTTGAAGCGGGCAAGCTGGAACGTGATGCTCTCGATCTTGGCGTCGCGCCACTTGATGGCCTGAGCCTGCGAGTCGATGCGCTTGCTCTGCTCACCGATGTGGGCCAACATTTTCTGGGCTACGGCGGCCAATTCTTCAGAGCTCAGACCGCACAGGTCTTGGGCTTTGAAGTCGTGCATATCGAGCACGTGCACAGTGTGCCCAGACCCCCGCGTCCAGGCTATTCGGACATGCGCCAATTGCCCGGTACGGACCGTGCAGTATTGGACGACAGCCACGGTCATCACGCTCAGGATTACATGCGCGTGATGACCTGCATTAGCGTCAGGCGCTGCCACGGCAGCGCCCAGCACCAGAGCATCGAACTGCTGCTGCTTCAAGGTCATCGGAGTCGCCACTTCGGCTGCGGTCTGCGTAGACTGCCCTCAAGCAGACGTGGGCAGAGCCTATGGTCGCTTAACTGCTAGGGCCTGCAGTCGGTCGGCGGGCCGCCTCAGGCGGCAGGCAACTCGGCGAATCCAGACGACTCGAACACCTCGACCCGGTTCCTGCCGCGCCGCTTGGCGTCGTAGCAAGCCGAGTCCGCTGCCCGCAGCACGTCGGCTGCGCTCGTAACGCCACCTGCGACGGCCACCAGGCCGACGCTGGCACCCACCGAGTAGCGGGCGCCCTCCCACACAAGCCCATAGGCGATGACCGCCGCGCACAGCTTGTCGGCGATGGCCAGAGCCTGCTCCCTGGGGCAGGCCGGCAGCAGTACCGCAAACTCGTCCCCGCCCAGCCGCGCCACGATGTCCGAGCGCCGCACATGCTGGGTGAGCACCTGCGCGACATCCCGCAGCAGCGCATCCCCTGCCGCATGCCCGCCGGTGTCGTTGACCTGCTTGAAGCGGTCGAGGTCAATGAACAGGGCGCAGAACGGCTCGGCTTCGGCCGTGGCGGCCGCCTGGCACAGCAGGTCCTCGAACGCGGCTTGGTTCATGAGCCCGGTCAGGGCATCGTGCGTGGAGGCGTAGGTCAGCCGCTCGCGCTGCTCCTTGGCGGCCGTCACGTCTTCGATCGTCCAGATGGTGCCTTGCGTCACGTCGCCCGCCACCACGGCGCGACCGCGCATGCGGGCCCAGAAGACTTGTCCGGACCGGCGCAACAGCTCCAGCTCGCCGTCGTACGCACCGTGCTGAAGGAATGCTGGCTGTGCCTGCTTGGCCAGCGCTGAGAACGCTTCGTCGCTTGCATAGATCATGCGCGTGGCCTGGCCAATGGTGTCCGCCTTGTCGCAGCGGAAGATCTGGCAAAACTGCCGGCTGACCAGCTCGAAGCGGCCGTTGCGCGTGAGCGCAATGCCAACCTCGGCATGGTCGAGTACCGCTTCGATCTGCTGCAGCAGCGCCTGTACCTCCGTCTGGCGGCGCTCGCGCTGCTCGACGACGTGCCGGAACGCATGGGCCAGCTCACCCACCTCTCCCGTGTCGGCGGGCCACTGCAACGAGCCGGCGTCATCGTGCAGCAGCGACTCCGCACGCGCCTGCAGCCGGGAAATGGGGCGTGTCATGGTGTAGGCAAGGACACCGGCAATCAGGCCCGCGGCCAGTCCCGCCAACTCAGCGGCGGGCAGGGCGGCGGACCGGGCTTCAGCCACGGGGGCAAAGGCGACGGCCGCGGGCGTGATGCGGATGGTGACCCAGTCGGTCAGAGGTATGCCGGCCCTGGAGACGACGTGGTCGCCCTCGAGCGTGGCAACGCCCTGCGTGTCGATGGGGCTGCCCAAGGCCATCCAGTCGGGCACCACGTGCTGCAGCCCGGGCAGACCGTGCGCCAGCTTCATCAGGCTGCTCTCGTGGGGGTGGGCGATCACGCGGCCTTCGCGGTCGATGATGAGCTCCAGCCCGCCGGTCCCAGGCGAGCTGCTGCGGATCTCGCTGAAGAGCGACGCGGAGCCCACGGGGACCGTACCGGTGACCACGCCCAGCAGCTTGCCGTCACTGCCAGCCACCGGGATAGCCAGGACGACCATCGGCACCTTGAGCACCTTGCCGAGCAGCACCTTGGAAATGACGGGCTGGTCCGAGGCGGCGGCCTGCCGGAAATACTCCCGATCAGCGAAGTCGGGCAGTTCGTCGGAGGGCAGACCCTTCTCGATCCGAGAGAGTGCCTGCCCGCTGGGCGCGATGGCATAGACCGCTGCGAACATCATGAGCATCGCCGGCTTGTCCATCAGGTAGCGCTCCATGAGCGCGGCATCGATCCAGGCTTCAGGCGGGACCTGCCGGGCCGTTGCTGCCAGGGTGTCGCGGAGCATGGACACCTGGCTCGACAGCATGGCCGCAGTCCGCTCGCGTTCGTCGGCAGCGGCCGTCAGCACTACATGCTCGACGCTGTGCTGGGTGCTGCGGATCAGCAGCGCTGCAGTGCCAAAGGCCGATAGCACGCCAGCAGCCACCGCCAGGGCGACGATCTTGAACTTGAGCGTCGAGGCAAAGCGCCAGACGATGACGAGGAACTGGGACACGATGCGCAGCGAGGGTGGATACCTCGGCAGGCCGCCGGAGAGGTTATCGTGAGTCTAGCCGGTGGCTGGCAGCGCAAAGCGCACAACAGACACGAGGGCACCCCTCAGTTCGGCGGTGTTGGTCCACCCAGCCGCCTGTGTGGTTCCAGGAACAGCGCCAGCTTCAACGCCGTGGTCGCCCCACTGCGATTACCAAGACAGGCTACAAGTACGACGCGTATAGCCCTGTTACCAACCTGTTGCCGCCGCAGGTCGTCTCACGGCGGCGCTGTTGGTAGCTCTCGACCTTGCTTGCAGTTGCGCTGCTGCTCGCACTGCTAGCGCTGTTCGGCGGGAATCAATAAGTACGGCACAGAGCGGCGCACCCACAGTAATGGGCATGGGGGACTTGGCTTTCGATACAACCATCCGTCGACATCGATACCGTCGACGGCGATACCAGATTCCAGCCCTGCTTATGTGGTCTGCAAAGCTGCCGACTCGACAGAAGCCGTAGGCTCTGTCACAGCAAGGCGCATAAGAATTCGGGGCACATAAGGCGCACAACCATCCTTCGGGCGCACCGGAGCCCAGCCGTGCAGACGAGTACCTGACGCAGACGCTGAAGACCAAATGCCAAGCTTGGCATTTGGCCAGAGACCGCACCACAGCGGATGACTTCGACAACGCTGGACATAGTCTGGCGCTGGAGATAGTCCAGCTTCTTGTGGCCCAGCAAGACCTGGATCACACGGATGTCGACCTTGCGCACCAGAAGATGTGTGGCCAAGGAGTGGCGCAGCGTGTGCGTCGTCACGCGCTTGGCGATGCCAGCGGCCGACGCGGCGTCGTGCACGGCGCGGTTGAGCTGGCGCGGGGTCAGCGGGTCCATCGGATCCATGCCCGGAAACAGCCAACCGCCGGGCAGCATCCGGCCCTGGGCATGGCCCACGCGCCACCACGCGCGCAAGCGCTGCAGCACCACGGGGCTGAGCATGGCGTAGCGGTCCTTGGCACCCTTGCCCTGTTCGACACGCAACGCCATGCGCTGGCTGTCGACGTCGCCGATCTTCAGCCGGCAGACCTCGTTGGCGCGCAGGCCGGCGCCGTAAGCCACCGACAGCGCTGCCTGGTGCTTGACGTTGCGCGCCGCGGCAATCAACTGAGTGGCCTCCTGCGTGCTCAGAACCACGGGCACCGTGCGCGGCAGCTTCACCGGCTGCATCCGGGCCATCAACTCGACCCGGCCCAGCGTGATGTCGAAGAAGAACCTCAGCCCGGACAGCGTCGCGTTCAGGGTGATCGGCGAGGTGCCCGTGCCAACCAGATGCAGCTGGAAGTTGCGCAGGTCTTCGACCGTCGCCGTATCGGGCGCGCGCTCGAGGTAGACGGTCAACTTGCGAACGGCGCGAATATAAGCCTGCTGGGTCTTGTCCTCGAGCTTGCGCATGCGCATGTCTTCGGTCATGCGCTGACGCAGCGGCGTGCCTTTGCGGGGGGCCCTATCCGCTGGCCGTTATAGCAAGACTTGCATAACGGCCACAACCTGCCGTTCAGGAACGGCAGGTTTGGGGCCGTCATTCGAGAGAGGTGCTCAAGGCAGTGGATACGGCGCATCGTCCGGTAGCCTGGCCACAAGGTCTCTGAAATAGTCCCACCCGGCGCCGGGGCCAAAGCTTCCGGGGTCCCGGGACGCGAGGTGAC
>JANOZF010000105.1:0-9284 GCA_031429255.1 Rubrivivax sp.
CAGTTCGTCGATGAGCGCGATGCACAGGATGGCCGTGCCTATCGCCATGCCCAGCTGCGGTATCCACAGTGGCGTGGCGTCGTTGCCGGTGGAGATGTCGTTGAACTGGCGCGACTGCCAGACCAGCCGGCCGCTGTAGAAAGCGCTCAGGCCGGCCAGCGCCACGGCGGCGCTCAAGGCCCAGATTTCCATGCCGCGCCGCGCCGCGCCCTGCAACGACGACAGCAGCAGCGTGACGCGGATGTGTTCGCCGCGCTTGAGCGTGTGCGCCAGCGCCAGAAAGCCGGCGCCGGCCATCAGATAGCCGGCATAAGCGTCGGTGCCGGGCACATGGAAGTGCAGCAGCCGGCTGACGATGGCCAGCAGCACCATCACCAGCAGGCCGACCATGAAGAGGGCCGCCACCCAGGCGGCCCCGTCATACAGGGCGTTCAGCGCACGGCGCATCGGCTCTGTCGCGCGGCTACTTGCGGTAGGCGTCGATCAGGGCCTTGCCTTCTGGCCCGGCTTTTTCCAGCCATTCCTTGAGCAGCGTGTCGCCCACCTTGGCCATGTCGGCTTTCAGTTGCGGGCTGGGCGGCAGGATGTTCATGCCGCCACCCTTGAGTTTGTCCAGCGTCTCGCCGTTGGCTTTCTTGGCCGAGGCCAGGCCGCGGGCTTCGGCGTCGGCACCGGCTTTCAGCAGCGCGTCTTGCGTGGGCTTGTCCAGCGCCTTGAAGGCAGCCACGTTCACCAGCACCACGTTCTTTGGCAGCCAGGCCTGGGTGTCGTACCAGTACTTCACATGCTCGTGCAGCTTGGCGTCCCAGCCGGTGCTGCCGCTGCTGATCATGCTTTCGGCCACGCCGGTGGCGAAGGCCTGGCTGACTTCGGCGGCCTGGATCGTGACCGGCTGAGCGCCCACCAGTTCGGCGATGCGGCTGGTGGCCGGGTTGTAGGCGCGCCACTTCACACCCTTCAGGTCGGCGGCGCTGGCCAGCGGCTTCTTGCTGTAGATGCCCTGTGGCGGCCAGGGCACGGCGTACAGCGCCATCATCCCCTGCTCGGCCAGCTTCTTTTCGAAGAACGGTTTCTGCACTTTCCACAGCTTCACCGACTCGTCCCAACTGTCGGCCAGAAAGGGCAGCGCATCGGCGCCGAACAGCGGCCACTCGTTGGTGAAGTTGCTGATCAGCACCTCGCCAATCTGCGCCTGCCCGCCCTGCACCGCGCGCTTGATTTCGGGCGCCTTGAACAGCGACGCATTGGCGTGCACGGTGATCTTCAATTTGCCGCCCGTGGCCTTGTCGACGTCTGCCGCAAATTCCATCAGGTTGATGCTGTGGAAGTTGGTGGGCGCGTAGGCCGCCGGCAAGTCCCACTTGGTCTGCGCCTGCGCCATGGTGCAGGCAACGGTGAGGGCCAGGGCCGCAGTGGCGACCAGCGTGTTCTTGAACAGGGGGTGGAAGATCGACATGCGTACTCCTGGCGGGTGAACCGAACAAGCTGGCTAGCATAGGTCGTGCCAAGGGCTGTTCATCCCGGGGCTTCCACCAACAGCCAGGGGTGCTGCATGCTGGGTGTGCTGATGCTTCAGACGCGTTTCCCGCGACCGCCGGGTGACATCGGCCATGAGCAGACCTTCGGCTTTCCGGTGCTGCGTCGCGTGGTTGTCGGCGCCACGCCCGAACGCGTGGTGCGCGGGCGCGATGCAGCGTCGCTGCAGCCCTTCATTCATACCGCGCACCAGTTGGTGGCCGAGGGCTGCACCGCCATCGGCACCAGCTGCGGCTTTCTGGCGCTGTGGCAGCGCGAGCTGCAGGCGGCGCTGTGGCCGGTGCCGGTGTGGACGTCCAGCCTGCTGCAGCTGGCCAGCCTGCCCGGCCGCCGCTGCGGCGTCATCACCTTCGAAGCGGCTTCGCTCACGCCGGCGCACTTCACGGCCGTGGGTGCCGACCCGCGCACGCCGGTGGAGGGCATCACACCCGGTTCGCCGCTGCACCACACGCTGCTGCAAGACCTGCCGCAGCTGGACCAGGCGGATGCCTGCGCCCAGCTGCTGGCGGCTGGCGCACGGCTTCGGGCGCGCCATCCGGAGCTCGACACGCTGGTGCTCGAATGCACCAACTTGCCGCCCTATGCGGCAGCGTTGCGGCGCGCCAGCGGATTGCTGGTGCTGGACGTGGTGACGATGCTGAACGAGCACATGGCACGCCTCGGGTCCGGAAGCCGCGGGCCGTGAGGACTTCAGTGTCAAGCGTCGTGGCCGATAAACCGTGGACAGGCCCGCCTGCTCAGGCGGCCCGGAAAGCCCATGACCACCTGCACCGAAGCCACCCGCGCCGACCTCATAGGACAAGAGCTGGACCAGCAGCGCCGCAAGGGCGTGCTCGGCCAGATCGTGATACCGCCTTGCCCGACGCTGTTGGTGCGCCTGCAAAAGGCCATGGACGCCCCGGTGGTGGACCTCGCCGAAGTGGCGCGCATCGCAGCCCAGGACGTGGCGATGTCGGCCGTGCTGCTGCGCGCCGCCAACACGCCGCACTACAGCCGTGGCCAGCCCGCGCGGTCGCTCGGGCAGGCGATGGACGTGCTGGGGCTGAAGCGCGCCGCGCTGGTGATGACCGGCTTCCTGACACGGCAGGCGCTGCCCGTGAGCAGCCCGCAGCTGCAGCGTTTCTGGCAGCGTGCCAGCACCACCGCGCAGGCGATGGAGCTGCTGGCCGAGAAGCTGCCCGGCATGTCGGCCGATCTGGCCTACACCTGGGGGCTGTTCAGCCATGTGGGGCAGCCGGTGCTGCTGCAGAGCGTGCGCGGCTACGGCGGCACCATGCTCGAAGCTGCTGCGCGGCGTGACCGCTCGGGCATTGCCACCGAAAACGCCAACCACCGCACCGACCATGCCGTGGTGGGTGCGCTGGTGGCGCGCGTGTGGAAGCTGGCCCCGGCGGTGATGGCCGCGATACGCCTGCACCACGACTTCGACGTGCTCGGCGACGCCAGTGTCGAGGCCGAGGTGCAAGCGCTGGTGGCTGCCGGCCTGGTGGCCGAGCACCTGATGCACCGCGACGAAGGGGTGCCCGACAACCGCGACTGGCTGCAGTTCGGCGAAAGCGCGCTGCAGTGGCTTCAGGTGACGACCGACGACCTGGTGTCGTGGCAGGACGAGCTGGCGGCGCGTCTGGACCGGAATTGAATTTCATGGCCGGCCGGCCCGGCTTGCGCGCCGGTGGCGTGCCCGGGCGCGTGCACGTACAGTGCGCCCATGCCGGTCAGCACCACCTTGCGCCAGGAGCTGCGTTTCACGCACGTGGCGTCAGGCGCGCGCATCGCCTGGGCACGCAGCGGTCACGGGCCGCCGCTGCTGCGGGCGGGGCACTGGATGACGCATGTCGAGTACGACTGCGAGTCGGCGCTGTTTCGTCCCTGGATCGAGCGCCTGGGTCGGGGCGTGACGCTGTACCGCTACGACGAGCGCGGTTGCGGCCTGTCGGGCGCCGACGGCGTGCCGCCCGGCCTGGAGTCGTCGGTCGAAGAGATCGGTGCCGTGCTCGACGCGGCTGGTCTTGCGCGCGCCGCCTTGCTGGGTATCTCGGGTGGCGCAGCGCCCAGCATTGCCTATGCGGCGCGCAATCCTGGCCGTGTCAGCCACCTGGTGCTGCTGGGCGGTTTTTCGCACGGGCGCCTGCTGCGTGACATCAGTGCGGCGGGCCGTGCCTATCTCGAAGCGCAAGCCCAGCTGATCGAAGGTGGCTGGGGCGTGCGCGACGCGCCGGTGCAGCACTTCTTCAGCGCCTCGATGATCCCCGACGGCACCCCCGCCCAGGTGGCTGCGCTGAACGAGCAGCAGCGCCGCTCGTGCGACGGCCGCCAGGCTGCGGCGCTCTTTCGGTCGCGTCTGGCGCTGGATGCGCGCGCCGAACTCGGCAGCGTGCGTTGCCCCACGCTGGTGCTGCATGCCGAGGGCGACGCGGCGGTGGGCGTGGAGTGTGGGCGCGAGCTGGCCGCCGCGATACCGGACGCCCGCTTCGAGTCGCTGCGCACACGCAACCACGTGCCGCTCGCCGGCGAGCCGGCCTTCGACCGTTTCTGCGAAGCGGTGACGGCGTTTGTGGGGCCGGGCACGGGTCGGGCCGCCGGTCTTCAAGCCCAGGGCCTGGACTTCACGCCGCGTGAGCGCGAACTGCTGGCGCTGGTGGCGCGTGGCTGTGACAACCTGCAGATTGCGGCGCAACTGGGCCTGGCGGACAAGACCGTGCGCAATGCGCTGTCCAGGCTGTACACGCGGCTGGCGGTGGACGGGCGCACGCACGCCGTGGTGCGCGCGCGCGAGCTGGGTTTTGGCTGACGGTGCAGGCGCGGGGCTGCGCGTGCCGGGCTGAAGGCTGCCGGGCGGGGGTCTTGGCGGATGACGGTGGCTGTTGGGGACATTTGTCCTGCGCTCACGGTGCACCGCAGGCCGCTTGCGGACACTTGTCCCGTAGCTTGTCCGTGCGCTGAAGGCTTCAATGGGCCTCCACCCGAACAGGAGCCAACATGCCTTCGATCACCCCGCCCGTCAGCCCGAGCCTGGACGCCGCCGCGCGTTCCCTGCAGTTGTTCGGTCTGTACCTGTGCGGCACCGGCCTTGCGTTGTTGATTGCGCCTGCCCTGGTGCTGATGCCGCTGCAACTCCCGGTGCCTGATGACGTTTGGATCCGCATGCTCGGCATCGTGGCGCTGGCGCTGGGCTGCACCGACGTGGTGACGGCGCGCGCCGGTGTGCCGTTGCTGCTGCGCGCTTCGGTGTGGCGGCGCGCAGGCGCCGGTACAGCGATGCTGGTGCTGACAGCCACTGCGGTGGCGCCGCCCGCGGTGGCGCTGTTGGCCGCGGTGGACCTGGCCGCCGCCAGCTGGACGGCGCTGGCGCTGCGCCGTGCGTCGTCGTCGTCGTCGTTGCTTCACGCCTGACCCGCGGTGACCACCATGCACCCTTCACATCCAAACTCCGGATGCACGCCACGCAGCCGTCTTGCACAGATCGTGTGCGCTGGCCTGTGCTGCGGCGCCATCGGCGCGGCGCAGGCGGCTGCGCTGCCATTCACTGCCGTGGTCGAAGGCACGTCCACCATCGTTGAAGTGATCAGTCCCGCGGGCCCTGAGGTGCGTGTACAGACCGTGGCCACGGGCAGCGGGTCGCCGGGCTTGCTGAGCTACTTCTCGGGCGACGTGATCAACCTGGCCACCGGCCAAGGCAGCGGCAGCAACCGCTTTGTCAGCGGCACAGGCGACGAACTGCTGGGCACCTTTGCGGTGCAGATGGTGCCGGGCGCCGATGCATCGCTGTTCGACCTCATCGGCGACATGGCCGTGCAGGGGGGCAGCGGCATCTTTCAGGGCGCCACCGGCAAAGTCACCTTCACCGGCAGCGGGCAGTTCTTCTCCGCCACTGAGGCGCGCACGCGCTTTGTGTTCCAAGGCTCGCTGAACACGGTGCCGGAACCACCCTCCAGCGCGCTGGTGGCGCTGGCTCTGGCCGCGGCGCTGCTGCCGCGATTGCACCGCCGTGCCGGGCCGGGCGGCAGGGGCGGTCAGGCCGCTTTCAGGTAAGTCTCGGCCAGCCGCACCCAGTAGCTGGCGCCGGTGCACAGCACGCGGTCGTTGAAGTCGTAGCCGGCGTTGTGCACCATGCAGCCGCCGACGCTGCCCACGCCGTTGCCGATGTTGATGTAGCAGCCGGGCACCTTTTCCAGGAAGAAGGCGAAGTCTTCGCTGGCGGTGATGGCTTCGGGCTGGGCCACCAGGGCTTCTTCGCCCAACCAGTCGCGCACCACCTGCTTGCAGAACTCAGTGTGCTCGGGGGTGTTGTTCAGCACCGGGTAGCGGCGGATGTAGTTCACCTCGGCGGTGGCGCCAAAGCTGGTGGCCTGCGCCTGGGCGATCTCGGTGATGCGCTTTTCCAGCAGGTCGCGCACGGTGGGTTGCATCGCGCGCACAGTCAGCCGCAACTCGGCCGTGCCCGGTATCACGTTGGGCGCATCACCGGCCAGGAAAGCACCCACGGTGATGATGCCGGTGTGCAGCGGCGGCACGTTGCGCGCGACGATGGTCTGCAGCGCCATCACGATGCTGGCGCCGGCCACGATGGGGTCCACCGCCGTCTGCGGTATCGCGCCGTGGCCCCCGGTGCCGCGCACGGTGATGATGCAGGTGTCGCCGCTGGACATCGCGAAACCCGGCACGGCCTGGAATTGGCCCTCGGGCAGCCCCGGCATGTTGTGCATGCCGAACATCGCGTCGCAGGGGAACAGCTCCAGAAAGCCGTCTTCCAGCATCTTGCGCGCGCCGGCCAGGCCTTCCTCGGCGGGCTGGAACACCAGGTGCAGGATGCCGTCGAAGTGGCGTGTGGCAGCAAAGTGGCGCGCCGCGGCCAGCAGCATCGCGGTGTGGCCGTCGTGGCCGCAGGCGTGCATCTTGCCGAACACCTTGCTGGCCCAGGGTTTGCCGCTGGTTTCGACGATGGGCAGCGCGTCCATGTCGGCGCGCAGGCCGATGCGCCGCGTGCTGGTGCCCGCGCGCAGCGTGCCCACCACGCCGGTGCCGCCCAAGCCGCGGTGCACCTCGTAACCCCAGCGCGTCAGGCGCTCGGCCACCAAGTCGGCGGTGGCGAACTCTTGGTACGCCATCTCCGGGTTGCTGTGGATCTGGTGGCGGATGGCAACCATCTCGGCTTCATGCGCACGAATGTCATCCAGCGCGGGCAGGGGCAGGGGGGCGTTCATCGGTGTGTCCTCGGTTGGGCGATGAAGCATTCTGCACACAAGTGCGAACCGGCACTCCATGCCGATGCGCAGCTGCGTTGTTTGACGCGCTGGCGCTGCCGGTGTGCGGGGGAGGGGCGGGTCAGGCGCGCAGTGCGCGCGCCTTGTCGATGGCCGCGCGCGCCGACTGCTCGCTGGCCAGCGACTTCTCCAGCGGCGAACGGCACAAGCCTGCGTGGCCGTACTGGCGGTTTTCGTAGACCATCGACGCCGCTGGAAAGGTGCCCAGCAGTTGCTGCAGCATATCGCCCGGTGGCAGGCCGTCCAGCAACTGCCCCAGCTGCAGCACCAGCTGCCGATACTGCAGGGCGCCGATGCCTTGCGGCTGGGCGTCCACCCGTTGCAGCAGCGAAGCCAGGCTGATGGCGGCCTTGAAGTCCCCCTGCGTCGGCGCGGCGGGGGTGCTCGGGAGTGCGGTGGTGATCTGCATGCACCCTACATGGTGCCGCTGCGCCAGGTTGCAAGGGCCTTGTGGGTCTCTTGCGGGGGCATGGTGGACGCGGGTGCCTGTCGCCGCGCCGGGCTTGGTATCAGGCGGGTTCCAGGTACCGCTGCGCCAGTTCATCCAGCATCGCGCTGCTCAGGCACAGCCTGTCGCGCAGGTAGGGCGCCAGGCCGCCGTGCTCGTCGTCGATGACCTGCAGCGCGGCCTGCAGGTACTGCGCGCGCACGCTCCACAACGCCTGCCGGGCCTGCGGGGGCATCTCGTCGGCCACCAGCACGGGTGGGCGGAACACCCGGTTGGTGAGCATGAAGTCCTGCATCACCAGCTCAGGCTGCACACCCAGCGCTGACAGGAGCAAGGCGGCGGCGACGCCCGTGCGGTCCTTGCCCGCGGTGCAGTGGAACACCAGCGGTTGCTCCGCCGCCAGCACATGGGCAAAGAACGCCGCCAGCCGCGCCGACTGATGGCGCACCACGGCACGGTACAGGTCTTCCATCAGGCCCACGGTGGCCGCTTCATCCAGCCGCTGGCCGCGGCATGCCATCTCGTGCATGCGCTGCACCACGGTGGGCTCGATGCTCAGCGCATGCCGTTGCAGGCCGGGCACGCTGTAGTGGGTGGCCGCACTCTCGTGCACGCCGCGAAAGTCCAGCGCCGTGGCCACGCCGCGCTGGCGCAACTCGGCCTGGTCGGCGGCGGTCAGCTGCCCCAGGTGGTCCGAGCGGTACAGCCGCCGCCAGCGCACGCTGCGCCCCGCGTGCCCCGGGTAGCCGCCCAGGTCGCGGAAGTTGCTGGCGCCGGCCAGGGGAACGAGGCGGTGCGGATGGTCGGTCATGACAAGATTGTGGCGCCGGGCGGCGCCCGCCCGCTGCAATCAAGGCCTTGGGCCGAGGACATCCGTCATGACCGAAACCCGCTGGCAGTTCTGGATCGACCGTGGTGGCACCTTCACCGATGTGGTGGGCCGCGCGCCGGGCGGCGAACTGCACACGCTGAAGCTGCTGAGCGAAAACCCCGAGCAGTACCGCGACGCGGCCGTCGAGGGCATGCGCCGGTTGCTGGGCCTGCAGCCGGGCCAGCCCATCACACCGGCGCTGGTGGACTGCGTGAAGATGGGCACCACGGTGGCCACCAACGCACTGCTGGAACGCAAGGGCGACCGCACGCTGCTGGTCACCACACAGGGCTTCAAGGACGCCTTGCGCATCGGCTACCAGGCCCGGCCGCGCCTGTTCGACCGCCACATCGTGCTGCCCGAGATGCTGTACGAACGCGTGATCGAAGCGCAGGAGCGCGTGGGAGCGCAGGGCGAGGTGTTGCAGGCGCTGGACGAGGCCCATCTGCGCGAAAGACTGTGGGCGGCGCATGACGCCGGCATCCGCGCCGTGGCCATCGTGTTCATGCACGGCTACCGCTACACCGCGCATGAACAGACGGCAGCGCGCATCGCGCGCGAGCTGGGTTTCACGCAGGTCAGCGCCAGCCATGAGGTGAGCCCGCTGATGAAGCTGGTGTCGCGCGGCGACACCACGGTGGTGGATGCCTACCTGTCTCCCATCTTGCGGCGTTATGTCGACCAGGTGGGCGCGCAGATGCCCGGCGTGCGCCTGTTCTTCATGCAAAGCAGTGGTGGCCTGACCGAGGCGCACCACTTCCAGGGCAAGGACGCCATCCTGTCGGGCCCGGCGGGCGGCATCGTCGGCATGGTGCGCACCGCGGTGGCGGCAGGCCATCACAAGGTCATCGGCTTCGACATGGGCGGCACCAGCACCGACGTCAGCCATTACGCGGGCGAGTTCGAGCGCGCTTTCGAGACCCAGGTGGCGGGCGTGCGCATGCGCGCGCCGATGATGAGCATCCACACCGTGGCGGCGGGCGGCGGCAGCCTCCTGGGCTTCGACGGCGCGCGGCTGCGTGTGGGGCCCGAAAGCGCCGGCGCCAACCCCGGCCCGGCCAGTTACCGGCGCGGCGGCCCGCTGGCTACCACCGACGCCAATGTGCTGCTGGGCAAGATACAGCCGGCGTACTTTCCCAAGGTCTTCGGGCCCCAGGCCAACGAA
>JANOZF010000106.1:0-11395 GCA_031429255.1 Rubrivivax sp.
CCCATGAGCGCCGTCTGGATCGAGAACGAACCCGCCCCGCAGGAGGCCGAGCGCCGCATCGAGCGGGAGAACCACAAGCTGGAGAAGCGGCTGTGCCGGCAGGTCGGCCAGGCCATCGGCGACTACAACATGGTCCAGGAAGGCGACAAGGTGATGGTTTGCCTGTCGGGCGGCAAGGACAGCTACGCCCTGCTGGACATCCTGCTGAAGATGCAGCAACGCGCGCCGGTGCACTTCGACATCGTGGCGGTGAACCTGGACCAGAAGCAGCCGGGCTTCCCCGCACACGTGCTGCCGGACTACCTGAAGGCACTCGGCGTGCCCTTCCACATCGAGGAGCAGGACACCTACTCCATCGTCAAGAAGCTGATCCCCGAAGGCCAGACCCTGTGCAGCCTGTGCTCGCGCCTGCGCCGCGGCATCCTGTACCGCGTGGCCGGCGAGCTGGGCGCCACCAAGATCGCGCTCGGCCACCACCGCGACGACATGGTGGTGACGCTGTTGATGAACATGTTCTTCGGCAGCCGCCTGAAGGGCATGCCGCCCAAGCTGGTCAGCGACGACGGCAAGAACATCGTCATCCGTCCGCTGGCCTACGTGGCAGAAACCGACCTGGAGCGCTGGGCCGAACATCGGCAGTTCCCCATCATCCCTTGCAGCCTGTGCGGCAGCCAGACCAACCTGCAACGGGTGCAGATCAAGGCCATGATCCGCGACTGGGAGCGCCAGTACCCGGGCCGCATCGACAACATGCTCACCGCGATGAGCAAGGTGGTGCCCTCGCACCTGATGGACCCCAAGCTGTTTCCGTTTGCGACGCTGAAGACCACCGGGCAAGCCAACCCCGATGGCGACATCGCCTTTGACGAAGCGCCTTGTGCCGCCCCCACTGTGGTCGACAGCACGGAAGGTGGGGGCGTTGTGGGTGTACAAGCGGTCCAATGGCACATGGGCCGCGCGCCGCGTGCGCCTGCACTGGAGGACTGACGATGAAACTCTGCCCCGCATCGATTGACAACCCGTCCGCAACCGCCTTCTCCGGCGCCCGTGGCTCGACACGGGCCGAAGCGGCTGCACAGCCGCCAACACATTCTTCAGCAAGCAGGCCGGCACGCAGGCTCGCGCTGCAACGGGGCCTGCTGGCGTTTACGGCCATGTCCGCGGTGGCGCTGGGCGGCTGCGCCGCGATGCGCAACATCAGTTTCGACGTCTCCAGCTTTGGTGAATGGCCGGCCGACCGCAAGCCCGGCAGCTACGCCTTCGAACGGCTGCCTTCGCAGCAAGCGCGCGCGGCCGAAACCGCCGCGCTCGAAGAGACCGCACGGCCTGCACTGGCCAAGGCCGGTTTCGTGCCGGTGGCCGAAGGCCGGATGCCCGACGTGCTGGTGCAGGTGGGCAACCGAATCGGCCGTGCCGACGGCCCGCTGTGGGACGACCCGCTGTGGTGGCGCGGCGGCTTCGGCAGCTTTCGTTACGGGCCCTGGGGCGGCCCGCGCTGGTCGCTGATGTTCCGGCAGGACTTCGGCCGCTACGAGCACCAGGTGGCGCTGCTGCTGCGCGACCGCGCCAGTGGCAAGCCGCTGTTCGAGTCACGCGCCGTGCACGAGAGTTCCACCGAGCTGACCAGCAAGGGCACGCTGACGCTGATGTTCGAGGCCGCGCTGATGGACTTCCCGAAACTGGGCATGAACCCGCGCACGGTGGTGATGCAGCTGCCGTAGCGCCTGCTGCATCCGGGCTTCGCTGAGGCTACTGCGACGGCGCAGCCGACAGCGAAGCACCCGAGCTCGGGTTGGCAACGAGCCAGCGCAGGTCTTCTTCCCAGCCCTTGAAGGTGTTGCGCGCGCGCTGCCGCTGCGCCATGGTGGTGGTGTTGTGCAGCTGCGCCACCAGGCCGCAATTGAAGTCGGCCAGCCGGCGCTGGTAGTCGCGGTAGTTGGGGTCGGGCGACTCTTCGGTGCGTTTGGCCAATGCGCGCAACGCCGCCGCCCGCTCTTCGCGGCCCACCTTGTCGGCCACCAGCTTGCGCAGGGTCTGCAGCGTGTCGCGTTGGCGGCGCAGCCGCTCCTGCAGCCACAGCTCGGCGTTGAAGGGCGATACCGACAGCCCGGCGGCCAGCAGCCGCTTCTGCGCGTCGCTCAGATCGCCGTAGACACCTTCGGCCCGCTCGAGCGTGCGTTTGAAAGCCGCCGCCTGGCGCTCCTGCAAGTTGGGCTGCAGGTAGTCCTCGCGCATCGTGTCGTTGGACTTCGAGTAGCGCTGCTCCAGCTGCTTGAACTGCGGCGGGCCCAGGCCCGGCACGACATCGGCAAAGTCGTCGGCGGCGCGCCGGATGGCCGGTTCCAGCGCCTGCATGCCGCGCGTCTGCCAGCGGCAGGCGATGTCGGCCGTCAGCGGCTCCATCACCTGCGTTTGCGCCTGCGACAGCAGCGTGGCGTAGGCCGGCAGCTGGCTGCCTCGGTGCCAGTCGAACCAGCGGTCGAGCGCCTGGCGTGCGCGCGGCGACTGGTCGCGGCTGAAGTCGATGTAGCCGTCCAGCCACCACCAGGCCAGCTGCGGACCGTTGGAATAGCCCAGACGAAGGGCACTGCAACCGCCCAATCCGACCGCCAGCAGCAGCACCAGCCCACCGATAATCAATCCCCTGAACCGTGCAGCAATCAACATCCGAAAGACGTCCGTCTATGTCGCTCAATGTCGTGATCATGGCCGCAGGCAAAGGCACCCGCATGAAGTCGGCGCTGCCCAAGGTCTTGCACCGCTTGGCCGGCGCAAGCCTATTGCAACATGTATTGGATGCCAGCGCTGCGCTGGCGGCGGCGCGCACGGTGGTCATCACCGGCCACGGTGCCGAGCAGGTGGAAGCGGCATGCGCCAGCAGTGGCGCGGTGTTCGTGCGCCAGATGCCCCAGCTGGGCACCGGGCATGCGGTGCAGCAGGCGGTGCCGGCGCTGGACGACGCCCACGGCGTGACCTTGATCCTGAACGGCGACGTGCCGCTGATCCGCAGCGAAACCGCCGCGGCCCTGGTGCAGGCCTGCGCGGGCACGAAGCTGGCGCTGCTGACCATCGAGCTGGACGACGCCACCGGCTATGGCCGCATCGTGCGTGAAGGCCCCCAGGTGCGTGCCATCGTCGAGCACAAGGACGCCAGCGCGGCGCAACGGCAGATCAAGGAGGTCTACACCGGCATCATGGCCGCGCCCACCGCGCTGCTCAAGCGCTGGGTGATGGCGCTGAAGAACGACAACGCGCAACACGAGTTCTACCTGACCGACGTGGTGGCTGCCGCGGTGGCCGACGGCGTGGCGGTGGTGGCCACAGCAGCGGGCAGCGAAACCGAGGTGCTGGGTGTCAACAGCCCCGTGCAGCTGGCCGACCTGGAACGCCGCCATCAGCGTGCGCTGGCTGACCGATTCATGGAAGCCGGCGTGCGCCTGGCCGACCCGGCACGGTTTGACGTGCGCGGCACGCTGAACTGCGGCCGCG
Organism: Rubrivivax sp.; assembly: GCA_031429255.1. Classification (GTDB taxonomy): domain Bacteria; phylum Pseudomonadota; class Gammaproteobacteria; order Burkholderiales; family Burkholderiaceae_C; genus Rubrivivax. Next base: position 3,490 of record JANOZF010000106.1, read on the forward strand.
ACGTGGAGATCGACGTCAACTGCATCTTCGAAGGCACGGTGCAGATCGACGACGGAGCCCGCATCGGCGCCCAATGCGTGATCAGCAATGCCCGCATCGGTGCCGGCGCCGTGATCCACCCGTTCACGCACATCGAAGGCGCCATCGTCGGCCCCGGTGCGCTGGTGGGCCCGTTTGCGCGCCTGCGCCCCGGGGCCGACCTGGGGCCAGACGTCCACATCGGCAACTTCGTCGAAGTGAAGAATTCAACGCTGGCCGCCGGCGCCAAGGCCAACCACCTGGCCTACCTGGGCGACGCCACGGTGGGCGAACGCGTGAACTACGGCGCGGGCAGCATCACCGCCAACTACGACGGCGCCAACAAGCACCGCACCGTCATCGGCAACGACGTGCACGTGGGCAGCAACTGCGTGCTGGTGGCCCCGGTGACGCTGGGCGACGGCGCCACCGTCGGCGGCGGCTCCACCATCAGCAAGGACGTGCCCGCGGGCCAGTTGACCGTGGCCCGTGCCCGCCAAGCCACGCTGGCGGGCTGGCAACGGCCGAAGAAGGCTCCCAAGGCCGCAGGCTGAAAGACATCGGCGCATGCCACCGACCCAGCCCTCTGCGTCAACCCTCTGCGTCAGCCCGCTTCATCGAGCCTGAAGCCCGACGGTCTGTTGCCACGCGCTGACCGGGCGAGGACCTTTCTTCACTGAACACGAGCCTCCATGATCGACCAGTCCCCCAGTGGTGTGGTGCAGGCCCAGCTCCAGGCCTTCAACACCAAGAACGTCGAGGCCCTGCTGCGCACCTACGCGCCAGAGGCCGAGCACCGCACGATCCACGGCGAATTGCTCGCCAAAGGCCACGACGAGCTGCGCGCGCGTTTTCTGGCGCGCTTTGCAGAGCCCGACCTCTACGCGCGCCTGGTGTCCCGCATCGCGGTCAGCAGCTTTGTCACCGACGCCGAAATCATCACCCGCAACTTTCCCGAAGGCCGCGGCACGCTCGACCTCTTGTGCATCTATGAAGTGACCGATGGCCTGATTCAGCGCGCCTGGTTTGCCACTGGCAAAAAGGTGTTGAAAGCGCAGGCCGGGTAGCCCACCACCAGGCTCAGAGGTCGTTGACGAAAGGAGCGGCACCCGCATGCCATTCGTTGCGTCGACACGCACTTCAGGCCAGGCGCTCTGCGATTTCGGCGGCCAGGCAGAGATCCTCCCAGGCGCGGGCCTTCTCCAGCGGCTGGCGCAGCAGGTAGGCGGGGTGGTAGCTGACGACCACCGGCACCCCCTGGTAGCTGTGCAGCCGGCCGCGCAGCTTGCCCACAGGCTCGTCGCTGCGCAGCAGGGCCTTGATCGCAAAGGCGCCCAGGGCCAGGATGATGCGCGGCTTGAGCAATTCGATCTGCCGCAGCAGGAAGGGTTCACAGGCCGCCAGCTCTTCGGGGCCGGGATTGCGGTTCCGGGGTGGCCGGCACTTCACGGTGTTGGCGATGAAGACCCGCCGAGCGGCGGGTTCGCCGGTGTCGCTGTCAGACCGGGTCAGCCCCAGCGCGAACAGCATGTGGTCGAGCAGTTCACCCGAAGGGCCGACGAAGGGCTGGCCCTGCAGATCCTCTTGTTCGCCGGGCGCTTCACCCACCACCAGCCAGTGCGCCAGCGCCGCACCGCTGCCGAAGACCGTCTGCGTGCGCGATTGGCACAACGTGCAGGCCGTGCACGCCGCCACGGCCTGCCGCAGCTCTTGCCAACCCATCGCGGCGATGTCGCCGCGTTGGCCGGCCATCGCAGCCAGCGCTGGCACCGCGGGTGAGGCGCTGTCTGGGTCGAAGGCAGCCATCGGCGCAGCGGCAGCGGGGTTTGCGCGCCGGGCAGCGGGTGCGGCCACAGGTGCGGCCACAGGTGCAGGCGCAGGTGCAGGTGCAGGTGCAGGTGCGGCCTGGCGGGCTGGCCTGGTCGTATCGTCAGAGGCCGCCAGCAAAGGCGCCGTGTCGGTCCGTTGCCAGACGCGCAGGCCCATCGCACGCAACATGGCCTGCTGACGGTCGCTCCAGTTCATGGCGTTGACTCCAGCAGCGGCAGCCGCATCACCACGGCATCTTCGCGCCGGGGTGCTGCGGGGTAGTAGCCCTTGCGCAAGCCAACCTCGGCAAAACCCAGCCGGCGGTACAGATCACGCGCGCGCTGGTTGCTGTGGCGGACTTCCAGAAACAGGCTGGCAAGGCCCTGATCACGGCCATGTTGCTCTACCATCTGCAACAGCTGCCGGCCCAGGCCGGCGCTCTGGAACTCGGGCGCCACCGTGACGTTCAACAGGTGCAGTTCGTCCACGCCCGGCATGGCGACGAAATAACCGCAAACCGTTCCGACAGGCGCCACCATCACCTGGGCCAGATAGCCGGCCACCAGCGAGTCGACGAAATTGCCACGGCTCCAGGGGTGGCTGTAGGCACGCACCTCCACCGCCATCACGGCATCCAGGTCTGCCAGCGCCATCGTGCGCAGCCGCGGCACCTGCGGCCAAGGGTCGATCTTGCGCGCCACCGTCATGTTGCGCCTGCAAGCCCTGCCGCAGGCTGATGCATGCCGGCCTGAACGGGCGCCGCCGATGCCGCACCCGAACGTGCCTGGTCACGTTCCAGCGTCGTCTGCGCCACCTTGTCACGCACGTACAACGGCAACGCCTGCGCGGCGTCCACGCCCTGCCCTGCCGCCAGCGCGCGCAGCGCCAGGTGCAACAGCGCGGCCGCGCGGTCGCGCTCTGCTGGCACGTGTTGACTGACCTGCAACGCCGCCAACTGGTCGCTGAAAGCATGCAGTGCTGAACCGGCCAGCACCGCCAGCGGCCTGTCGCCCCAGGCCTGCAAAAGGGCGGGCAGCGTGCAGAGCTGGGGTGCCTGCAGCGTCTGCCAGGCGCCGGCGTGCTGGCCGCCGGGCTGGCCCCGGACCTGGTCCGCATCCTTCCCTTGGTCAGGGCTTACCCCCTGCCAGAGATAGCGGCCGGCATAAACCTCGTTCATGCGCGCGTCCATGACCACCGCGACCTCCAGCGAACCGGCGCTGGCCGTGCGCTCGGCCGATTGCAAGCGTGCGTCTTCGGCCACCAGCAGCAGGCTGTCCACGGGCAACAGCGGCAGGCCCAGCCCCAAACCCAGGCCTTGTGCCACGGCACAAGCCGTGCGCAATCCGGTGAAGGCTCCAGGGCCGCTGCCAAAACCCACCGCATGCAGGTCCGTCAGTGTCAAGCCGGCGTGCGCCACAAGGCGCAGCGCCTGTGGCAGCAGGCCGGCTGATGCCGCCGCGCCACCGGCGACAGTGAGCGAAAAGGCACCCGCAGGGCCGTTCACGGCCAGCGCCAACCATTCGGTGGAGCTGTCAAAGACAAGGACCGGTGGCGCGCCTTTGGGTACGCCGGTCACGGCAACCAGAGGCTCGGGAACGCGGGGATCGGGACTGGCATACACAGACATGGAACCAGTTTAGCCCTGCTCTCTGGCCAGTACGCCAAGGGCGTCGCTGCCACTCCTGCGGGTGCTGGGCCGGCCCAGGACCGACAATCGGGCCATGAATGGTCAAGACATCCTGGGCTACATGGCCGCCGCGCTGACCACAGGCTCGTTTCTGCCGCAGGCATGGCTGACGCTGCGAACGCGCGACGTCAGCGGCATTTCGCTGGCCATGTACAGCGCCTTCACGGCAGGTGTCGCGCTGTGGTTGATTTATGGCGTGATGCTGGACAAGTGGCCCATCGTGGTGGCCAACCTGGTGACGCTGCTGCTGGCAGGCACCATCCTGTTCACCAAGCTGGTGGAAGACCGGCGCGCGCGCCGGCAGCAGCCCGAGCCCAGCAAGCCGGTGTAACCCCCCCCCCGATGCGGGTGCACCACCCAACCCGGATCGGGTTCGACCCGTGCGCAAGCGGCGTCCCGGCCCGACGCCCGTGTCAGAACGGGTTGCGGCTGGCGCGGTCTATGGCCAGGCTGGCCAATTGCGATTGCCCACCCGATGACAAGCGAGTGCCGTCGGCCCAGAAGTAGCCGCCTGCGCTGGCCCCTTCCAGCAGATCGACCACGGCAGTGGTGCAATTTGGCAATGCCGTCTTGCACACGGCAGTGCTGGCATCGGTGAGTGAGTAGCTCGAAGGGAACCGCACCACCAGCTGGGTGCGCAGGTCGCTCTGCATCAGCCCGACATAGCGCCCGTCCAGCAGCACCTTGACACCCAGCCGCTCGTTGAAGACACGGGTCAACTCACTGAGCAACGCGGCACTGCCCGGCTTGGTGGTTTCTTCGGCGCGTGCATAGGGCGACAAGCCCATATCGGGCACCGTGGAAACGATCACCTTGGCCTGCAGGTCGACCAGTCGATTGACGATGCCGGCCATGCGTTCACCACGCGCGCGGGCCTCGGCCAGCAGCGAGGCCGACGATTCGAGCGGGTAGCGGCGGTAGAGTTCGAGCACGTCGTTCAGGCCACCCAGTGCCAGCACCAGATCCTTGTCGCGGAAGCCGCCATTGGCTTCCTGCGTGACCACTTGCGCCGCGATGTCGGCCACTTTCGCGCCGGCCGCCGCGCGCATGATCGCGTTGAAGGTGGTGGCGCCGCCTGGATTGCATTCCTTGAAGACGTGGCCGTACAGCGAGGCGACCGTCTGAACCCACAGCGGCTCGGCGGCGCAGTTCAACGACCCGTCGACATTGACGCCGTTGACTGCGTGTTTGCGACCACCGGCGTCGAGCGCACTCAGGTCGTCGCCCACCACCAGCACACGTCCCGCCACGAAGGGCTCGTATTGAGTCGTGCCACCACCGCAGGCGGCGAGCAGCACCGTGGCGGCGGCTGCGCAGCGGCGCCAGAGCCGGCTGGAGGCCACGGCACGGCTGTGCGGCGTCTTGCTGCGGGGAATGAACCTCATCGTTGCTCCGGAATCTGGTTGGCGGCTGCCGACCGGGGAATGGTAGATCGTGTGGCCAGGGCCATCACGCAAGGGTGCTGGCCAGGGCTGGGCCCGTTTTCAATCAGGCGGCGGCCCGCGTCAAGCGGTCACGTACGCCGTCCCAGGCCGGGGCCGGCGGCGGCTGCTCGACCCAGATGGCGGCCACACCAGCCGCTTCCAAATCGCGCAGGGCAGAAAACAGGTCTTGTGCCGCTGCATCTGCGTCCTCCGGCATGTTCTTGAACAGCCATCCGGACGAGTCGGGTGCGGAACGCGGCAATTCCAGTTTCTTCGAACGCAAATATACCGCGACCACTTTGCCGTCCGGCGCGGGGCCTGCTTGCAGCGCCTGCAGCAGTTCAGCGGTGCTCAACAGGCGCACCGGCACCGCAGGCGCGTAATGCGACGCCAAGGTGCCAGACGCCCGGGGCGAGGCCTGGTCGGGTGCGACCAAGGGCCTGCCCAGCACCGCTTGCAGCGTGTCGACGCTCAACTGCCCGGGGCGCAGCAGCGCTGGTGATGAGCGCGTGCAGTCGATGATGGTCGATTCGATACCCACGGTGCAGGGCCCGCCGTCGAGCACCATCAGGCCGGCGCCGAACTCCTGCCGCACATGCGCCGCAGTGGTGGGGCTGACACGGCCGAAACGGTTGGCGCTGGGCCCGGCGACACCCGCGACCCCGCGTTGCGCACAAGCCCGCAACAACGCCAACGCCACCGGATGCGCCGGCACGCGCAAGCCGATGCTGTCCTGGCCGCCGGCCGCAGCGCGGCCGCGATCGGCGCGCCGCGGCACGATCACCGTCAGCGGACCTGGCCAGAAGCTCACCATCAGCCGCTGGGCGTCATCGCTGATGTGAGCCGCGAATTCGCGCGCCGCGGCGGCGCTTGCCAGATGGACGATCAGTGGATGCTCGGACGGGCGCCCCTTTGCGGCAAAGATACGGGCCACCGCCGCGTCGTCGTCGGCGCGGGCGCCCAGGCCGTAGACCGTCTCGGTGGGGAATGCCACCAGACCGCCTTCGGCCAAGCGCTGCGCGGCCTGGTCGATCAATTCAGCATCGACCATGGCGGGCCTCCCCGAGAGAGCGCCCTGACTGGCGGGGCCAGCCTGCCGGTTGCGCCCTTGGCAGCCCAGCAGTGGCCGGCAGCAAGGCGCGGCGATGCTTGCAAGAGGCTCAAGGCTGGAAGCCGGGCAAGCCCAGCAAGTCTGCGGCCTGCAGCGCCACCTGCCGCGCCTGCGCGGCGTCGGCTGCCGTGATGGTGAGGTGCCCCATCTTGCGGCCGCGGCGGGCATCGGTCTTGCCGTACAGATGCAAGTGGCTGCCTGGCAGCGCCAGCACAGGCCCCCAATCAGGCGGCTGAACCTGTGCCGCACCGGCCGGCCACCACAAGTCGCCCATCAGGTTGAGCATGACCGCCGCCGAGTGCTGGCGGGGTTGCACCAGGGGCTGGCCTGTCAGGCAACGCAGCTGCAGGCCGAACTGCGACACGTCACAGGCGTCGATGCTGTAATGACCCGAGTTGTGCGGCCTGGGCGCCATTTCATTGGCCACCAGACTGCCATCGGCCAGCACAAAGAACTCGACACACAGCACGCCCACATAGTCCATCGTCTGCGCCAGCTGCAACGCAGCCTGCACGGCCTGGCGCTGCAAGCCAGCATCGACGTCGGGAGCCGGCACCTGCGTCACCGCCAGCACGCCGGCGCGGTGCAGGTTCTGCTGCACCGGCAAGTGCACGCAACTTCCGTCGCGCCCACGCGCCACGATGACGCTCATCTCCAGTCTCAATGGCAAACGCTTTTCAAGCACACACACGGCGCCACCCAACTCCGCGAACGCGCGTGGCAGTTCCGAGACCGATTCAACCGACTGCTGGCCCTTGCCGTCATAGCCCAGCGTGGCCGTCTTCAGGATGCCAGGCAGCAGCAGTGCATGGCCGGGCAACGATGCATCTGCCGCGCTGCTGATCAACGCATGCGGCGCGCAAGGCACGCCGGCGCGGACAAAAAGATCCTTCTCGCGCGCGCGGTGCTGGCAGACCTCCAGTGCATCGGGTGGTGGCGACACCCACAGCTGATGGCTCAAGAACTGGCGCATGGCCGGTGCAGGCACGTTTTCGAACTCGGTGGTCACCGCCACACAGCGTTGCGCCATCTGCGCCAGCGCTTCTGGGTCCTGGTAGTCGGCAGCCAGATGCCAATCCGCGGCGGCACCTGCGGGGCTGGCGACATCGGGCTCGAGCACCACGACCCGGTAGCCCGCAGATTGGGCCCCATGCACGAACATGCGCCCGAGTTGCCCGCCCCCCATCACGCCGAGCACGGCACCCGGGCCAAGTAAGCCGCGCCCTGAAGCCGATCCTGCAGGCGCCGCGGCCGCGGATGAGGCAGTCTCAGCGGTCGCTGTAGTCTCTGATGTGGCTGCTGCGGAAGATTGTTTTGGGCGCAACTGGCCAGTGAATCCTCTTGCCGGCAGCTGGCCCTCAGGCCTATTGGAACTCATTTAAGAAGACTGGTCATGGCGCGTGCCGCATCGGTCTGGCGAGCGCGAAACTCTGCAAGCAAGGACTGCAAGCGCGTGTCGCCACCGGCTGCCAACATGGCAACGGCAAAGAGCGCTGCATTGGCAGCCCCGGCAGGACCGATCGCAAAGGTAGCCACCGGCACACCCTTGGGCATCTGCACGATCGAATAGAGAGAGTCCAGGCCCTGCAGATGCTTGCTGACGACAGGCACGCCCAGCACCGGCACGGCGGTCTTGGCAGCGAGCATGCCCGGCAAGTGCGCTGCACCGCCGGCCCCCGCGATGATGGCCCGAAGGCCCTTCGGCCCCGCCTGCTCTGCAAAGGCAAACATGTCGTCAGGCATGCGATGGGCAGATACCACCCGCTTCTCGTAAGCCAATTCAAATTCGTCAAGGATGCCTGCGGCGTGAGACAGGGTGTCCCAGTCGCTGGAGGAGCCCATGACTATTGCGATGGT
>JANOZF010000107.1:0-12017 GCA_031429255.1 Rubrivivax sp.
TGCAACTGGAAGATGCTGGTCGACAACCAGACCGACACCTGCCACCCGATGGTGGCGCACCAGTCCAGCGCCGGCACCGCCGTGCGCGTGTGGGAACAGGCGCCGCCGGGCACGCCCAAGCCGATGGCGGTGGAGCTGTTCGCCCCCTTCGTCAACCCGTACAGCTTCTTCGAAGGCATGGGCATCCGCGTCTGGCAAAACGGCCATGGCCACACCGGCGTGGCCGACTCCATCCACGCCGCCTACTCGCCCATTCCCGGCTACTGGGAAGCCATGGCCGCGGCCTATGGCGAAGACCGTGCCAAGAGCATCCTGGGCGAAACGCGTCACAACACCGTGTACTTCCCCAACATCTTGGTCAAGGGGCCGATACAGACGCTGCGCCTGTTCAAGCCGCTGGCGGCCGACCGCACGCTGGTTGAAAGCTGGACCTTCCGCCTGGTGGGCGCACCCGACCAGCTGCTGGAACGCACGCTGATGTACAACCGCCTCGTCAACGCCCCCACGTCGGTGGTGGGCCATGACGACCTGGAGATGTACGAACGCGCGCAGGCGGCCTTGCATTCACGCGGCCTGCTGTGGGTGAACATGGCGCGCCTGTACGACCCGGCGGAGCATGGCAAGACCAACACCACCACCAACGGCACCAATGAGTGGCAGATGCGCGAGCAGATGCGCGCCTGGGTGCGGTTCATGACGCAATCGATGCGCGCAGGGGCGCCGTCATGAGTGGCGGCTTGACTGGCGACATCGGCACCGCAGCACCGCAGCAGCCGGCCCCGCCGCTGCCTTCCAACCAGGCGCTGATCGACTTCGTGGTGGCCGAAGCGCGGCTGCTGGACGAACTGCGATTCGACGACTGGCTGCAGCTGTTCACCGCAGACGGCCATTACTGGATGCCCTTGACCCACGGCCAGACCGACGCGCGCTTGCAGGCTTCCTTGATGTTTGAGGACACGATGCTGCTGAAGGTGCGCATCGAAAGGCTCAAGGGCGCGCGCACCTTTTCGCAGCAGCCCGTCAGCCGTTGCCACCACCTGCTGCAGACGCCCACGGTGGAACTGCGCGACGACGCGGCCGGTCTGTTCACCACCCGCACCGCCTTCCACTTCGTCGAGACGCGGCGCGACGAGCAGACGCTGTATGCGGGCTGGGCCACGCACACGCTGAAGGCCACCGCAGAGGGCTTGCGCATCCAGCTCAAGCGCGTCGACCTGGTGAACTGCGATGCCGCCTTTGGCAACATGCAGCTCTTCATGTAACGCACATGCACGCACGCGCACCGTCGCCCATGCCCGCAGCCCAGCACCGGCCCGCGCCGACGGCCAGGTCCACGACCACGCCTGCGGGTACGGTGGCCGCCGCTTTCGACCGCGCCGCCACGGCGTGGCCCCAGCACGCCTTCCTGGCCGTGCTGCCCGAAGCCGCCGCCGCCTACGACATCGCAGCCGGCGAGCTGAGCTATGCAGACGCGCAGGGGCGCATCGCCACGCTGCGCGCCGCCTACGCCGCCGCCGGCTATGGCCACGGCCACCGCGTGGGCCTGCTGCTGGACAACCGGCCGGCTTTCTTTCTGCACTGGTTTGCACTCAACGGCCTGGGGGCGTCGGTGGTGCCGATCAATGCCGATCTGCGCGCTGCCGAGCTGGAATACCTGGTGGGCCACAGCGAGATGGCACTGGACGTGGCGCTGGCGCCGCGGCACGCCGACCTGTGCGCGGCAGCACTGGCTGCGGGCCGACCATTGGCGCTGATGGCCGACGGCGAGCCTCCACCCGCAGCACCCTTTGCCGCGCCGCAGGCCGCAGCCCCGGTGGACGAGCTGAGTGAATGTGCGCTGCTGTACACCAGCGGCACCACCGGCCGGCCCAAAGGCTGCATGCTGCCCAACCGCTACTACCTGCATGCCGGCCGCTGGTATGCGGGCGTGGGCGGCAGGGCCACGCTGCGCCCGGGGCAGGAGCGCATGCTCACGCCGCTGCCGCTGGTGCACATGAACGCGATGGCCTACTCGGCGATGGCAATGATGCTCACCGGCGGTTGCCTGATCGTGCTGGACCGCTTTCACCCGGCCACCTGGTGGGCCAGCGTGCGTGAGTCCCGGGCCACGGTGGTGCACTACCTGGGCGTCATGCCGTCGATGCTGATGAAGACGCCGCCGCAGCCGCAAGACATACAGCACCGGGTGCGTTTCGGTTTCGGCGCCGGGGTCGACAAGGCCCTGCACGCGCCGTTCGAGCAACGCTTCGGCTTCCCGCTGCTGGAAGCCTGGGCCATGACTGAAACCGGCGCCGGCGCCGTGGTGATGGCGCACGACGAGCCGCGCGCGGTGGGCAGCAGTTGTTTCGGTCGCGAAGGCGACGATGTGCAGGTGTTGCTGGTGGCCGACGACGGCAGCGAGCCGGCCGCTGGCGAGCCCGGTGAACTGTGGGTGCGCCACGCCGTGGACGGCCGCCACACCGACCCGCGCTACGGCTTCTTTGCCGGTTATCTGAAAGACGAGGCCGCCACCGCCGAAGCCTGGGCCGACGGCTGGTTTCACACCGGCGACATCGTCAGCCGCGACGCGCAAGGCCTGCTGCACTTCATGGACCGGCGCAAGAACGTCATCCGCCGCAGTGGCGAAAACATCTCGGCGGTGGAGGTGGAAGGTGTGCTGAACCAGCACCCCGCCGTGAAGGCCGCCGCGGTGGCTGCCACGCCCGACGCGCTGCGCGGCGACGAGGTGTTGGCCTGCGTGGCCACGCATGCGCCCGTGCCAGCCGCCGAACGCGAGGCGCTGGCGCACAGCATCGTGCAGCACACGCTGGCGCGGCTGGCCTACTACAAGGCGCCGGGTTATGTGGTCTTTGTCGATGCGTTGCCGCTCACCGCCTCGCAGAAGATCTCGCGCGGCGAACTCAAGGCGCAGGCGCCATCATGGCCCGGCCAGCCGTACTGCGTCGACACCCGCGCGCTGAAGCAGCGCCAGGGCTGAGAGCACGCCCGCGCCATGGCCCCCTCTCCCACCCGCAAAGGCTACGAAGGCGTGGCCGTGTGCGTGCCGGTCACCGTGCCGTATGTGCGCTACAGCACGCGCGGCGCACATGCCTTTCTGGGTGCGGCGCTGCAGGCGCTGATCAAGAACAGCGGCATCCAGAAGGACGACATCGACGGCCTCACGGTCAGCAGCTTTTCGCTGGGCCCGGACACCGCCGTGGGCGTGACTCAGCACCTGGGTTTGAGCCCGCGCTGGCTGGATCACATCCCCACGGGCGGCGCCAGTGGCGTGATGGCGTTGCGCCGCGCCGCGCGCGCGGTGCAGGCCGGTGACGCCAGCGTGGTGGCCTGCGTGGCCGGCGACACCAACCACGTCGACAGCTTTCGACTGATGCTGGGCGGGTTTTCGGACTTCAGCCGCGACGCCACCTACCCCTATGGCTCTGGCGGGCCGAACGCGCTGTTTGCCTTCATCACCAGCGCCTACATGGCGCGCACCGGTGCCACGCGCAGCGATTTCGGCCGCCTGTGCGTGGACCAGCGCAGCAACGCACTGGCCGGCGGGTCACGCCTGTTCAAGAAACCGCTGGCACTGGACGAGTACCTGGCCGCGCGCCCCATCGCCGACCCCATCCATCTGTTCGACTGCGTGATGCCCTGCGCCGGTGCCGAGGCCTTTCTGGTGATGAGCGAGCAGCGCGCACGAGACCTGGGGCTGGCCTACGCCACGGTGCGTGGCAGTATCGAAAGACACAACGCCTACAGCACCGACGCCATCATGGAACGCGGCGGCTGGCATGTGGACCGTGAAGACCTGTATGCGATGGCCGACTGCACGCCCGCCGACATCGGCTTCCTGCAGACCTACGACGACTACCCCGTCATCGTGCTGATGCAATTTGAAGGCCTGGGCTTCTGCGGCCACGGCGAAGCGCCGGCGTTGATGCGCCAGCACAGCACGGCCTGGGACGGCAGCTTTCCGCACAACACCTCGGGCGGTCAGTTGTCGTCGGGGCAGGCAGGGTGCGCCGGGGGCTTTCTGGGCATGACCGAAGCGCTGCGCCAGATCACCGCTGCCGCCGGTGCGCGCACGGTGGCCAAGCCCCAGCTGGGCATGGTCAGCGGCTACGGCATGGTCACCTACGACCGCTGCCTGTGCACCGGCGCGGTCATCCTGGGGGCAGCGTCATGACCATGCCGCGACTCGGGAAGGCAGCGCCATGACCATGCCGCAACGTGGGAAGGCAGCGTCATGACCATGCCGCTGGTGCGCCCGCCGCGCAAGAATCCGGTCAAGCGCACGCCGCAGATGAACGTGCCGCCCTGGGCGCGGGGCCGCGTGGCGCTGAACCTGACGGCCGCGGCGGCCGAGGGCCGCTTCGAACTGCAGGTGTGCGAAGACTGCCAGGCCGTGCAGTACCCGCCGCGCGAAGCCTGCGTGCATTGCCTGGGTTGCCGCTTGAAGTGGCGCCTGCAAAGCGGCGCGGGCCAACTGCTGGCACGCACCACGCTGCACCACAGCAACGACCTGTTCTTCCGCGAACGCCTGCCCTGGCAACTGGGCCTGGTGCAACTGGATGCCGGCCCCACGCTGGTGGTGCACCTGCATGGCGACGTGGCCGCCGCATCCCAACAGCCGACACATCCGACGGTCACCCATCCACCACGCGTCACCGTGGGCGCGCGGCTTGACCGCGCCGGCCGCGCCGTGCTCATCGCATTCCCCCCAAAGGAGACCCCGCACATGGCCGACGACACGATGCTGCGTGAAATGACCTGCGACCCCAAGCTGCGCAAGGTGCTGGTGACCGACGGCTTGACACCCGTGGGCCAGGCCGTGGGTCGTGCGCTGGCAAAGGCCGGTGCCGACCTGGTCTGGGTGGGCCATGCCGAACCCTGGAAACGGCACGGTTCAGGGCTGGACAGCATCACCGCGCTGCACCAGGTCAGCCTGGTGCCGCTGGACCTGAGCAACGAACGCAGCGTGCTCGACCTGGCAGGCCAGATCGGCGGCAAGGTCGACATCGTCATCAACACCGCCGAAGTGCACCGCACCTACGGCATCGCCGGGCGCCGCGGCACCGATGCGGCCAAGGCCGAGATGGACATCAACTACTTCGGCTACCTGCGCCTGGCGCAGGCCTTCGGCCCGGCGCTGATGGGCCGCGCGGCCGATGGCACGCTGCACGCCTGCGCCTGGGTGAACATTCTGTCGATCTACGCACTGGCCAACTTTCCACCGCACGGCACCTTCAGCGCCAGCAAGGCGGCTGCGCATTCGCTGGCGCAGTGCCAGCGCGCTGAGCTGCGCAGCGCCGGCATCCGCGTGGTGAATGTCTTCCCGGGCCCCATCGACGACGACTGGAACCAGAACCTGCCGCCGCCCAAGCTGAGCCCCGATGCACTGGCCAGCGCCATCGTCAAGGCCTTGCGCGACGGCGTGGAAGACGTGTACCCGGGCGACGTGGCGCAGGAATGGCTGGAACGCTGGCGCGACAACCCCAAGGTGCTGGAACGTGAACTGGCGGGCGGTGGCTAACGTCAATCATCAGCGCATCATGAACCCCCCCATCCCCACCCCCACCTTCTCCAGCACCCAGCTGCTGGCCGCTTTGGCCGGCGCGCTGAACAGCGGCGGCATCCGCGTCGTCGACCTCACGCAGACGCTGACGCCCGATTTCCCGCACATCGCGCTGCCGCCAGAAATGGGCCAGTGCGCACCTTTCCGCATCGAAGAAGTCAGCCGCTACGACGAACGCGGCCCGGGCTGGTACTGGAACAATTTTTCCTGCGGCGAACACACCGGCACGCACTTCGACGCGCCCATCCACTGGATCAGCGGCCGCCACCTGCCCCACAACGCGGTGGACACCATCCCGGTACAGCACTTCGTGGCGCCGGCGGTGGTGATCGACTGCCACCTTCAGGCGGCCGCCAACCCCGACTACCTGCTGACGGTCGCCGACATCGAAACCTTCGAAATAACCCACGGCCGCATAGCCGCCGGCAGCTGGGTGCTGATGCGCACCGACTGGAGCAAACGCTGGACCGAACAGCGCGACGCCGAGGCCTACCAGAACTTCGACGAAACGGGCCAGCACACGCCAGGCCCCAGTGCTGAAGCGGTGCAGTTCCTGGTGGACCAGCGCAACGTGCTGGGTTTCGGCAGCGAAGCCATCGGCACCGACGCCGGCCAGGGCTACCACCTGCGGCCGCCTTACCCCTGCCACAGCACCATGCACGGCGCCGGCCGCTACGGCCTGCAGTGCCTGACCAATCTGGACCAGCTGCCGCCCACCGGCAGCGTGCTGATCTGCCCGCCGCTGAAGATCAGCCAAGGCAGCGGCAGCCCCTTGCGCGTGCTGGCGCTGGTGGGGGGCTGAACGTGGCGCCGCCCGGCCGCTTGCCCATGGCGCCACCGGTGCACGCGCCCGCAGCCCCAAGCGCAGTGCCGCGGGTCGCGCTGGTCACCGGCAGCAGCACCGGCATAGGCAAGGTGTTGTGCGAGCAACTGCTGCAAGAGGGTTACGAGGTGGTGGCCATGGCGCGGCGGCCCACCGACATCGATCACCACCGCCTGCACAGCGTGTGCGTGGACCTGGCCGACCGCACCGCCACGGCGCAGGCTGCGGCCGACGTGGCACGGCGCTTTGCCGTCACCACCTTCGTGCACAACGCCGGCGTCATCCGCCCGGCGCTGCTGCCCGACGTGAACATCGACGACCTGGAAACTCTGACCGCACTGCACCTGGGCAGCACCATCACGCTGGCGCAAGCGGTGCTGCCGGCCATGCGCGCGCAACACTTCGGTCGCATCGTGCTGATGTCCAGCCGCGGCGCGCTGGGGCTGGCCACGCGCAGCGCCTATGCCGCCACCAAGGCCGGCATGATCGGCCTGGCGCGCACCTGGGCGCTGGAGCTGGCGGGCGACGGCATCACGGTCAATGTGGTGGCACCGGGCCCGATACGTGGCACCGAGATGTTCCACGCCGTGGTGCCCGAACACAGCGAGCGCGAACAAAAGCTGGCGCAGGCCATACCGGTCAAGCGCCTGGGCACGCCCGAGGACGTGACACGAGCCGTGGGCTTCTTTGTCGACCCGCTGAACAGCTTCGTCACCGGGCAGGTGTTGTATGTGTGTGGCGGCGCGAGTGTGGGCAGCGTGACGATCTGAGGCTGCGTCCTGGCACGCCGTGCCAGGCACTGCGGCGGCGCGGCCGCCGCAGCGTTGTCAAGCGCGCCAGGAGGCGCACTATCGCCGGGGCATTCTGGTGATGAGTTGACTGCTCAGAACTCGACGGTCTGCCCCTCGGTCATGGTCACCACCCTGACCGCGCTGCCCGCCATCGCCGCTTTGAACTCGGCCGCTGTGCCCTTGGCGATCGGGTTGGAGTTGTAGTGCATCGGGATCGCGGTCTTCGGGTTGATCCAGCTGCGGATCGCGTAAGCGGCGTCCTCTGGGCCCATCGTGAAGTTGCCGCCGATGGGCAGCAGCACCAGGTCGGGCTTGTAGTACTCGGCAATAAACTTCATGTCGCCGAACAGGCCGGTGTCGCCCATGTGCCAGATCTTGAAACCGTTCTCGAGCTCGATGATGTAGCCCACCGCCTCGCCGGCCGGGTGCGATTCGTTCTTGCCGGTGATCGGGTTGGGAAAGACGTACAACGACGAGTGCTCGGCCTTCACCGCCGTGACCTTGATGCCCGGCAGCGGCGTGACGTTGCCGCTCTTGTTGAAGCGGTGCGTCAGGTTGGCCGGCAGCACGCCCAGGGTGTTGAGCGGCGTGATCATGTCGGCCGGCCCGTACAGGATCGTGTTGTTCAGCTTGGCCAGCGCCGGTGCGTCGCCGATATGGTCGACGTGCGCATGCGTCACCAGCAGCAGGTCGACCTTGCCCAGCGCCGCCAGGTCGGTCTTGTAAGGCGCGGGCGCCTTCGGGCCACCCGTGATCCACGGGTCGATGACGATCGTCTTGCCGCCAGGCGACTTGATGCGGAACGCCGCTTGACCCAACCAGAGCACTTCGGTCTTGCCGGCAACCGGGGCGGCGGTGGGGGCCACCGGGGACTGGATGGCGCAGCCGTTCAAGGCGAGGGCTCCAAGGGCAGCCACAGCCAGGCCGCGCGACAACTTCAGAATCGGGGTGAGGTTCACGGGGTTCTTTCTCCTGGTTGAAGAACCCATCGTAGGTAGTTTTCAGCCGGTGCGACAGGGGGACTGCCCACCCTCCCCGTGGCAGTGGTGACTGTGCCGCTGCGCTACCGCTCGCCGCCCGGTGTGCCTGCGGTCGCAGCCCGTGCGGCGACCGGCTGGCCGCACAACGACTGCTGTTGACCTTGCTGGCAGCAGCCGCATGGGGCTTGTTCAACGCGGGCTATGTGGTCTACCTGAGCTTTGCGCCGCGCGTGCTGGTGGCTGGCGGCCTCTGTGCCACGCAGGCCGCTTCGGCCACCGGCATAGCCAACTGGATGATGATCTTTTCCGTCACAGTGGCCGACCGCGTGGCCGACCGCGTGGCCGACCGCGTGGCCGACCGGACGGGCCGGCATGCGCTGGTGCTGTGCGTGTGCATCGCGGCAGGTGTGGCTTCGCTGCTGCTGTTGCAGCACACCGAATGGGCGCTGGCACTGAGCCTGGTGTTTGGCCTCATCCGTGCCGCGCCGGCCGACGTCATCAACTTCTTCGCCGCACCCATCGTCGCTATGTTCCATACAAGAAGCGCCAACGATGGTGATCGGAACCGCCACCATAAGCGATCCCGTTGCGCCTGCCCTTCCAACCGAGGTTCGCCACCACGATAGATCTTTGGGTCCGGTGCAGCGATCGGCACGTGCGGATCGCAACCACCCGTCCTATCGACCGTCAGGTTGATGAGCAGAAGCGGCTGCCCGGGTGCGAAAAACGAAGACCCGGAAACGACCCTTGAGCGACACTGGGTGCGCCGAGTTTGACGCCCGGGAGGAGACGCTCAACGCTAAGCTGGCGCCGGCTGCAGCCCACTGGACCCGGGCCAGCGAAAGTGCAACCCTGCCGTTGCCGGCTGCCCGGATGCACCGTTCAAACCTCGGCGAGGGCCAGACGCGTCCATTCGAGCGCGTCGTGGGCTTGGCCGATCTATCCCGCCTCGACCCGCGCGCAATACGCCTCGATGGTGTGCTTCCACGCAGGCCGAGCCATGCACCGATCCCGATACGACGCGAGCCCCGGATACGGCGCGATCAATCCCTGGTCCTTGACTCCCGAGAGGAGCACATGCGCCATCAGAATGTCTGCGACGGTGAATTCCTTCGTCGCGACAAAGTCGCGGTCAGCGAGCCATCGGTCCAGGTTCGTCAGCACCCGATTCACCCAGCCGACCAGGAACTCGCGGTGCTTGCGGCAGCTGCCACCGGCTGTCCAGTCAAGCACCATCAGGGCCAGCAGTGGCGGCTCGACCGAGTTCATCGCGGCGAAGCACCAGCGCAGGACCTGCGCTTCGCCGGCACGGTCGCCGCTGATCAGGCGGCCGGACTTCTTCGCCAGGTAGACCAGGATGGCAGCTGACTCGGACAGCACGAACCCATCGTCGTCGATCGACGGGATCTGTTCGAACGGGCTGAGCCGCCGATAGGCTTCGGTATTCAGGTCGTGTGCGGGATGGTCCATGCCTGCCAGTTCGAACGGCAGTTGCATCTCTTCGAGCGCCCACAGCACGCGCAGATCGCGCGTGTGACCGCGCGCGCCAGCGTTGACCTTCGAAAATCCGTAGTGCTTGAGCATGGTGACGTTCCTTCGTTGAAGCTGCCGAATTGCGAGTCGTACCGACACACTATCGCCACCTGTGATCAGGAGTGGCTCGTGGCAGGCCCCTGCGCCAAATGCTGCAGCGCCTCGACGTGGCGGCCGAAGCTGTCGAGAATGGCTTGCCAGCCGGCGCGCTGTTGTTCCTCGGAGTCCGAGGACTCACCATCGAACGTGACCCTGACCGTCACCCCGGAGGGGCCTTCGGAAAATTCGACCTTGCCGACTCGGTCGCCGAACGTGTACTCCAGAAGTTTCTGCGGGACGATGTTGGAATACACGCCGGCAAAGTCGAACCCGGCTGAACCGTCCTTCGCTTCCATCCGAGACGAAAAGTTTCCGCCGACTCGAAGGTCGACTGCAGCGGTCGTTGTATGCCAGTCCGGAGATGCCGCGTTCCAGATCTTGATGTCTTCCGGCGAGTTGTACGCACGCCAGACGGCCTCGATGGGCGCCACAATGACGGTGAAAACGGTGATCTTCATCTGTACTCCTGAAGGAAGTGAAGCGCGCCAGGCAGGGCCAAGTCGATGCAGCCAAAGCGCGATGGGGTGAATGGTGCGATCCACCTCATGGGTCGTCGGTGGGTCACCGAACACAGTGTTCACAGATCGAGCGAATACTCGTCCCTTCGGTCCGCCGGCGCACAGACCTCGGCTGCCGCTCTCCCTAAGCTGAGGCGCAGCGCCTTTGAGTCTCTACGCCACGGAAATCTGCGACGAAGTGTCGCGTCACAAGGCCACCCTCGAGAAACACCATGCCCAAGCTCCGCGTAGAGAGTTTCACCCTATCGCTCGACGGCTTCGGCGCCGGCCCGGACCAGGACATCAACAACCCACTCGGCGTTGGCGGCACGTCCCTTCATCGCTGGGCCATCCCCACCCGAACGTTTCAGAAGAATGTGTTCGGTCACGATGGCGGGGAGACGGGCGTTGATGAAGACTTTGCCGCTCGAGGCTTTCAGAACATTGGGGCTTGGATTCTCGGCAGGAACATGTTCGGGCCGGTTCGTGGACCCTGGCCCGATGAGAGCTGGCGGGGTTGGTGGGGCGAGAATCCCGTCTATCACGTCCCCGTGTTCGTGCTGACCAACTTCGCGCGTGCGCCGCTGGTCATGGCAGGAGGAACCACTTTCCACTTCGTGACCGAAGGCATTGCCGCTGCGTTGGCGCAGGCGCGAGAGGCTGCCGCAGGCAAGGATGTTCGCGTCGGTGGCGGCGTCAATGTCATTCAACAGTACCTGCGCCAACGCCTGATCGACGAGATGCACATCGCCATCTCACCCGTCCTGCTCGGCTCTGGTGAAAGGCTCTTCGACGGGGTCAACCTTCCTGCCTTGGGCTACGTCTGCATCAAGCATCAAAGCACGTCACTTGCCACCCACCTGGTCCTCGTTCGGCAGTGACTGCGGTAACACCTGAGCCCTCGCTCAATCGGAGCGCCAGGGCTGCCTGCCGGGCTCATTGAGCAGCGGTGGCCGAGCGGCCGCGCGGCAGTTGAATCGGGCGCTGATTGACTTGAACGGTGACATTTCGAGCCGATCACGCCTGCGTCGATGTTGATGGCGCTTTATGCAGACTCTTTCTGGGGCGTCACGGCACGATGGAAGGATTACTTCGACTTTCCATCGAATTCCTTCACTGGAACCTTGCTCAGGTCGAGGTCTTCTAAGCATCGAAGGTTGACTGCTGCAACGGCGTTGCCCTGGGGATCTGTGCCCTCGCCGAAGGTGTGAATGCCGCACTTTGCGCAGAAGCGATGTTTGATGACGTGCTTGTTGAACGTGTAGGTGCTGGCGTCGGACTCTGGCGTCCTGAGGCGCAACGCTGTTCTGGGAACGAACCAGAGGAGAGACGCCCTTCGTGAGCAGATGGAGCAATTGCAGGCGAGACCGCTGTCAATGTCGCCGTCCACATCGAATGCGACTGCACCGCAGTGGCAACTACCCGTATGTGTGGTCATGACTTTCTTCTCCTCTACAGAATTCGTTGCTTCTGGGACCGGAAATGGAAGATCGCAAGCTTATTGGCAGTTTGGATCCGTGGGACAAGACCGCGATGGGGTTAGGCCTTCGGAGCCGCCACATTCACGATCCATGGCACCCCGAACTTGTCGGTCAGCATGCCGAAGGAAGAGGTCCAGAACGTCTTCGCCAGTGCCATGGTGACCTTGCCGCCTTCACCGAGTGCCGTGAACACGCGCTTGGCTTCCGCGTCGTCGGCCGCCTCGATCACCAAACTCACACCCTTGAACTCCGC
>JANOZF010000108.1:0-2457 GCA_031429255.1 Rubrivivax sp.
TTGCACTGCAGTTCGGCCCTGGCGTGCAGGGCGTGGTTGGCGGGCCCATCAAGTGGCGCTAGGTGCAGGTCTAGGCCTTGTAATCGGCTCGGCCTCACCTGCAACAGCACCTCTCTCTGAGTTGTCTGAGTTTTAACGTTAGGCACCAGATGCTGCGTGTTGCGCTGCTGGGTGATTCGATCTTCGACAATGCAGCCTACACCGGTGGCGGCCCGGCGGTCATCGATCATCTCCGAGGGCTGCTGCCTGCCGGTTCGCGCGCAGATCTGCTCGCGGTTGATGGCGCTGTAACCAACCATGTTGCACATCAGCTCAGGGGTGTCACCGGGCAGCACACCCACATGGTGCTCAGTGTCGGCGGCAATGACGCCTTGCTCAGATCGGGCTTGCTTGAAGCCGCCACGTCTTCGAGTGGCGAAGCGTTTCTTATGCTGGCCGACGCAGCGGACGACTTCGAGAAGGACTATCGCAAGGCCGTCAACCTGTGCCTGCTTTGTGGCCTGCCGCTGGTCATATGCACCATCTACGACGGCAACTTTCCTGACGCTGCCTACCAGCGCGCAGCAAGGATGGCACTGCTTGCGTTCAACGACGTCATCATCAGAACGGCTGCAGTTCGCAACCTTCGCGTCATTGAGCTTCGCCGGGTATGCACCGACGCGGAGGACTATGCGAACCCCATTGAGCCGTCAGTTGCGGGCGGCGCAAAGATCGCAAGTGCCATTGCAAGAGCCGTCCAGGAGGGGCGCTTCCAGGGCGCCGGCTGCCAGGTTGCGGCCTGAGGCTGAGTGTCTTTCGATGATGCCCGCCCACCCGCTACAACCCGTCAGCGCCCGGCCAGCGCCCCCAGCTGCCGCCAGGCCAGCTCTTTCATGATCTCGGTGGCGCCGCCGCCAATCTGCATCACCTTCACCTCGCGGTAGATGCGTTCACTCTTGGTGCCGCGCATGTAGCCCATGCCGCCCAGGATGTGCACCGCGTGGTCGGCGCAGGTCTGCATGGTGCTGGTGGCGTGGTTCTTCAGCAGGCACAGGTCGGCCACCACCAGCGGGTCGTGCGGCTGCGCGTCGAAGCGCGCCGCCACCTCAAACAGCAACGCGCGGCTGGCGATCAGCTGCGTGCGCATGTCCATCAGGCGGTGGCGTATGGCCTGGTGTTCCACCATCGGCTGGCCGAAGGTCTGCCGCTGCTGCGCCCAGGCGGTGGCCTCTTCCAGGCACACAGCCGCGAAGGTGACGGCGCCGGCGCTCATCAGCAGCCGTTCGGCGTTGAAGTTGCTCATGATCATGCGAAAGCCGGTGTTCTCGGCGCCGATCAGGTTGGCGGCCGGCACGCGCACGGCGTTGAAGTGCAGCTGCGCGGTGTCGCTGCACCACCAGCCCATTTTGTGCAGCGGCGTGCGCGTGAGGCCGGGCGCATCACCGGGCACGGCCAGCAAAGAAATGCCGCTGGCACCGGGGTTGCCGGTGCGCACCGCCACCGTGATCCAGTCGGCGCGCAGGCCCGAGGTGATGAAGGTCTTTTCGCCGTCGATGATGTAGTGGCCGCCTTCCAGCCGCGCCTTCGTGCGCAGCCGCGCCACGTCGGACCCGCCGCCGGGCTCGGTGATGGCCAGCGCGGCGATCTTGTCGCCCGTCAGCACCGAAGGCACCACGCGCTGCTGCAGTTCGGCGCTGCCATGGGCCACGATGGGCGGCAGGCCGATGTTGTGTGAAAACAGGCTGGCCATCAGGCCGCCCGAGCCGGCGGCTGCGATCTCTTGCGTGGCAATCAGCCGCCAGGGCCATTCACAGGGCGTGCCGCCCAGGTGTTCGGGGTAGCCCAGCTGCAGCAGGCCCAGCGCGGCGGCGCGGGCGTACAGCGTGCGCGGAAAGCCGCCGGCTTCTTCCCAGCTGTTGATGTGCGGCGCAATCTCGCGCTGCACGAAGCTGCGCACGCTGGCGCGGAAGTCGGCTTGTTCGGGGGTGTCGTTCATGGCAGCCGAGCTTATAGCCAGCAGGGCGTCAAGCCCGATCGGCCAAGTCTTTCAAGGCCCCCAGGTCCGCCGCCCACACCGCGCGCTGTTGCTGGCGTTGCGCGTGCAAGCCCGGCTTTTTGGTCACCACCAGCTTGTAGGGTGAGCCCTTGCGCAAGGTGTCAAAGCTCAAGGGTGCGGCGGCATCCTGCAAGGCCGTCTGGACGTGGCTGCGCCGGTATTCGGCCAGCGGCAGCAGCAAGGGCTCAGCCGTTGGCGACTCGGCCCACCGCAGCGCCGGCATGCAGTCGGCGCAGCGGCAGGTCCAGCTGATGTGGCGCAGGCCTTGGTCGTCGGCCGCGGGCAATGGGGGCAGCAGCGCCGCTTGCAGCGCCGCCTCCACGCGGTCCAGCAGCGCCTGCCGCTCAGCCGTTGCTGCGGCAGTGGGCGAAGACAGCGCGCGCAGCAAGGGCAGCAGGTCTGTTGCCGGGTACAGCTTCGGG
>JANOZF010000109.1:0-72869 GCA_031429255.1 Rubrivivax sp.
CATTGCGCGGCTTGGGCTTGCCACTGTCGGCCAGCGCAGGGCCGCGCAGCGCGGTGCCGGTGGCGCCGTCAATACCCAGCTGCCACAACATGGCCAGGTCTTCGCTGCTGTCCACGCCTTCGGCCAGGGCTTTTAAACCCAGCAAGCGGATCAGGCCGGACAGGCTGAGCGCGTAGGCGCGCACACGGGGGTCAAGGGCGGCGCCGCGCAGGTGGCGTGCGTCCACCTTCACATAGTCCAGGCCCAGGTCGCGCAGGCGCGCCAGTTGCTCGGGCGCGCCGCCCGCGTGTTCCACGCCGATGTGCACCCCGTGGCGGCGCCAGTGCTGTGTGGCCTCGCCAGCGGCGTGCCAGTCGCCGCGGGTGCCGGTCTCCACCCATTCCACCCACAGCCGGCTGGCGGCTTGCGGGTGAGACACCAGCTGGGTGGTCACTTCGTCCACAAAACCGGGTGAGCTGAGCGAGGCCAGTTCCACGTTGACGGCGCGTGGGCGCATGTCCAGCTTGATGGCTTTCAGCGCCAAGCCGATGGCCGTCAGGTCCACGCGCGGCGACAGGCCACAGCGCCGTGCCAAAGGCAGCCATTTGGCGGCGGGCTGGAAGACGCCGTGCGGGTCCAGCTGCAGGCGCAGCGGGCATTCCAGGTGGATCAACTGGCCCTGCGGATCGAGCACCGGGTACTCGCCCAGGCGCGAGCGCTGCTCAGCCAGCGCGCTGCCAATTTGCGCCTGCCAGGCGGCCAGGTTGGCCATTGCAGAGCCCGCCAGGTCGGGCTGCGCCACGTACAGGCCTCCGCCCACATCGGCCAGCGCCAGGCCCGGTGCCGCCACCGCCAGTGCACTGTCGGCGCTGGTGGCCAGCACGCCGTCGCTGGCTGCCACGCACACCCACGCGCCCACGCCCAACGGTTGCACCGCTTCACGCAGCGCGCGCAGCAACAGCGGGGCCACATCGGCGGCCATGCCGGCCATGGGCAGCAGCAGCGCCAGGTCGGGCCCGGCCAGGCGGCCGGCAAAGCTGTCGGGCTCTGAGCGTGCATAGCGCGCCAGCACCATGCCCACCTGACGCAGCACGTTGTCGGCAGCGTCGCGGCCGTGCAGGTCGTTGATCTGCTCCAGCGGCGTCACGCGCACCATCAAGAGCCCCATGCCGTCGTGGTGGGCCAGGCGGCGGTCCATGAACTCGATGAACTGCAGGCGCAGCGGCAGGCCGGTCAGCGTGTCCAGCTGCGCTTGTCGCTGCAGGTAGGCCACCTGTTCGGCCTGGCCGGCAAAACTCTCGCGCAAGCGGCGCACGGTGGTGTTCATGCTGCGCGTCAGCTCCTGCAGCTCGGGCAGCTTGGGCAACCGGGCTTCGATGAACTGGCCGCGCGCCAGTGCCTGCGCCTGCAGCACGGTGGCATGCAGCGGCCGGTGCCAGGCGCGCAGCATCCAGGCCGTGAGCACGGCGGCCAGCAAGGCCAGGCCGGCCAGCAGTGTGGCGCTTTGTACGCTGGCGTTCCACAGCGATTCCTGCGCCCACGAGGTGTGTGCCGCCACGCTCAGCGTGCCGACTTCGCGCCAGCCGACGGTGACGAGTGCGGTGCCGTCGGCCGCGGCCATCGGCAGCAGCTCGCCGAACCAGTCTGGACGGCGGGGCCGTGGCGTGGCCTGCTGCAGGTCGAACACCGTCTTGCCATCACCCGCCACCAGGCGGATGCGGCGGTAGTGGCCGAGGTCGAACTGCGCAGTGGCCACGGCCTTCAGCGCATCCGCGCCGCCCTGCTGCTGCGACAGCGCCAGCGCCAGCGCCGCTGCGGCGTCGCGGTTGCGCACGTCCTGCTGCTGCTGCAGCGCGTCGCGCGCGGCCAGCGTGTGGATGACCAGCGCGCCCCCCAGTGCCAGCAGCAACATGCTGGCGATGAACAGTGCCATGCGGCGGGTGAGAGTCATGGCTGCACCTTGGTAGGCCTTGGAGATGGCTTGCGCTTCATAAGAAACCTTCTTGCTGAATTCGTTGCCAGGTGTCGCGCCAGCGCGAGAGCCGGGCCATGGGGTCGCCGGCGGTGGCATGGCCCACGCCCTGCCACAAGCCCTCGCTGTTGAAGCTGAACACCGGCGTGAGATCGTTGCGCTGCGATGCCGGCAGCACATCGGCTCGCAGGTTGTCCAGAATCAGTGGCTCGGCAGAGGGCGTGGCGTAGTACGCCAGCACCATGTGCGCCACCGGCGCCGGTGCGTCGCTGACGCGTGCCCGAACGTACACCAGGCGCAGCCTGGTTCGCGGCATGCCCATCGCCAGCAGCGTGGTGTACTTCGCGATCACGTAGTCTTCGCAGTCGCCGCGGCCGGCTGCCAGCGACTGCAGCGGGGTGGCCCAGTAGTCTTCCTGGCCCCAGACCTCGAGGTCGGACTTGAACTCGATGCGCAGGTTGTAGAACTGGTTGACGGCCAACAGGCGCGCGTCGTCGTCCTGTGCGCGCGCCTCGACCAGCATGTTCTGCAGCGGCCCCAGTGCCGCCACGGCGCCAGGCCCCATGCGCTGCGCGGCGGCGCGCATCTGCTGCGCGTCCCAGGCACGCAGCGGCTGCGCGGCCAGCAGCGTGGCCAGCACGGCGGCCCACAAGACCGCCAGCAGCCCGCCGAGCGCCAGGCGATGCAGGCCGGCACGGGCTGTGCCCGCCGCGGTCTGCACGGTGGGCGCGAGGAACCACCCTGCGTGGTGGCCAAGAAAATGCACTACAGCACGTTGTCAAGGTCACTCGGGCGAAACAGGTCCAGCGCGTTCTTCGGCCGCCGCTCGCGAAAGCTCTTGCGCGCAAAGAGCTTGGTCTGTGCGATGTCGGGCAGGTCGGTGATGTTGATCAGGTTGCGGCTGGTCAATGCATCGATCACGTCTTCCAGCACGCGGATGAAGGCGGCGTCCAGCCGGTTGAAGCCGGACTCCTCCTGATCCGCCAATTCCAGACTGGCACGGCCGCCGACTTCGTCGACCTCGGTGTCCAGCCCCAGGAACGCGCGCACCTCGGGGTCGTCGGGGCTGATCGGCTCGCCCACGCCCGGGTCGTGGCGGTGCAGGCTGGTGAGCTGTCCTTGGGCATTGCGCACGGCGTAGGTCATGGCGGTGGGGTCCTTGTCGGTTCGAGGTCTCGCCTGCAGCGGGCGCGCAGGCTTCAGAGCCCCGTTTCGATCTTGTTGCGGTGGATCAGCTCTTGCAGCATCTGGTCTTCGCTGGCGCCGGCACCCAGCGACAGTGCGTCGTGCAGGTTCACGCCGTCCAGCACGATGCGCTGGTCTTCGGCCTGGGCGGCAAACTGGCCCTGCGCAAAGCCGCCCTGCGTGCTGATGTGCAGCACCGTGCTGCCGGGCTGCGACTGGGTGTCGATGTCCAGGTATTGCTGCAGCTTGTCGGCACCGCCGGCTAGCAGCGCACCGCCGAGCAGGTCGCGCAGGTCCAGCATGTCGCCGCCCGCTGCGGTGGGCGCCATGTTGAAGTCGTGCACGGTGTCGATGGCCGGGGCGCCCGGTGTGCCGCGGTCGGCCAGGTCCCACTTGAAGACGTCGGACCCCAAGCCTCCGAACAGATGGTCGCTGCCGGCACCGCCGTCGAGCACGTCGTTGCCGCCGCCCCCCTGCAGGTGGTCGGCACCGGCGCTTCCCGCCAGCATTTGCGGCGCGGTGCTGCTGGCGGGCTGTTGCAGGGCCGTGCCGACAGTGCCGCTGCCACCGGCGAGGTCGCCGTCGTTGTCGGCCAGCGTGAAGCTGAACGTTTCTGCAAAGCCGGCCGGTGCGCTGGCCGGTGCGCGGTAGGAATAGCCGCCGCCATCCATGTCGACAAAGAACTGGCCGCCGCTGGCGGTGACGACGTTCAGCGTCTGCGTGTGCACGTCGAAGCCATAAGCGTGCGCGGTGCTGGTGCTGACGCTGCCGCTGCCACCGTTGCCCTCGGGGTCGAAGGTGTAGGTGACGCCGTCGATGCTGAAGCTGTGCACGTGGCCGCCGTCGGCGCCCAGCTGCCCGCCCGCTGCACCGGCGGCCACGAAGAGCTTGCCGCAGGCCACGCCGGCGCTGGTTTGCACCAGCGCACCGCCCAGGTCGGCATAGTTGCTGACCACGATGGCCGCGGTGTTGGTCTGCGAGCGGCCGTCATACGCCACCGGGTTCAACGCCGACACGTCGGTGATGTCGCTGCCCATCGCCAGCGCCAGGGAGTTGATCTGGTTGCTGCCCAGAAAGTCGGTCCAGATCTTCTCTTCGGCGGCCTGGATGCCGACGTCGGTGGTGCTGGAACCGCTGCTGGTGCTGGTGCTGGTGCTGGTGCTGGTGCTGGTGCTGTACTTGCTGAGGCAACCGCTGCCGAAGAGGGCGCTGGTGCCACCTGAACCTGCGGTGGGGTCGCCATCGGACAGGAAGTACGACACATTCTGCGCGCCGGCAATCTTGCCCGCCGAGCCGAAAGCGGTGATGGCATCGGCCAGTGCGTCGTCGTAGTTGGTCGAACCGCAGGCGCGCAGCGTGGCCAGCAGGCTCTTGGCTTTCGCCACGCTGGTCCAGCAGTCTCCCATGGCCTTGCCTTCGGAGGAAAAGCCGACCAGCCGCACGGCGACATCACCCTGGTCGTCGTAGCGGTCGAGCAGGGTTTCGATCGACTTGATGGCGGCCTGCAAGCGTGTCACGCCCATGCCCGGCGCGCTCTGGCCCATCGAGCCCGACACGTCCAGCACCACCATCACGTTGGTGTTCGCGCCTTGCAGGCTGGCCGAGGCGTTGCCCACCTGAGGCGCGTCGTCCTCGATGTTCACAGTCAAGTGGCCGGTGCCGGTGGCCTTGCCGTCGCTGGCGGCGATGCCGATGTCCAGCGTCTTCACGTTTTCGCCGTTGCCGCTGGCGTGGTCCACGGGTTTCAACAGCTTGAAGCTGTAGTTGCCCTGGTCGTCGATGCAGGCCGTGGCCACCACCTGGCCGCCGGCGCTGGCCGTGAGGGTGTGCGTACCCGCGCCAGCCCAGCTGACGGCCTGGCCGCCGCTGGTCAAGGCGGCCGTGGGCGCGGTCAGCACGATGCTGGTGATGGCCTGGCCTTCAGGGTCGGCGACGCTGACGCGCCCCGCGGCGCTGCTCAGATTCGTGCGGTCGCCTTGCGATCCGGTGCTGTCGGCCAGGCCACCGGCCAGCCCTTCTTCGGACACCGTGATGCTGGCGGTGCCCACGACCGGCGCCCCGTTGGCCGGATGCGGCGGGGGAGGCGGTGGCAGAACGGGGCCATTGATCTGCACCTGGCCGCTGGCGCTGGCGGTGTCGCCATCGGTGTCGATCAGTGTGTAGCCAAAGCGCTCGGTGAAACCGGCCGTGGCCGTCGGTGCCGCGCGGTAGGTGTAGCCACCGTCGTCGAGGTCGACCGTGAAGCGGCCGCCGGCGGCGGTGTCCACCACCAGGGTCTTGCTGCTGCTGTCGAAGCTGAAGGCATGGGTCGTGCTGGCCGCTACCGCACCCGCGCCGCCGTTGGCCGCCGGATCGAAGATGTAGCTCACGCCGTCCACACTGAAGGCGTGCACATGGCCGCCATCGGCGCCCAGGCTGCTGGTGCCGGCGCTGCTGCCGTTGCCGAAAAGCTGGCCGCTGGTGGTGATGGCGGCGCTGTTCTGCAGCACGGCCGGCAGGTCGCTGAAGCTGGCCACGCTGACCGCCGTGCCGGCCGTCTGGGTGACGCCGTCGTGAGCCACCGCGGCCAGTGCAGAGACCTTGGCGCCGCTGCCGATGGCCAGTGCGTGCGACTGCACGTCCTGGGCGTTCAGGAAGTCGGTCCAGGCCCGGGCCTCGGCCGGCTGGATGCCGATGTCGGACGAATTGCTGTTCACGCTGCCCGCAAGAGTGCTGCTGTCGCCCGCGCCCATCGTGGGGGCACCGTCGGACAGGAAGTACGACACGTTGGTGCCGCCAACGATGCGGCCGGGCGAGCCAAAGGCCGTCATCGCGTCGGCCAGCGCTTCGTCGTAGTTGGTGCCGCCGTTGGCGCTGACCTTGGCCAGCAAGGCCTTGGCCTGGTCCGCCGTGGTCCAGGTCTGCCCCAGCGCATGACCGTGTTCGCCGAAGGTGACCAGGCGCACGGCCACGTCGCCCTGCTGGTCGTACTGGTCGAGCAGTGTCTTGATGGATTGCACGGCGGCCTGCAGCCGCGTGAGGCTGTTGATGCCGCTCGGCTCCTTCATCGAGCCCGAGATGTCCAGCACCACCATCACGTTGGTGGCCGAGCCGGCCAGCGTGACGACGTTGGTCACGGCGGCTGCAACAGGGGCGTCGTCTTCGACCCTGATCGTGAGGGTGCCCTTGCCAGTGGCCTGGCCGTCGCTGGCCGAGACGCCGAAGTCGATGCGCTGCACGTTTTCGCCCTGGCCCGCGGCGTGGTCCAACGGCTTGAGCAGCGTCACGGTGTACTGGCCACTGTCGTCGATGGAGGCGGTGGCCACGGTTTGCCCGCCCGCTCTGGCCGTGAGCATCTGCGTGCCCGAACCCGCCCACACCAGCGCGGCGCCGCCGCTGGTCAGCGCCGCGGTGGGTGCCGTCAGCACGACGCCGCTCACGGCTTGACCATCGGGGTCGGTTATCACGATGCGGCCGCTGGCGCTGTTGGCATCGGTGGTGTCGACCGGGTTGCCGCTGTCGTCAGCATTGCCGCCCGCCAGGCCTTCCTCGGAAACGCTGGCCGTGGCGTTGGCCACCAGCGGTGCGTGGTTGAAGTCGTCGTCGACGATGGTGCCTGTGCCCACCACGCCGCCCAGGTTCAGGAGCACGGTTTCATCACCTTCCTGCGCGCTGTCCTGTCTGGTGGGTACGGTGACGCTGAAGCCGATGACGCCGGCCGGCACGGTGATGGTGCCGTCGGCGTTCAGCACCACACCGTTGCTGAACGTCGGTGCGCCGACATCGGCGCCACTGGCGGTGCCACCGCCCAGCGCGAAGCTGTGGGTGGTGGGCAGCGCCGCGCCATGTGTGAGGCTGACGTTGAAGACCAGGTCCTGGCCTTCGGTGACACGGTCGTTGCCGGGTGCCGGCGCCACCTTGTCGATGCCGGGTGTGCCGTCGTCGTCGGTGATGACGCCGATCGCGTTCACGCCGCCGACGCTGATGGGCACCGTCTCGTCAGGCTCGCCCAACGTGTCCTGCACCGTGGGCACGTTCACCTTGAAGCTGCTGATGCCGGCAGGCACAGTGATGGTGCCGTCGGCATTGAGCACCACACCGTCGCTGAACACCGGCGCGCCGAAGTCGGCCGCTGCTGCAGTGCCGCCACCCAGCGCGAAGGCGTACGTGATGGGTGTGGCCGAAGGGCCGCTCATCGACACGGTGTAGACGAGTGCCGTGCCCTCGGGCACGCTGTTGTCGCCGACGCCGGGATGGCCCGGTTCCACACCCGTGATGGTGGGCGGTGTGAGGTCGTCGTCGACGATGGTGCCCAAGGCCGTGACACCCCCGATGCTCAAGGGGAGAGTCTCGTCGGGCTCGTCGGAGCTGTCCTGAACCGTGGGCACGGTAAGCGTGAACTCGGTGACGCCGGCGGGCACCGTGAGCATGCCATTGGCACCCAGCGTGACGCCGTTGCTGAACACCGGCGTGCCGATGTCGGCGGCCGATGCCGAGCCACCACCCAGGGTGTAGCTGAAGCTCACGGCTGTGTTGGAAGGGTTGCTCAGGCTGACCGTGTAGACCAGGCTCGTGCCTTCCTGCACCTTGTCGTCGCCGGTGCCGGGCTGGCCCGGCTCGATGCGCGTGACGGTGGGCGGCGCGTCGTCGTCGACGATGGTGCCGGTGCCGGTGACGCCGCCCACGCGCAAGGGAACTGTCTCGTCCCCTTCGTCGATGGTGTCCTGCGTGGTGGGCACGGTGACCCGGAAGCTGCCCACGCCGGCCGGCACGTTGAGCGTGCCGTCGGCACTCAGCGTGACGCCGTTGGTGAAGGTGGGTGCACCCAGGTCGACGCCGCTGGCGGTGCCGCCGCCGAGCGCAAAGCTCAGGCTCAAGGGTGCCGTGGTGGTGCTGCTGAGGCTGACGGTGTAGACGAGGTTGTTGCCCTCGGGCGTGCGGTCGTCGCTGGTGCCCGGGTTGCCGGGCTCGACGCTGGTCACGGTGGGCGGTGTGCCCGGTGCTCCACCGTCATCGTCGACGATGGTGCCGATGGCCTTGACGCCGCCGATGGTCAGCGGCACGGTCTCGTCGGCCTCGACCATCAGGTCCTGCAGAGTCGGCACCTTGACGCTGAAGCTGGTGACACCCGGCGGCACCACGATCAAGCCACTGGCCAACAGCTTCACGCCGTCGCTGAACATGGGGGCGCCGAAATCGCCCGTTGTTGC
The DNA here is from genome assembly GCA_031429255.1 of Rubrivivax sp. Taxonomy (GTDB): domain Bacteria; phylum Pseudomonadota; class Gammaproteobacteria; order Burkholderiales; family Burkholderiaceae_C; genus Rubrivivax. The sequence continues at coordinate 8,326 of JANOZF010000109.1, forward strand.
CGTCCCGCCGCCCAGCTGGAAGCCGAACACCGACGACGACGAGGATGCGGCGCTGAGCGTGACGGTGTAGCCCAGCGTGCCGCCTTCGTTCACGCGGTCGGCGCCAGCGTCGGTGGTCACGGACTGGATGCTGGGCGGCGCGTCGTCATCCAGGATCGTGCCGGTGGCATTCACCCCGCCGATGCTCAGCGGCACCGTCTCGTCGGGTTCGTCTACCGTGTCCTGGGTGGTCGGCACTGTCACCGAGAAGCTGCTGACACCGGCCGGCACGGTGATGCTGCCGTCCGGGTTCAGCGTCACGCCGTTGGTGAACGCGGGCGTGCCAAAGTCGCCGGCACCTGCCGTGCCGCCGCCGAGGCTGAACGGATACGTTGCCGGTGCGGTGGTCGGGCTGCTGAGCGTGACCGTGTAGCCCAGCGTGCCGCCTTCGGTGACCTTGTCGTCACCTGCGCCCGGCTGGCCCGGTTCGATCGTGGTGATGCTCGGCTGGTCGTCGTCAATGATGGTGCCGGTGGCACTGGTGCCGCCCACCGACAGGGGCACGGTCTCGTCGGTCTCCACCAAGGTGTCTTGCGCCGTGGGAACGGTGACGGTGAAACTGCTGACGCCGGCAGGCACGTTCAGGCTGCCATCGGCAGCCAGGGTCACGCCGTTGCTGAACACGGGCACGCCGAGGTCGCCCGCGCCGGCGCTGCCCCCGCCGAGGTTGAAGTCATAGCTGGCAGGTGCGCGGGTGGCGGCACTGAGCGTGACGGTGTAGACCAGTGCCGAGCCTTCAGGCGTGCTGTTGTCGGCCAGACCCGGGTTGCCCGGCTCCACCGTGATGACGGTGGGTTTGCCGCCGTCGTCGTCGACGATGGAGCCGTTGGCGACCACGCCGCCGATCGACAAGGGAACGGTCTCGTCGGCCTCCACCAGCGTGTCTTGCACGGTGGGCACTGTGACCGTGAAGCCGGCCACGCCCGCCGGCACGGTGATGGTGCCATTGGCGTTCAACGTGACGCCGTTGCTGAACACCGGCGTGCCGATGTCGCTGCTCTCGGCGCTGCCGCCGCCCAGCGTGAACGCGTAGGTGGCGGGTGTGCTGGTGGCCGCGCTCAGCGTGACGGCATAGACCAGGTTGTTGCCTTCGGGTGTGGCGTCGTCGGCCAGCCCGGGGTTGCCGGGTTCGATGGTGGTGACGGTGGGCTTGCCGTCGTCGTCGTCGATGATGGTGCCGACGCCGCTGACACCGCCCACCGCCAGCGGTAACGTCTCGTGGGCTTCCACCAGGCTGTCTTGAGTGGTGGGCACGGTGACGGTGAAGCTGTCTACACCGGCGGGCACGGTGATGGTGCCGTCGGCGTTCAGCGTGACACCGTTGCTGAACACCGGCGCGCCGATGTCTGCGCTGCCAGCCGTGCCACCGCCCAGCGTGAAGGCATAGGTGGCCGCTGCTTGGGTGGTGGCACTCAGGCTGACGGTGTAGACGAGGCTCGAGCCCTCGGGCGTGGCGTTGTCGGCCAATCCGGGCTCACCGGGCTCCACGCGGGTGACCGTTGGTTTGCCGGCGTCGTCGTCGACGATGGTGCCGCTTGCGGACACGCCGCCGATGCTGAGTGGCACCGTCTCGTCGTTTTCGACCACGGTGTCTTGCGTGGTCGGCACGGTGACCGTAAAGGCGTCCACGCCGGCGGGCACGGTGATGGTGCCATCGGCATTCAGCACCACGCCGTCGCTGAACACGGGTGCGCCTAAGTCGCCGCTGCCCGCCGTGCCGCCACCCAGCGTGAACGGATAGCTGGTGGGTGCCGTGGTCGCTGCACTCAGGCTGACCGTGTAGATCAGATCGGAGCCTTCCGGCGTGCTGTTGCCGGCCGGGCCGGGTGCGCCGGGCTCCAGCTTGGTGACGGTGGGTGGGCTGTCGTCGTCGACGATCACACCCAGCGCCGCCACGCCGTCCACCGACAGAGGCAGCGTCTCGTCAGCTTCAAGCAACGTGTCCTGCGTGGTGGGCACGGTGACGGTGAAGCGGTCCACGCCCGCGGGTACGGTGATGGTGCCATCGGCGTTGAGCGTGACGCCGTCGCTGAACACCGGTGCACCGATGTCGTCGGGACCCGCCGTGCCGCCACCCATCCTGAAGGGGTACTTCGCTGGCTCGGCGGTGGGCTCGCTGAGCGTCACCGTATAGATCAGGGCCTCACCCTCAGGCGTGCGGTCGTCGGCCGCACCGGCGTTGCCCGGCTCCACGCGCACCACCGCGGGCGGGCCGCGGTCGTCGTCGATGATGGTGCCGGTGGCGACCACGCCGCCCACGCTCAGCGGCACGGTTTCATCGGCTTCCACCAGCGTGTCCTGCGTGGTGGGCAGCGTGACGGTGAAGCCGCTGATGCCGGCCGGCACGGTGACCGTGCCGTCGGCGTTCAAGCTCACGCCGTTGCTGAAGGTGGGTGTGCCCACATCGGACCCGGCCGCGCTGCCGCCGCCGAGTGCAAAGGCGTAGTGGGCTGCGGAACTGGTGGGCCCGCTGAGGGTGACCGTGTAGGCCAGCGCGGTGCCTTCGGGCGTGCTGTCGTCCACCACGCCGGGGTTGCCGGGCTCGACCGTGACCACCACAGGCGCGCCGCTGTCGTCGTCGATGATGGTGCCCATGGCTGCCACGCCGTCGATGAACATGGGCACGGTTTCGTTGCCTTCCACCAGCGTGTCCTGCGTCGTCGGCACGGTGACGGTGAAGCCCGATACGCCTGCGGGCACGGTGATGGTGCCATCGGCGTTCAGGATCACGCCGTTGCTGAACACCGGCGTGCCCACGTCGTCGGAAAAGGCGCTGCCGCCGCCCAGCGCGAAGTCGTATTCGGCCGGTGCGGTGGTGGCCGCGCTCAGTGCCACGGTATAGGTCAGCACCTGGCCCTCGGGTGTGGCGTCGTCCAGCAGCCCCGGGGAGCCAGGCTCCACGGTCACCACCGTGGGCTTGCCGTGGTCGTCGTCGATGATGGTGCCGATGGCGTCCTTGCCGCCCACCGACAGCGGCACCGTCTCGTCGCTTTCGATCTGCAGGTCCTGCGTGGTGGGCACGCTGACGCTGAAGCCGCTGACCCCGGCGGGCACCGTGATGGTGCCGTCGGCATTCAGGATGACGCCGTCGCTGAACACCGGCGCGCCAAAGTCTCCGGCTGCGGCCGTGCCGCCGCCGAGGTTGAAGGTGTAGACGGCATCGGCCAGCGTGGCGCTGCTCAGGCTGACGGCGTAGGTCAGCACCGTGCCCTCGGGCGTGGCGTCGTCGCCCAGGCCCAAGCGGCCGGGCTCCACCTGTGTCACCGTGGGCTTGCCGCCGTCGTCATCGATGATGGTGCCGGTGGCGGAAACACCGCCGATGGTCACTGGCACCATTTCGTTGCCTTCGGGCAGGGTGTCTTGTGAGGTCGGCAGCGTGATCGTGAACGCGATGATGCCGGCCGGCACGGTGATGGTGCCGTCGGCATTGAGCGTGACACCACCGGTGAACACGGGTGAGCTGAAGTCTTCCGGTCCTGCGGTGCCGCCGCCCAGTGCGTACGGGAAGTTCGTGGGCTGGGTGGCTGCAGCGCTGAGCGTGACGGTGTAGGACAGCGGCGCGCCTTCCGTTGCCGTGTCGTCCAGCACGCCCGGCGGGCCGGGCTGGATGTTGTCGATGGTGGGCCCGCCGCCATCGTTGTCGACGATGGTGCCGATGCCCGTCACACCGCCCACCGTCAACGGCAGGCGTTCCTGCGCCTCGATGCTGCTGTCGTCCACGATGGGCACGCTGATGGTGAAACTTGTCACGCCGGCGGGCACGGTCAGCGTGCCATCGGCGTTGAGCACCACGCCTTCGGTGAACACCGGTGCGCCATGGTCGTCGGCACTGGCGCTGTCGGCGCCGTTGCCGCCACCCAGCGAAAACGGGTACAGCGCAGCGGTGGCTGCGGGCTGGCTGAGGCTGACGGTGTAGACCAGCGTGTGGCCTTCAACCACCGCGTCGCCGCTGGGGCCGGGCAGGCCGGGCTCTACCGAGGTGATGCTGGGCTGGTCGTTGTCGTTGATCAGGCCGGTGGCCGATACGCCGTCCAGCATGACGGTGATGGTCTCTGCGTTCTCGATCAGGCTGTCGTCGTTGGTGGGCACGGTGATCACGAACGCCGTCACGCCCGCAGGCACGGTGATGGTGCCGTCAGCGTTCAACACCACGCCGTTGCTGAAGATGGGCGTGCCCACGTCCTTGTCGCTGGCGCTGCCGAAGGCCAGCGAAAAAGGCAAAGTCTCATCCTGGGTGCTGGCGCTGCCGAGTTGCACCGGGAACACCAGCGCCGTGCCTTCGGTTTCTTCGGATTCGCCAAGCATGGCCACGTTCAGTCGCGCCGTGACGGGCGGTGACACGGTGACCTGGGCCACTGCAGTGCCCAGTGCGCCCACCGGGCTGAAATCCGGCAGCACGACCGGGATCTGCACGGGTTGAAGGCCGGGCGGCGCAACCTCGTCCAGTCGTTCCACGCGCGTGGCGGGTGTGAGGCCGCCGTCGCCGGCGCTGGTGCCGGCGGCGGGCGCGAAGTTCAATTCACCCCGCTCCAGGCCGGCAATGGCACGGTCCACGTCGTCCAGTGCCTGCGGCTTGACATGGGCCACCCGGTTGGCGGCTGGCGCCGCATCGGCTTTCAGGTCCTCGCTGAGCTGAACGATGGCGTTCTGCTCGGTCAGGATCATGTCGCCACGCACCACCACCTCGTCCATCTTGAGCAGGCGAAACTTGCCGTTGGCGTCGCGGATGTACGAGCGGCCCCACAGGGCTGAGACCTTGGACGTGACGGTTTGGACGATGACGGGCATGGTGGTTCTCTCTTCAACTTCTGTCGGCGCTGCAGCCGGTATTCAGCTGCAAAGCTCTGGGGGCATCGGGTGGGGGGTGTAGCGGCCTGGGGTGGTTCTTCAGCGTTCGCGCAACGCGTTCTGCTGCACTTTCAACACGGGCTTGAGCAGGTACGACAGCACCGACTTCTTGCCCGTGAGTACGTCCACTTCGGCCGTCATGCCGGGAATGATGGGCATGCTGTCGCCCAGCTGGGCCTTCTTCGTCTGCACGCGCACCAGGTAATAGGCGTTGCCGCGCTCGTCCACCACGGTGTCGGGGCTGATGTTTTCCACCACCGCGTCCAGCCCGCCGTAGATCGACGAGTCGTAGGCGGTGAACTTGACGTTCGCCGCCTGCCCCGGGTGGATGAAGGCGATGTCGCGCGGGTTCACCTTGGCTTCTAGCACCAGCTTGTCGTCCAGCGGCACGATTTCCACCAGGTCCTTGCCCGCCTGCACCACGCCGCCCACCGTGTTGGCCAGCAGGCGCTGCACACGGCCGCGCACGGGGCTCTTCAACTGGCTCTTGTCGACCTTGTCGTTCAGCGCCACGGCACTTTCGTTCAGCGCGTTCAGACGGCCCATGTTCTCGGCCATTTCCTTGCGCGCTTCGTTGCGAAAGGTGATCTCGGTTTCCTGCAGCTTGCGCTGCGCTTCGCTGATCGAGGCCTGTGCGCGCATGCTCTGTGCACCGGTCTGGTCGATCTCGCCGCGGATGCGCGACACGTCGCGGTCCAGCTTGATGATGTCCACCTCGCTCACCGCGCCGCTGGCCAGCAGCGGCTTGGTGCGGTTCAGCTCCTGCTGCGCCGAGGCCAGGCTGCGCTCGGCAGAAGAACGGCGCGCACGCACCTCGCTCAGTTCCTGCTGGCGCTGCGCCAGCTGTTGCTGGCTGATGGCCTGCTGGTTGGCCAGTTCGGCCTTGCGGCTGATGTACAGGCTGCGCTCTTCTTCCAGGATGCGCTGTTCCTCGGATCCGTTCTGTACCGGCGGCTTGAACTCGCTGCCCTCGGCCAGCGCGCGCAGCCGCGCCAGGCGGGCCTGCAGCGCAAAGCCCTGCGCCGCGTTCTCACGCGCACCGGACGTGGCGCGGGTCTCGTCGATCTTCAGCAGCACCTGGCCGGCTTCCACCACCTGGCCTTCGCGCACCATGATGGCCGAGACCACGCCGCCGTCCAGCGACTGCACCTGCTGCAGCTGGCGTGAGGAAATGACCTTGGCGTCGCCCTTGGTCACTTCGTCGATCTTGGCCAGCGAGGCCCAAGTGATCAGTGCCAGCACCACCAGCGCGGCCACGCGCGTGATCCACTGCGCGCGCTGCCGGCTCTGTCGCGAGATCACCGCGTCGGCGGCCAGCTCGAAGCTGCGCACCGCCGATGCGCTGCCTGCGCTGGCGCCAGAGCGGTTGCCCGCAGGTCCGGCTGAAGGGGTGGCGTTCTGGGTGGCTGCCTTCGAGCGGCCCGAAATCCAGGCCATGGCGCGCTGCACCCGGCCCTGAGGGCTGGGCACGCCGGCCGGACGTGGGGCCGCTGCAGGGCCGCCCGGGGCGGTGGATGCCTTGGTGTTCATGCTGCCCTCGCAATCCGCCCGTGGGCCAGCGCTTCCATGATGCGGTCACGCGGGCCGTCGGCCACCACCTTGCCGCCGTCGATCACGATCACCCGATTGACCATCGCCAGCATCGACGTACGGTGCGTCACCAGCACCACGGTCTTGTTGGCGGCAAAGGCGCCGATGCGCTGCGTGACCTGCGCTTCGGTGGAAAAGTCCATCGCGCTGGTGGGTTCGTCCAGCAGCAGGATGGGCGAGTTGTGCAACACCGCGCGCGCCAGGCCCACGCATTGGCGCTGGCCCCCGGACAGCGAGTCGCCGCGTTCGCCCACCGGCATGTCGAAGCCGCGCGGGTGGCGGCTGACGAATTCGCTCATGCAGGCCACCTCGGCCGCGTCGCGCACCGCGTTGTCGTCGGCAAAGGGCAGGCCGAAGGCGATGTTCTCGCGCAGCGTGCCGAAGAACAGCGTCACGTCCTGCGACACGTAGGCCTGGTTGCGGCGCACGTCGGCGGGGTCGAGCTGGCGCAAATCCGTGCCGTCGATCAGCACCGCCCCATCGGTGGGCTGGTACAGGCCCATCATCAGGCGCTGGATGGTCGACTTGCCGGAACCGACGCGGCCGATCAGTGCCACGCGTTCGCCGGCCTTGATCTTGATGTTCAGGTTGTCCAGCACCTTGTCTTCGCGGCCGGGGTAGCTGAAGCTGACGCCGCGCAGTTCGATGTCGCCGGTCATCTGCGGCCGCTGCAGGAAGTTGCGGCCGGCGGGGCGTTCCTGCGGCTGCGCCATCAGCTGGTTCAGGCTTTGCAGGCTGGTGCGCACGCCCTGGTACTGCATCAGCAGGCCGACCACCTGGCCGGCGGGGGCCAGCGCGCGGCCGGCCAGGGTGCTGCAGGCGATCAATGCGCCCATCGTCAGCAGGCGTTCGTTGATGAGGTAGACGCCGATGACGATGATGGCCACGGTGACGCACTGCGTGATCACGCCGGTGCTGCTGGTGGCCAGCGTGGACAGCGAACGCATGCGAATGTTGGTGGTGCTCAGGAACGCATTCGTGCGCTCCCACTTGGCCTGCACGCTGGCTTCTGCGCCCTGGCTCTTGATGGTCTCGATGCCGTGCAGGCTCTCCACCAGCGTGGCGTTGCGTGTGGCGCTGGCCCGGTGCGTGGTCTGTGCCAGCTCCTGCAGGCGTTTCTGCAGCATCCAGCCCAGGCCCAGGATGGCGACGCCGGCCACCACCACCGGCAGCGCCAGCCAGGGCGAGATCCACACCATCACCAGCAGGAACAGCAGCGCGAAGGGCAGGTCGATCAAGGTGGTGACGGTGCTGCTGGCGATGAAGTCGCGCACCTGCTCGAAGCCGCGCAGGTTCTGCGCGAAGCTGCCCACCGAACTGGGCCGGTGTTCCAGCCGCATGCCCAGCACGCGTTCCATCAGCTGCGCCGACAGCTGCACGTCAATGCGCGCACTGGCCTCGTCGACGAAGCGGCTGCGCAACAGGCGCATGCCCAGGTCGGCCGCCAGGATCAGGCACACGCCGATGGCCAGCGCCCACAAGGTCTCGACTGCATGGTTGGGCACCACGCGGTCGTAGACGTTCATCGAGAACATCGGGAAGGCCAGCGCAAACAGGTTGATCAGCAGGGCCGCCAGCAGCACGTCGCGATAGACGCCGCGCTGTTCCAGCACCACGCCCCAGAACCAGTGGCGCGACAGCGGGTGGCCGGCGCTGGCGTGCTCGTCACGGCCGCCATCGCGTGTTTCGGTGGCGTCGGTGTGGCTGCCGGTGCGCGCATCGAAGCGGAAGTGCGGCCGCACGAACAGCGCCACGCCGGTGTAGCGCGCGGTGATGTCGGCCATGCGCACGGTCACCGTGCCTTGGCCGGTTTCCGGCAACAGCACCCGCACCTCGCCGCGGCGTGGCGAGCTGGCGGTCAGCACGCAGGCGCGGTTGCCCTTCAGGATCAGGATGACGGGCAGCGTGGCGGTGTCGATCTCTTGCAGCGAGACACGCTGCACCTTGGCGGCCATGCCGGCACGTGCGGCGGCGCGTTCGGCCAGTTCCAGGCCCAGCGGTGCGCCGTCCATCGGCAACGCCGCCGACAGCGACGCTCGCGATGCCGAGACACCGTGCAGGCGACAGACCTCGACCAGGCAGTCCAGCAGCGGGTCGGGCGCGATCAGGTCTTCCCGCAGGCGCGCAGCGCCTGCATGGGGTTCAGGCTGGCGCGCAGCGCCTGCATGGGGTTCAGGCAGGCGCGCAGCGCCTGCGTGGGATTCAGTCGGTCGCTCAGCCGGGGCTGCGGCGCTGGCCTGGGCCCCGGGGGATGCCGGGGCCGTCGAGGGTCTGGCGCCAGCGGCCTGGGCAGCGGGGCTGCCGGGTCGGGTGGCGGTGTGGGTGCTCAAGGGGCAGGCTCCGTCATTGCAGGTGCTGGGGTGCGGCGTGGCGCGCGCTGCCGGTGCGGGGCGTGCCCGGCACCGGCCGTGTTCTCATCAAAGCCTGCGTTCACGCACGATGCGCCACTGCCCACCCAGCTGCTGCCAGGTCTGCGACATGTTGTGCACCTCGATGCCGTTGGCCGTGGTCATGCTCTGCAGGAAGCGCGATTCCACCTGGCCGCCCGGCAGGTCCTTCACGGTGACGTTTTCGAGTTCCAGGTCAAGCTCGCCCTTGCCCGCCAGCTGCCGTTTCTGCTGCATGGCCCAGGCGGCCGGGCTGGCGGCGCTGCCCTTGTAGCCGGGGGCGTAGAAGCTGGCCAGGGTGTTGGCGTCGCGGTTGCGCCAGCTGCGCGCCCAGGCCATCACGCGGCTGGCCACCGTGGTGGAGCCAGAGGCCGTGAGCGGCGAGCGCTCGCTGGGCATGCGCTCAGCGCGTTCGCTGCGTTCGCGCTCGGCCCGCTCGAAAGATGTTGCGGGCAGTGGTGCGGCCATGGGTGCCGTCGCGGTGGCGTGCCCGGTGTTGCTGCCGTACACCGGCGCGGCATAGGTCGGCGCGGTGTAGACCGTGGCCACCGGGGCCGTGGTGGCGGCCGCGGCCGGCAGGCTGAAATCGGCGCCGCCGCGCAGCGCTGTCACGTCCACCGCCGTCGCGGGGCAGCGGCCGGCGGCGTCGCCACCGGCGGTCCAGCTCATGCCGTCGGCCGGCAGCGTCGCGCGCGCAATGCCGAGCTGCACATTCAGCTGCGTCACCGCGGCCAGGGTGCGGGCGTAGGCGATGGCGCGGTCATAGACGGCGTTGGTCAGCGAGCGGCGGGCGGTGTAAGCCTCGTTTTCGGCATTCAGCAGGTCCAGCAGGCTGCGTTGGCCGATGTCGAATTGCTGCCGATAGGCGTCGCGGGCGCGTTCGATGGCGGCCGAATTGCGGCCCAGTGTGTTGAGCTGGGACGACAGCTTGTTGGCGTCGTTGTAGGCCACCAGCACGGTCTGGCGCACGTCGCGGCAGGCCTTGTCGCGCAGGTCCATGGCCTGCTTTTCCGACTGCTGCTGTTCACGCACGCGGGCGCCGTCGGCGCCACCGTTGTACAGGTTCCAGTTCAGCAGCAGTTCCACCGAAGCATCGGACTTGCGGCCGTCCACGCCGCCCAGGTTGCGGCCGCCGCCCACGTTGGCGCGTGCGCTCACCTGGGGGTGCATCGCCGACCGGCTGGCCGCCACGCTGGCACGGGCGGCGCGCACGCCTTCGATGCCCGAGGCAATGGCCGCGCTGCGTGAAAGCGCCAGCATCACGGCCTCTTCGGCGCTGTTCGGCAGGCCTGTCTTGAGCAGTTCCACCGAGCCCATGTCGGCGGCGGGCGATTCACCCACGATGCGCTGGTAGCGCGCGGCCACGTCGTGCAGGTTGGACAGTTCGGTGTCGCGGTTGGCTTCGGCCAGCGCCAGGCGGGCGCGCGCCTGGTCGAGGTCGACGCCGCGGCCTACGCCGGCCTTCACGCGAGACTCCAGCTTCGTGGCCGCCTGCTGGTGCTGCAGCAGGTTGTCCTCGGCCAGCGCCACCAGTTTGCGCAGCCGTTGCACGTCGTAGACGGCGCGGGTGGCTTCCAGTGCGGTCTGCTCCGATGCTTCGACGAGATCGAACCAGCGGCCCATGCGGTCGTGGCCGGCACGGGTGACCTGGTCACGGGTGGCCAGGCCGTCCCACAGCACCTGCGTCAGTGTCAGGCCGGCGCCGCCACGGTTGATCTTCTGCCAGTCGGTGGCGCCACGGTTCTTTGTACGGTCGTTGCCGACGTCGGCGTTCAGGTCCAGCCGCGGCTTGTAGCCGGCGGCGGCCGCGGTCTGGGCCTCGATCTTGCCCAGGTAGGCATTCAGGCGCGAGGTCACGTCGGGGTTGGTCTGCAGCGCCCGCTGGGCAGCGCTGCGCGTGGCTTCCAGCGACTGGGCCTGCGCCGGCAGGCCGCTCAGCGCGCCCAGCAGGGCGGCAGCGGCAAGGGCGATCAAACGGGGTGTGTGGTGCATGGGGTTTCTCCTTTGGCAACTCGGGCTGCAGCGGCAAGCTGCTTGGTGCAAACCCGCCCACGCCGTGGCCTTCGGAGGCCGCGGTCGACAACCTCTGCTATCGGCAGCAGCGCCAGTGGCTTGAAGGCCGGCGCCTGCGCGAGTCCCCATTTGTGACCAAATGCTCGGCTGCGCGAGCACTTTGGGTGTTCCGCTTTGGGCGAAATCCGGTCAGCAACGCCATCGAGGAAGCTGTAACAGCGCTGACGTAGCATGCAGGGGTGAAGCCGCCGTCGCCTTTTCCCGCCGACCCGCCACGCCCGCTGCCGGCTACCGGCGGCTGGGCATGACGCCCGCCGTGCCGCTGCCGCCCGACCACGCCGAGCGCCTGGCACTGGCCGACGAGGCACACACCCGGCCCTCGGCGCAGCTGCCCACGCCGTGCCGCCTGACCTATCTGGCGGTGCTGATGGCGGCCGACAAACGGGCGGCCGAGCAGGCGCACCTGCATAGTCTGTGCGAGCGCTTCAACATGCTGCCACCAGCGCCGGGCAGCACGCACTTCAGCGCGCCCTTGACCACGACGGCCGGCACGTTGCAGCTCAAGTGGGAGCGCCACGGCGAGTTTTCTTCGTGGACCTTCTTCACCGACGCGGGGCAGGTGGCGATCAGCGAATCAGACGACGCTTTCGGCAACCCGGCGGCGGCGTTGTTGCCTGCCGACTGGCTGCCGGCGCTGCCCGGCCGGGTGCTGGTGGCGGCCAACGTGCTGCTGCTGCCGGCGGGGCCCGAACTGCCGACCGATGCTGAACTGGCCCGCTGCTTTGGCGGCAACCTGGTGGTGGGCTCCGAGGTGGCCGATGCGGCGGCGCTGGCTTTCACCGACTTCAGGGTGCACGCCGACGGCTTTTCGCGTTTCCTGCTGCTCAGCCGGCGGCTGTCGCCGCGGCGGGCCGGACGCGTGGTGCAGCGGCTGTGCGAAATCGAGGCCTACCGCATGATGGCGCTGCTGGCGCTGCCGCTGGCGCGTCAGCAGTCACCCGGGATCGCCACCGTCGAGAAGGCACTGGCGAAACTGACCGACGACATCGCCCGCGACCATGGCAAAGGCGAAGGCGACGACGAGAAGCTGCTGCACGAACTGACGCGGCTGGCCGCCGAGGTGGAGCGCGCCGTCTCGGCCAGCCAGTTCCGCTTTGGCGCCTGCCGTGCCTATGCCGACTTGGTGCGCACGCGCATCGCTGAACTGCGGGAGATCCGACTCAGCGGCCTGCAGACGCTGGGCGAATTCATGGCCCGGCGATTCGAGCCTGCGGTGGCCACTTGTCTGACGATGTCGAGCCGGCTGCACGACCTGTCAGAGCGCGTGGCGCAGGCCAGCGGGCTGCTCAGCACACGCGTCAGCATCGCGCGTGAACGGCAGAACCAGGCACTGCTGTCTTCGATGGACAGCCGCGCCAAGACGCAGCTGCGTCTGCAGCAGACGGTGGAAGGCCTGTCGGTGGCGGCCATCGTCTACTACGTGGTCGGCCTGGTGGGCTACATCGCCAAGGCCATGAAGGCTGGCGGCGTGGCGCTCAACGCCGACCTGGCGATGGGCCTGGCGGTACCGGTGGCGGCCACGGTGATGGTGCTGGCGCTGCGACGGGTGCGCCAGCGCATCCACGCCGACGACGAACGGCCGCACTGAGCGGAACCCGGGCGGGTCCTGGGCAGGTGTGTCGAGTCGCCCGGCGCGGGCTTGCGGCAAACTCCGGTTCCATGGACAACACCTCCTCTGCGGGCGCGGTGCCCGGATCTGACCCGTCGCGAGGGCCGCTGCAGGGCTTGCGCGTCATCGAACTGGCCAGCATCGGCCCCGGCCCCATGTGCTGCATGCTGCTGGCCGACCTGGGTGCCGACGTGGTGCGCGTCGACCGCCTGCAGGCCAGCGGCCTGGGCGTGGCTCTGGAGCCGCGCTTCGACGTCAATGGCCGCGGCCGACGATCGGTGGCGCTGGACCTCAAGGCCGCGGCCGGCCGCGACGCCGTGCTGCGCCTGCTGGACACCGCCGACGTGCTGATCGAAGGCTTTCGCCCCGGCGTCACCGAAAGCCTGGGCCTGGGCCCGGCAGACTGCCACGCACGCAACCCGCGGCTGGTGTACGGCCGCATGACCGGCTTTGGCCAGACCGGCCCGCTGTCGAAGGCGGCCGGGCACGACATGAACTACATCGCGCTCACCGGTGCGCTGCACGCCATCGGCGCCGCGGGCGGGCCGCCGGTGCCGCCGCTGAACCTGGTGGGCGACTATGGCGGCGGCGCGCTGTACCTGGCCTTTGGCGTGATGGCCGCACTGTACGAGCGCCAGCATTCGGGCCGGGGGCAGGTGGTGGACGCAGCGATGGTGGACGGCGCGGCGTCACTGGCGTCGATGTTCTTCGGGCTGCAGGCCGCGGGCAACTGGGTTGGCCCGCGCGGTGCCAACCTGCTGGACGGTGGCGCGCCGTTCTACAGCACCTATGAAACGGCGGACGGCAAGCACATCAGCCTGGGTCCGCTGGAGCCCAAGTTCTTCGCCACGCTGGCGGCTGCGCTGGGCCTGGACGAGCGCTTCGTGAAGCGCCAGTACGACGAACGCCTGTGGCCCGAGATGCGCGCGGCCATCGCCGCCGCCGTCAAGCTGCGCACCCGCGACGCCTGGTGTGAACGGCTCGAAGGCACCGATGCCTGCTTCGCACCGGTGCTGGCTTTTGACGAAGCGCCGCAGCACGCCCATGCGGTGGCGCGTGGCGCCTTTGTCGACATCGACGGCGTGAAGCAACCAGCGCCGGCGCCACGCTTTGACCGCACGCCTGCGGCACACCCGCGCCGCAGCCCGCAGGTGGGTGAACACACCGGCGCGGTGCTGCTGGAAGCGGGTTTCAGCGCCGCCGAAGTGGTGGCGCTGCAAACGGCCGGGGTGGCGCGGTGAGCGCGGGCCAGCCCGCGGGCTACACACCGCCCGCGGATACGCGCGCGGCAGCGTCGGTGCTGCTGGTGCGAGACCGCAGCGCCACCGACGGCGGCGGGCCGCAGCTGGAGGTGCTGATGCTGCGCCGCGCTGAACGCGACGGCGACCTGCGCGGCGGCGCCGCGGTGTTTCCTGGCGGCGTGCTCGACCCGCGCGACCGTGACGCGGGGCCCTGGTGCCTGGGCCCCAGTGACGATGAAGCGAGCCGCCTGCTGGGGCTGGCCAGCGGCGGACTGGGCTACTGGGTGGCCGGCGTGCGCGAGACCTTCGAAGAAGTGGGCCTGCTGCTGGCCGTGCCCGATGAGCCGCGCAGCATCGACGTGCCGGCGCTGTACCCGTACCGCGAGCCGCTGAACAACGGTGCACTGAGCGCCGCGGATTTTGCCCGTGCCCAGGGCCTGCGCTGGGACCTGCGCGGCCTCGTCTACTGCAGCCATTGGCTCACGCCGCGCACGGTGCCCAAGCGCTTCGACACGCGATTCTTTATCGCCCATGCGCCCGCGGGCCAGACGGCGCAGGCCGACATGGGCGAAGCGGTGGAGCTGATGTGGCTGACCCCCGCCGAGGCGCTGCAGCCGGCGCGCGGACTGAAACTGATGCCGGTGACGCGGCGCACGCTGCAGGAGCTGGCGCGACAGCCGAATGCCGAAGCGGCCATCGCAGCGGCGCGCGCGCGGCAGCACCAGGTGGCGCTGATCGAACCCCGCGTGGCGCAAAACGCCAAGGGCCGCCATGTGGTCTTGCCCGGCGACCTGCCCTGGGCCGAGGTGGGCCGGCTCGACCCCGATGGCCACGGCAGCGCCTGGTGCGACCTGGTGCCCGGGCGTGTGGTGCAACTGTCGCCGCACATCCTGCGTGTCACGGCACCCAATCCCGGCCCGATGACAGGGCCCGGCACCAACAGCTACCTGGTCGCGGCGCCCTGTGCCGCGGCCGATGGTGAACGGGCCTGGACGGTGATCGATCCCGGCCCCGCTGGCAGCACGGGCGGACACGAAACTGGACATGGGAGCGGTCACGAGAGCGGACACGAGAACCATCTGCAGGCGCTGCTGGCGGCGGCCACGCACGGTGGCCCTGGCCGCATCACGCAGATCCTGGTCACCCACACCCACCGCGACCATTCGCCGCTGGCGGCCGCATTGTCGGCAGCCACCGGCGCGCCGGTGCTGGGCCGCGTGGCCGAGCATCCGATGTGGCAAGACCCGCACTTCGCGCCGCAGCGGCAACTGCAGCACGGCGAGCGGCTGGCGCTGGGGCCCGGCTGCACGCTGCGTGTGGTGCACACGCCAGGCCATGCCAGCAACCACCTGTGTTATCTGCTGGAAGAGGAACAGACTCTTTTCACTGGCGACCATGTGATGCAGGGCAGCACGGTGGTCATCAACCCGCCCGACGGCGACATGGTGGCCTACCTGGGCGCGCTGCATTCGCTGCTGGACGAACCGCTGCGGTGGCTGGCGCCCGGCCATGGATTTCTGGTCGACCAGCCGCACCAGGTGCTGCGCGACCTCATCGCCCACCGCATGAAGCGGCATGCGAAGGTGGTGGCGGCGCTGCAGGGCGCAGGCGCCGCAACGCTGGATGAACTGCTGCCGGTGGTCTACGACGACGTGCCTGCCGGTCTGCACGGCGTGGCGCGCCGTTCGCTGCTGGCGCATGTGCTGAAGCTTCGGCACGACGGGCAGGCACAGGCGGCTGATGCGGGCGCTGCGGTGGATGGCGATGTGCGCTGGATGTGGGTGAGCCCGTAGGGCCTGGCAACGGCTTTGGGCTTGCCTGCAGGCCGGTGGTGTGCGGTTTCGTGGACCGATGGGTTCTGGAGAGACCTCTCAACCGAGTAGGGTTGATTGCGAGCACCGTGCGAATGAGGGAAAACCCTAATAAGCTGGGCGCTCACCCTTACCGCGAAAGGACACACCATGTCCGCGACCCTGCAGCGTTTCATGCGCTTCGAGCCGGCCTTGCCGCAGCCGGCGCAGGACCTGATGAGCCTGCCCTTCGATACCGCGCGTGCGCAATATGCCAACGCCGTACGCGCCGGCCTGGTGGCGCGTTCATTGCTGGCTTCGGCACGCTTTGAACGCAGCGTGGATGCGCTGGAAAAACTGAGCTACGGGCTCTTTGCACGCCGCGTCTGACGCGGTTCGATCCGGGCACTGGCGCCCGGCGCGAATAAACGACAGCGCCGTGCGCGGTGCCCGCCGATACTCGGTTGTCCGCGCGGGCGTGCCTGCACCCCCGCTGGCTTCCGCACCGAAAGGACACCATGAGACTGCGCGTTGGCTTCGAGATGGCCTATCACTGCCCACAGCCCACGCCGATGATCCTGGCCCTGAGCATCCATTACTCACGCGCTTCCGATCTGGTGCGGCCCGACCATCTGGTGACGCATCCGCCGGTGCCGGTGACGGCCTACCGAGACCTGTTTGGCAACTGGTGCAGCCGCCTGGTGGCGCCACCCGGCCGCTTCGTGCTGAGCACCGATGCGCTGGTCAACGACAGTGGTGCTGTCGACATCGTCGCGCCCTGGGCGCAGCAGACCCCGGTTGAACTGCTGCCCGAATCGACGCTGGTCTACCTGCTGGGCAGCCGTTACTGCGAAACCGACCAGCTCTCCGAGATGGCCTGGCAGCGGTTTGGTGGCGGCCCCACGGGCTGGGCCCGTGTGCAGGCCATTTGCGATTTCGTGCATCGGCACATCGAATTCGGCTACCACCATGCACGGCGCACGCGCACCGCTTGGGAGGCCTACAACGAAGGCCAGGGTGTCTGCCGCGACTACGCCCACCTGGCCATCGCGCTGTGCCGCTGCATGAACATTCCGGCGCGCTACTGCACCGGTTACCTGGGCGACGTGGGCACCCCGCCACCGCATGGCGTGATGGACTTTGCCGGCTGGTTCGAGGCCTACCTGGGCGACCGCTGGTACACCTTCGACGCGCGCAACAACACGCCGCGCATCGGCCGCGTGCTCATCGCGCGCGGCCGCGACGCCTGCGACGTGGCGCTGTCCAGCACCTTCGGCCCCAACACGCTGGACAACTTCAAGGTGTGGGTCGAGGAAGTGGCGCAGCCATGACGGCGTCGGCCCCGTCGCCTGCCGCGCATCACGCTCAGCCATGACCTACTGCGTGGGCGTCAAGCTCGAAGAAGGCCTGATCTTCGCCAGCGACTCGCGAACGCATGCGGGCGTCGACAACTACGCCAAGTTCTGCAAGATGACGGTGTTCGAGCGCGCCGACGACCGCGTGCTGGTGCTGCTGAGCTCGGGTGACCTGGCGGCCACGCAGGCCGTGATCGGCTTGCTGAACAAGCGCGCGGCGGGCGAGGGCCTGCACATCTGGTCCGCCAGTTCGATGTTCGACGTCGCCAACCTGGTGGCCGACGCCATGCGCGACATCGAGCGCCGCGACGGCCCGCACCTGGAAAGCGGGGGCTTGACATTCAACGCTTCGTTCATCCTGGGCGGACAGATCGCGGGTGAAGACATGCGACTGTTTCGCCTGTACGCCGAAGGCAACTTCATCGAGGCCGGCACCGACACCTGCTTCCTGCAGACGGGTGAGGCCAAGTACGGCAAGCCCATCCTCGACCTCGCCGTGACCCCGGATGCCATCCTGGAAGACGCGACCAAGTGCGTGCTGGTGTCGTTCGACTCCACGATGCGCAGCAACCTGTCGGTGGGCATGCCGATCGACCTGCTGTGCTACCGCCGCGACAGCCTGTGCGTGGTGATGCGCAAGCGCTTCGACACCGGAGACGCCTACTTCGACACCATCCAGCAGCAGTGGCTGGCCGCGACGCGTCGCGTGTTCCACGAACTGCCGGCGCTGCAGTGGTGAGTAGGCGGGCTCGCCCGGGCCTCACCGGGGTTCTGGTGCTGCCCCCGGGCCGAGGGCGGTCTGCAGTGACGCCACCAGCGCTGCACGCAGGGCCCGCCACGGAGCGCCGCCCTGCTGCACGAAACGCTGGCTGACCTCGAGTTCGATGCCGACATAGGCGGCGCCAGAAAAGCGTTTGCGCAGCAACGCTGTCAGCCCGTCGCCCCGGCCTTGATAGGGGTAGTTGCGCCGCAACTGCAAGCCCGGAGCATGGTGCGCGAAGGCCTGCATCCAGCGCTGCACCAGCCAGGCTTCACCGCGACGCCGCGGGTCGTACAGCCAGGCCACGTCGGCGCGCCGGGGCACGCCGTCGAGCACCGGCGTGAAGCTGTGCGAGGCCACATGCACCACCGCGCCCTGGGCGGCGATCACTTGCCCGATGGCGCCTTCCACCGCGTCGCGGTGCGGCCGGTAGTGCTGGGCGACGATGAGCTTGCGCTCGGCAGCCGCCAGCCCGCGGCTGATGGTTGAAAAAAGCTGGCGGTGACCCATCGAGCGGTTCAGGTCGACCAGCAAGCGTGTGGTGGTGGCCGCAAACAGCGGTGCGCCCAAAGCGGTGGCCATTTGCCGCGCCAGCACCAACGCGCCAGGGTCCCAGCCGCGGTGGGTGAGCAGCAGGGCCTCGGCGCCTGCAAAGGCTGCGCGGTAGGCCGCCGGCACGCGGTGGCCGCCGTGTTCGCAGCTGACGACCAGGTGGGGCGCAGCGCCAGCTGTCCGGTGGTCGGAAGGGGCGCTTTCCTTTTCCATCCTGGCCCCGATGGTGACAGCTTTCAGCTGGCTTCAAACGGGGCCGTCCGGTCAGCAGACCGGGCGGTTTCGCGGCCGGGGTCGGGTCACCAAAGTCGCCAACCAGCCGGGGTCACAACCAGCTGGAGTCACAACCAGCTGGGGTCAGGTCTCCCTTTTTGCCTGGTGTTGGCTTCTGAGCACACCACGCCTCGTGCCGACGCCCAACAAGCCCAACGCTGCCGCCACCAAGGGCAGCGTCGAGGGTGCGGGCACGGGCACCGCATAGCTGGCGATGTTGGCCGTGTAGGCGTGCAGCACGCCCGGCAGCAGCGAATATCCAGAGGGCAACGTGGTGGCGGCGCCCCCGCTGGTGAAGCTGCAGTTGCTGGTGTCGCCCAATGGGCATTGGATGGAGCTCGTGTAAGGGTCGGCGTCGCTGAACCGGTAGTACACGTCGAGGGGCGTGCCGCTGCCGCTCTGCGTCACGCTGTAGTCGTTGTCGGTGCCCGCCAGGATGACGTAGCTGCCATCGGCCCGCTGCGGGCCCACGGCCAGGCCTTCCCATTTCTCGGGCGACTGGTTGCCCAGCTCGGCCAGCGTATTCGCGTCCAGGTCCATCACCTTGGCAACCTTGGTCACGGCGCCAGCGAAGGCGCCAATGGCCGGCAGGCTGACGTTGCTGACGTCGACGGCGCCGCCAAGGTCGATTTCGAACACATTCTTGTCGGAACTGGCCAGCGTGGCGCCCACGCCGATGCCGCGATTGTTGCGTTCCAGCACCAGGAAGCGGTTACCGCCCAGCGCCACGATCGACGAGATGCCGCGGCCCTGGCCCGCACTTTCCAGCCTGTAGGCGTACTGCGCCACGGCCTGGCCCGTGCGGGTGTCGAACTTGACGATGCGCGTGTACAGGCCGCGCGTGGCGGCCGTCCAGCCGTCTTGCACGGCGCCGTTCTGCAGCACCGCATAGGCAAACAGGCCGTCGGGGCTGATGGCCAGGCCTTCGAAACCGCGATTGGGTTCGCGGCCCGCGGTCAGCGCGGGCGGGGCTGCGGTGTGGTCGGTGACAGCCCCGACTTTGGGCACCAGATTGGCCGGCACCGTGAAGCTGCGGATGAGCTGGCCGGTACGGTTGAACTCCAGCAGCGAGGGCCCGTATTCGTCAGACACCAGCAGGTTGCCGTTGCGGGGGTTGACGACAAATCCTTCCGGGTCGAACGAACGCCCCAGGTTGCTTGCTGGGTTGGGTGCCTGGCCGTTGAGCGGCTGACCGTCGCTGGTGAACTTGACCGTCTCGGCGATCTTGAAGTTCGAGATCGCACCGTTGGCCGCGATGTCGATGGTGAAGCGCTGCACGCGCGTTTCGTAACTCAGCACACCTCCGCCCGGGCCGCGGTCCGACAGGCCCCACCAGGCCTTGGCCGCGGGGTCGTAATAGATGTCCGAGAAGTAGCCCACGCGCCGGTCGAAAGCGCTGCCGGTGGACTGGTCGACTGCGGCGCCGTCGAGCACCAGACCGTTGACGAACTGCAGGTTGCTGACGGCGGCCGCCAACGCCAAACCAGGGCAGGTGGCTGCGCAGAGGCCGCTCAGTGCCAGAGCGTGGGCCAGCGCGGGCCGGCGAAAAATTCCTGTTGCGTGCATGGTGTTCGGCTGCTGGCCTGTGGTTGTTGGTTGCACGCTAAGGCCGGTTGATGACGGTGCTGTGACAGGTGCCGAAATGCAGACACCGGCCCGGGTGCTGCAAGGCACCAGACCGGTGCGGCAGTCCCTGGGTTCACCGATGCGTGGCCCGCAGCGACAGACCTTTACCTTGACCCTGGGCAGGGTTGGCTCGGATCAGGCGGGCACGGCCCTTGCTGTAGATTTGTTTTTCATCCCAACCGTTTCAGGAGCCCCGACATGTCTCTCAACCGCCGTTGCCTCGTGACCCTGGCTGCCGCCTTGGTGGCTGCCACGCCAGGCCTGTCGCTGGCGCAGGCCAAACTCAAGGTGGCCGCCGTCTACACCGTGCCCTTCGAACAGCAATGGGTCAGCCGCATCCACAAGGCGCTGAAGGCCGCCGAGGCGCGCGGCGAGATCGAATACAAGGCCACCGAAAACGTCAGCAACGCCGACTACGAACGCGTGATGCGCGAATACGCCACCGGCGGCGCGCAGCTGGTGGTGGGCGAGGCCTTTGCCGTGGAGGCCGCGGCGCGCAAGGTGGCCAAGGACTTCCCGAAGACGTCGTTCCTGCTGGGCTCGTCGGGCAAGCCGCAGGCGCCCAACTTCAGCGTCTTCGACAACTACATCCAGGAGCCGGCCTACCTGAGCGGTATGGTCGCCGGTGCGATGACCAAGAGCAACAAGATCGGCATGGTCGGCGGCTTTCCCATTCCTGAAGTCAACCGCCTGATGAATGCCTTCATGGCTGGCGCCAAAGAGACCAACCCGAAGGTGACGTTCACCGTGAGCTTCATCAACAGCTGGTTCGACCCGCCCAAGGCCAAGGAAGCCAGCTACGCGATGATCGACAAGGGAGCCGACGTGCTGTATGCCGAACGGTTTGGCGTCAGCGACGCGGCCAAGGAAAAAGGCAAGTTCGCCATCGGCAACGTGATCAACACGCAAGACAAGTACCCCGACACCGTGGTGGCGTCGGCGCTGTGGCACATGGAGCCCACCATCGACCGCGCGCTGAAGCTGGTGAAGGACGGCAGGTTCACGCCCGAGGACTACGGCATCTATTCCACGATGAAGCACAAGGGTTCTGAACTCGCGCCGCTGGGCACCTTCGCCAGCAAGGTGCCGGCCGACATCGTGGCCAAGGTGCAGGCCAGGGAAAAAGCCATCCTGGCCGGCAGCTTCACGGTGAAGGTTGACGACGGGCAGCCGAAGTCGACCGCGCCCTGAGCGGTTGCGGTCGAGGTACAGGTCACGCTGGCGGTCACGGTCGCGGGGCTGGTTGGGTTTGCAGATGTGGCGGGCCTTGCCGCAGGCCCCGTCCTCTGGCCGCCCCTCAGCTACCTTTGCCCAGCCCCTTCAGCTGGCCTTTCAGGTCCCGGGCCGCCGTTTCCAGGCTGTGCACAAACGCTGCCGCCAGCGGGTTGGGTGCGCGCAGTTCGGGCTTTACCAGGCTGACGTGAAAGGGGATGGACACCGACAACGGCCGGATGTGCAGCGCCGGCCCAGCCATTTCCAGCGCGGTGAGGGGGTTGACGATGGCCACGCCCAGGCCCTGGCGCACCAGCGCGCAGACCGACACCGCACTGGCCGTGTCGGCCACCATGGAGCGCTGCACGCCTTGCTGCGAGAACAGCGTGTCCACCGCCTGGCGGTAGGCGTCGCTGGGCGCCAGGCTGACAAAGGCCTGGCCGTCGAAGTCGCGCGGCCGCAGCACGCGGCGCGACAGCAGTGCGTGGCCGGCCGGCAGCACCGCCACTTCGTCGGCCTGCAGCAGCGGCTGGGCCTGGGTGGCACTGGGGGCCTCACGGGCTTCGGTCAGGCCGAGGTCGAAGCGCTGCTCCGTCAACCATTGCTCCAGCAGCGGTGAGTCCTGCGGCGTGATGGACAGCCCGGCCTGTGGGTTCTGGCGCAGAAAGTGGGCAGCCGCCCGAGGCAACAGGGCATGCGACAGCGCCGGCAGGCAGCCGATGACCAGGCGGCCCTGGGCAAAGGTGCGCAGCGCCTGGGCGGTGGCGGCGATGCGGTCCAGGCCGATGTAGCTGCGTTCCACCTCTTCCAGCAAGGCTTGTGCGCGCACGGTGGGCCGCAGGCGACCACGCACGCGCTCGAACAGCACCATGCCCAGCACCTGCTCCAGCCGCGCCAGTTCGCGGCTCACGGTGGGTTGCGAACTGCCCAGGCGGTCGGCCGCGCGGGTGACATGCGCGGTGGCCATCACGGCGCGGAAGACCTCGATCTGGCGGTGGGTAAGGATGGGTGCAGCCATCAACAAAGCATATCGGAATTGAATGCAGTGGCAATGGAACGGTCATTGCATGAATGACGATCGTCCGGCAAGATAAGGGTCATGAATCCCTTCCAGCCCGCGCAGCTGCGCACCATCGCCCATGCCCATGGCACGCCGCTGTGGGTCTACGACGCCGCCACCATCCGCGAGCGCATCGCCTCGCTGCAGGCCTTCGACGTGGTGCGCTTTGCGCAGAAGGCCAACTCCAACATCCACCTGTTGCGCTTGATGCGCGAGCAGGGCGTGTGCATCGACGCGGTATCGCTGGGCGAGATCGAACGCGCGCAGGCGGCCGGTTTTGCCGTTGGCGACGGGCCGGTGAGCGGCATCGTGTTCACGGCCGACCTTTTCGATGCAGCCACGCTGGAGCGCGTGGTGGCCGACGGCATACCGGTCAACGCCGGCTCCGTCGACATGCTGCGCCAGCTGGGCGCACGCACCGCGGGCAGCGGCAAGCGCCACCGCGTGTGGCTGCGCATCAACCCCGGTTTTGGCCACGGCCACAGCAACAAGACCAACACCGGCGGCGAACATTCCAAGCACGGCATCTGGCACAGCGACCTGGCCGACGCGCTGGCCGTCATCCGCGCCCACGGCCTGCATCTGGTGGGCCTGCACATGCACATCGGCTCCGGCGTGGACTACAGCCACCTGGCCGAGGTGTGTGGTGCCATGGTCGACCTCGTGGCCCTGGTGGACATGCCCATCGAAGCCATCTCGGCCGGCGGCGGCCTGTCCATTCCCTACCGCGACGGCGAACCGCGCATCGACGTGGCCCACTACTTCGGCCTGTGGGACGCCGCGCGCCAGCGCATCGCGGCCGCGCGGGGCCACGCCATCCACCTGGAACTGGAGCCGGGGCGCTACCTGGTGGCCGAGGCTGGCGTGCTGCTGAGCGAAGTGCGCGCCGTGAAGAGCCAGGGTCGGCAGCGCTTCACACTGGTGGACGCTGGCTTCAACGACCTGATGCGCCCCGCGATGTATGGCAGCCACCACGACATCAGCCTGCTGCCCTGCAACGACCTGCCCCGTACCACGGTGCCCACGGTGGTGGCCGGGCCGCTGTGCGAGTCGGGCGACGTGTTCACGCAGGCCGACGGTGGCGTCGTGCTGACGCGCGAATTGCCCGAGGCGCAGGTGGGCGACCTGCTGGTGTTTCACGACGCCGGGGCCTATGGCGCGTCGATGTCATCCAACTACAACAGCCGGCCGCTGCTGGCCGAGGTGCTGGTGGACGGCGGCCGGCACCAACTCATCCGGCGCCGGCAGACGGTGCAGGAGTTGATCACGCTGGAGTTGCTGGACTGATGCTCGTTCACTGAAAGATCTGCAGGGCGGGCATGTCGCCTGCACCAGCGTTTGCATCGTGACCGATGCCCCCGGATGCCGCGGCTACCATCAGAGCATGAGCGATGCCCCCCCCAGCACTGCAGCGCCAGAAAGCGGTACCGACCGCAGTCTGAACGGGCTCGCGGCCACCGCGGCCAGTGGCGCCCCGGTGCTGCGGCTGCGTGGCATCAGCAAGCGTTTTGGCACCCTGGTGGCCAACGACGACATCTCGCTGGACCTGCACGCTGGCGAAGTGCTGGCACTGCTGGGTGAAAACGGTGCCGGCAAGAGCACGCTGGTGTCCATCCTCTTCGGCCACTACACGGCCGACGCCGGTGACATCACGGTCTTCGGCCGGCCGCTGCTGCCGGGCCAGCCGCAGGCAGCGCTGGCCGCTGGCATCGGCATGGTGCACCAGCACTCCACGCTGGCCGACAACCTGAGCGTGCTGGACAACGTGATGCTCGGCACCGAACCGTTGTGGCAGCCCTTCACGCGCCGTGCTGCCGCGCAACGGCAACTGCTGGCGGTGGCACAACGCTTCGGCCTGGCGGTGGACCCGCAGGCGCTGGTGGGGCGCCTGTCGGTGGGTGAACGCCAGCGGGTCGAGATCCTGAAGGCGCTGTACCGCGGCGCCCGCATCCTGATACTGGACGAGCCCACCGCGGTGCTGACGCCGCAGGAGAGCGAGTCGCTGTTCGACACGCTTGGCCAGATGGTGGCGCAGGGCCTGTCCATCGTCTTCATCAGCCACAAGCTGCCCGAGGTGCTGCGCGTGTCGCACCGCGTGGCCGTGTTGCGCGCCGGCTGCCTGGTGGCGCAGGCGCATGCTGCCGACGCCAGTGCGGCCGACCTGGCGCGCTGGATGGTGGGGCGTGAGCTGGCTGAGCCGCCCGCCTCCAGCGCCATGCGCCGTGCTGTTGAAGGACAGCCCGTGGTGTGTGAACTGCAGCGGGTGTCGACCGCTGCCGGCCCGGGCGACGGCAGCCACCGTGGGGGCACGGTGCGCGACCGTCTGCTGGCCGTTGACCTGCAGCTGCGCGCGGGTGAAATCGTGGCCATCGCCGGCGTCTCCGGCAACGGCCAGGTGGCGCTGGCCGAGCTGTTGTGTGGCACGCGGGCGGCCAGCGAAGGCCGCGTCACGCTGCAGGGCGCGGCGTTGCGGGCACATCCGCGCTGGCTGGTGGAGCAGGGCGTGGCGCGCATCCCCGAGGACCGCCACGGCGTGGGCGTGGTGGGCGACCTGACGCTGTGGGAAAACGCGGCCTCCGAGCGCATCACCAGCGCCACCTTTTCGCGCTGGCAACTGGTGCGCCGCACGGCCGCGCGGGCCTACACCGAGCGCCTGATGCGCGCCTTCGACGTGCGCGGCGCCGGCGCCCTGTCGCCCGCGCGGGCCTTGTCGGGCGGCAACCTGCAGAAGCTCATCCTGGCGCGCGCCTTGACCGCGCCCGACGGCACGCCGCCGCGCCTGATCGTGGCGCACCAGCCCACCTGGGGGCTGGACGTGGGGGCCGTGGCCGCTGTGCAGAAGCAGTTGCTCGCAGCACGTGATGCGCAGGCTGCCGTGCTGCTGATTTCCGACGACCTGGATGAGGTGATGGCGCTGGGTGACCGCATCGCCGTGATGCATGCCGGCCATCTGAGCGCTGCGCTGCCCGCCGCAGCCTGGACGCGGGCCACGCTGGGCCTGGCGATGGCCGGCGGCCCGGCGCCGGTGCACGCTGCAGCGCTTGCGAACCGGAGCACCGCCGATGCGCATTGAAGCGCGCACGCAGCGCACGCCGGCGGCCTGGGCCTCGGCCCTGTCGGTGGCCGTGGGCCTGCCACTGCTGGTGAGCGCCTTGCTGGTGCTGTGGGCTGGCGCCCCGGTGAGGCCGACCTGGGGCTTGTTGCTGGAGGGCGGTTTCGGGTCGGTGTTTGCGCTCAGCGAAACCTTGACGCGCGCCGTGCCCTTGATGCTGACCGGCCTGGCCGTGGCGGTGGCCTTTCAGGCGCGCCTGTTCAACATCGGTGCCGAGGGCCAGCTCTACATGGGTGCATTGGCAGCCGTGGCCGTGGGCGGTCTGCATGGCGGCGCGGGGCTGCAACTGCCGCCGTTCATCCTGTTCCCCTTGATGATCGTGGCGTCGGCACTGGCTGGCGGGCTGATGCTGCTGGGCCCGGCGTTGCTGAAGTCGCGCCTGGGCGTTGACGAGGTGGTGACCACGCTGCTGCTGAACTTCATCGTGGCGCTGTTCATCTCGACCATGCTGGACGGGCCGATGAAAGACCCCACGGCCATGGGCTGGCCGCAAAGCGTGGCGCTGCAGGCCGAGCTGGAACTGGCCAGGCTGGTGCCGCAGACGCGCATCCACACCGGCTTGCTGATGGCACTGGCGCTGGCCGCGCTGGTGTGGCTGCTGATGCGCCGCACCGTCACCGGCTTTCAGATCCGCGCCGTGGGCGCGAACGCGCGCGCGGCTGCCTTTGCCGGCGTGCCGGTGCGGCGCACCGTCGTCCTCGTGGCCTTGTTGTCGGGCGCGCTGGCCGGCCTGGCCGGCGCGCTGGAGGTGGCCGGCCGCACCGGCTATCTCACGCTGGACATGTCACCCGGCTATGGGTACACCGGCATCGTCATCGCGATGCTGGCGGGGTTGCACCCTGCCGCAGTGGTGGCCGCCAGCATCTTCGTGGCCGGCGTTTTGGTGGGCGCCGACAGCATGAGCCGCGCTGCCGGCGTGCCCAGCTACCTGGCCGACGTGATCGTGGCCACGTCGCTGCTGTCGGTGCTGGTGGCAGGCTGGCTGCTGCAGCGGCGCGTGGTGTGGCGCGCGCCGGTGAAGGCCGCCGCATGAACGGCACTGGCCCTTTGCAATCGTCCGCAGTGGAAGCGGTGTGTGGTGCCGCAAGTGCGGGGGGCGAGGCATGAGCGACGCCTTGGGCTTGCTGGCACTGCCCGATTTCTGGGTGGCCGTGCTGCGCATCGCCACGCCGCTGATCCTGGGCACGCTGGGCGTGTTGCTGTGTGAGCGCGCGGGCGTGCTGAACCTCGGTGTCGAAGGCATCTGGGTGGCCGGGGCCTTCGTCGGCTGGCTGGCGGTGTACCACGGCTGGCCCTTGTGGGGTGGGGTGGCTGCAGCCGCGGCCACCGGGGCGCTGCTGGGCTTGCTGCTGGCAGGCCTGACCGTGGGGCTGGCGTTGTCGCAGCATGTCAGCGGGCTGGGCATCACGCTGCTGGCCACCTCGCTCAGCGCCTACGGTTACCGGGTCGGTTTTCCGAAGGTCAGCACGCCACCCACGGTCACGCCGTTTGCTGCGATGGACTGGTTGCCCATCCCTATCCTGAACCAGCAAACCCCGCTCACGCTGCTGGCCCTGGTGCTGGTGCCGCTGTTGGCGTGGCTGCTGATGCGCACGCCGCTGGGCCTGGCGGTGCGCATGGTGGGCGAGAACCCGCAGGCTGCCGAAGGGCAGGGCGTCTCGGTGGCCTCGGTGCGCACCGGCGCCATCGTCGCCGGCTCGGCGCTGATGGGTGTGGCGGGCGCCTTTCTGACGCTGGCAGCCTTCAACGCCTTTTTCTTCAACATGGTCAACGGCCGTGGCTGGATCTGCGTGGCGCTGGTGGTGTTTGCCAGCTGGCGGCCGGGCAAGGCGCTGCTGGGCGCGCTGCTGTTTGCCTTCTTCGATGCGCTGCAGCTGCGGCTGCAGCAGGCCGGTGGCGATGGCCTGCCGTATCAGCTCTACCTGATGCTGCCCTACGTGCTGTCCATCGTGGCGTTGGTGGCCGTGGCGCGCAACGCCAGCTATCCGCAGGCATTGATGAAACCTTACCGGCGTGGTGAGCGGTGATGCAGGGCTGTCGGCACCCTGCGGGGACGATGACGAAAGCGCACGAAAGAAGACACCAGGCGCACCGTCCTTGCAGCCGCCCCGGCAGGCCACGCGGAGCCTTTGCACACCCACCCGAATGAATTGAACGAGACCCACCATGCCCATGCCCGACCTGCTGATTCACAACGCCACGCTGCCCGACGGCCGCACCCGCATGGGTGTGTCGGTGCAGGACGGACGCATCGTCGAAACCGCCGCCGGCCTGTCGCCGGCCACCGCGAGCGCGCACCACACCGTCGACGCCGAGGGCCAGCTGCTCACGCCGCCTTTCGTCGACGCCCACTTCCACATGGATGCCACGCTCAGCTACGGGCTGCCGCGCGTCAACGACAGCGGCACGCTGCTCGAAGGCATTGCGTTGTGGGGCGAACTGAAGCCGCGGCTCACGCACGAGGCGCTGGTGCAGCGCGCGCTGGCCTACTGCGACTGGGCGGTCGCGCAGGGCCTGCTGGCGATCCGCACGCATGTCGACGTGTGCGACCCGCGCCTGCTGGCGGTGGATGCGCTGCTCGACGTGCAGCGCCGCGTGGCACCCTACATCGACCTGCAACTGGTGGCTTTTCCGCAGGACGGCGTGCTGCGCTCGCCCGGCGCGCTGGCCTTGCTGCAGCAGGCGCTGGACAAGGGCGTGGACGTCGTGGGCGGCATCCCGCATTTTGAGCGCACGATGGCCGACGGTGCGCGCAGCGTGGCGCTGCTGTGCGAGATCGCCGCGCAGCGCGGACTGATGGTCGACATGCACTGCGACGAGTCCGACGATCCGCTGTCGCGTCACGTCGAAACGCTGGCCGCCGAGGCGCACCGGCTGGGCCTGCACGGCCGCGTCACGGGCTCGCACCTGACGTCGATGCACAGCATGGACAACTACTACGTCAGCAAGCTGATGCCGCTGCTCGTCGAGGCGCAGTTGAACGTGGTGGCCAACCCCCTGATCAACATCACGCTGCAGGGCCGCCACGACAGCTACCCCAAGCGCCGCGGCATGACGCGCGTGCCCGAACTGATGGCCGCCGGCCTGACGGTGGCCTTCGGCCATGACTGCGTGATGGACCCCTGGTACAGCCTCGGGCAGGCCGACATGCTGGACGTGGCGCACATGGGCCTGCATGTGGCGCAGATGACCAGCCAGGCAGCGATGCGTCAGTGTTTCGACGCCGTGACGGTGAACCCGGCGAAGATCCTGCAGCTGCAGAACTACGGTCTCGAAGCCGGCTGCGACGCCAGCTTCGTGCTGCTGCAGGCGCGCGACACCATCGAAGCGCTGCGCCTGCGGGCCACGCGGCTGAAGGTTTTCAGGCGCGGTCAGTTGCTGGCTGAAACCGCCCCTGTGGCGAGCGCACTGCATCTGGCGGGGCGGCCGGCTGAGTGTCGGCTGAGTGTCGGCTGAGCACCGGTTGAGCGCGCCCGACCTGCCTTCGGTGCTGAGCTCGCGCACGCCTCGCGCCGACGTCATATCAGTCGTCGGCCAGCAGCCCGGCCTTCCACAGGTCTTCCACCTGCTCGAAGATCGTCGCTGCCGGCATGAACCGGGTCTTGTCTCCCGCCAGGTGCACCCACACACGCGTGTCGTGCGGGCCTGTCTTCACCGCCTGATCGGCGCGGAAACACACGTGCCAGTCGTGCACCTCTGCGTAGCGCGTGGGGTGGTGCCGCAGCGTCCAGGCCAGGCCCACCAGGTCGGCATAGGCTTCTTCCCGGCGCGTGCGCCACATGTCAGTCAGCAGTTCCACCTGGTCGGGCCTGAGGTGCGCGCCCAGCGGCACTGCGCGCATGCCGTCGGGCAGGCTGCCCCAGGCCTGTCGCAGATGGCGCCAGCAGTGCCCCAGTTCGTGCGCTGCGATGGCTTCGATCACCGGGCCGGTCAAGCCAGGCGGTATGCGGTCCAGCGTCGCCTGCGCCTGGGCATTGCCACGCATCGACAGCACCAGTTTGCAGCGGCCATCGATGTAGGCCATGCCGATGGGCGTTTCACCGGGTGAGAGCTGCGGCTGCACGATGATGTCCAGTGGCATGCGCTGTTCGCGCGCATAGCGCAGCACGGGCAGCGCCGATTCGAGCCAGGTGTGTTCGATCGGCGTCAGTTCCACTGCACCCCATGCCTGGCTGAACACCAGACAGCCGGCCACCACGCCAGCCGACACCCTCAGCCACACTCCCACCAAAGCACGCCGCACCATGTGGACCCCCGCAGGGCCCGCACGGCGGGCCGGAGCGTCGAGCTTGGGGCCGGGCCGGCGCGCCGATGCTCCGAGGAGGGCGCTGTTGGCGGCCTATCTTGCGCTGCGCTTTTTGGGTGCGGCTTCTTTTGCGACGGTCTTCGCGACTGTCTTTGCGGCCGCGTTTGCAGCCTTCTTCGCAGCGCTCTTCTTCGGGCTCTCCGTGGCGCTTTCTGCGCTGCGCTTCGTGGCGCTTTGCCGGGCGCCCCTGGTGGCGCTCGCAGCCGGGCTGGTAGCGACCTTCCTCGCAGGCGCCTTGCGCGGCGCTGCCGGTGGCGCGGTGGGCGCAGGCTCGTCAGGACCTTCTTCGTAGTTTGACGGTACGGCCTTGCTGCGCGACACACGTTCCGTCATCGCCAACGCCTCGGCCTTGCTGATCATCGGGTAAGACTGCGGCTTGCCGTCGGGGCCAAATTTCGCCACCCGGATTTCGCCCCGGTTGACCCCATCCACGTGCGAGACATGCAGCCACTTGGACGTGGCACTGCGCGCTTCGTAGATCACCTGATCGTATGGCAAGCCCAGGTTGATGGTCAGCTTGAAGAGGTCGAGCACGGTGGCCTGCGGCGACTGCAGGTCGGCCGCCTGCCCGGTGAGGTGCTGGCTGTTGGCCACGCCGCCCACGCGCTTGTTCAGCGCCGGGCTGCGGTAGGCGCAGTTGATGGTGATGGGCTTGCCCAAGGCCTCGCGCAGCGGGTCCAGCACGCCGGCGCAAAGGGCTTGCAGCGACGCCAGTTGGGCGGGGCCGGGCTTGTTCGGGATGCCCTCGGCAGTGGCCGTGTTGGAGTGCGTCAGCTCTTCCAGTGTGAAGTAGCGTCCGATGTTCATGCACGGCTCCCGGGTTGGGCCAGCAGCGGCTCAGCCGCTGCGGGTGGCGATGTGGGCTACGCCATGTTCGCCGGGAACGGCAGCGTGCGCAAGCGTTTGCCGTTCAAGCGCGCCAGTGCATTGGCCAGTGCCGGTGCCAGTGGCGGCAGCCCCACTTCGCCGATGCCGCCGGGGTGGTTGTCGGTGGGCATCACCTTCACGATGACGCGGGGCACTTCGTTGGCGCGCAGCAGCTTGTAGGCGCCCAGGTTCTTTTCCTGCGCCTCGCCACCCTTGTAGCTGAGCCGCTCACCCAGCGCTGCCGACAGGCCGAACAAGGCGCTGCCTTCCACCTGCGTCTGCACATTGCGGGGCGTCAGCGCGTGGCCGCAATCAACGGCGGCCCAGATCTGGTGCACGACCGGGCGGCCGTTCTGGATCGATGCTTCCACCACCATGCCGATGTAGCTGCCCCACGCGGCCGAGAACGACAGGCCCAGCGCACGCCCCGCCGGACGCGCCTGGTTCCAGTTGGCCATCTGCGCCACTTCGCGCAGCACGGCCTGGCCGCGTGGCGCCTTGCCCAGCATGTCCAGGCGAAACTGCAGCGGGTCCTTGCGGCCGTCTGCAGCCACCTCGTCGACCATGGTTTCGATGGCGAACATCAGGTAACCCGGGCCCACCCCGCGCCAGAACGAACAGGCGATGCCGCGGTCTTCGATGCACTGCTGCACCAGGTGGCTGCCGAAGTCGTAGGCGGTTTCGGAAAACTCCATCACCGGCGCGTCCTTGTTGCCCGCGGCGCGAAAGGCCGGCGGCGCCACGCGGGCGTACACGCCTTCGGCGGTGACGCGGTGCTGCAGGCCCACGATGCGGCCGCTGGCGTCCACGCCGGCCACCATGTGCTGCGCCGCCAGCGGGCGCGGCTTGCTGCGCGTCATGTCGTCTTCGCGGGTCCAGATCATCTGCACCGCCACGCCGGGCACGGCCTTCGCGATCAGCGCAGCGTCTACTGCATATTCAGCTTCCACGCGGCGGCCGTAGCCACCGCCCAGCAGCGTGATGTTGACCTTGATGTTTTCGGGCTTGAAGCCGCCGGCCGCAGCCACGCCGCCCATCACGAAGCCCACCGTCTGCGAAGGCACCCAGAGTTCGATCTTGTCGCCGTCCACCTTGGCGGTGCAGTTCATCGGCTCCAGCGTGAACTGAGCCACGTGTTCGCTGGTGTAGGTGGCCTTGATCACCCTGGCTGCACCCGAGATGCGCTGTGGTGCGTCACCCGCGTTGTGGAAGGCCACCCCGGCATCGGCCATGTTCTCGGCCCGCGCCACGTATTCCTTCATCGCGGCATCCGAGTCGTAGCGGCGCGCGCGTGAGCTGCTGGTCCATTTCACGTTCAGCAGTTCGCGTGCCTTGCGCGCGGTGTAGAACGAATCGGCCACCACGGCCACTCCGGTGGGTATCACCACCACGGCTTTCACCCCGGGCATCGCCTTGGCCGCGGCGTCGTCCACGCTCTCGGCCTTGTCGCCCTGCACCGGGCAGGGCAGCAGCGTGGCATACAACATGCCGGGCAGGCGCACGTCGATGCCGTAGATGGCACTGCCGTCGGTCTTGGCGGCCAGGTCCACCCGCGGCAGGTCCTTGCCGATGACCTTGAACTGCGCCATCGGCTTGAGCATGGCCTTGTCGACCTTGGGCAGTTCGGCCGGTGCGACGGCGGTGCGGGCCAGCTCGCCATAGCTGATGCGGCGGCCGCTGGCGCCGTGGATCACGGTGCTGTTCTCGGCGCGCAACTCGGCCACGGGCACGTTCCAGGCCGTGGCCGCGGCACCCAGCATCACCAGCTTGCCCTGCAGCCCGGCAAGGCGCAGCGGCTCGTAGTAGCCGGTGACGGTGCGCGAAGCGCCGGTGACCATGCCGCCACCAAAGCGCGGATTGCCAAAGCGCTTGGGGTCGGCAGGGGCCTGCACCACCTTGACCTTGGACCAGTCGAGTTCCATGTCTTCGGCCAGCACCATGGGCAGCGCCGTCATCGTGCCCTGGCCCATTTCAGAGCCGGCCGAGTAGATGGTGGCCATGTTGTCGCGGTCGATCGTCACCCACGCGACGGGTGTGAAACTGGCATTGCCCGGCGGCGTGGTGGCGCAGCCCGACAGGCCCAGAGCCGGACCGAAGCCCAGGCCCACGGTGACGGCGCCGCCACCCAGCACGAAGCCGCGGCGGGTGAGAGTGGCGCCTGCTTCGGGCGCCGTTTGCATGCGGGTGGTATTCATGTGCGTGGTCTCCTCAGCCCAGGGCTTTTTGTGCACGCACCACGGCGGCGGCGATCTGGTTGTAGGTGCCGCAGCGGCAGATGTTGCCGGCCATCTGTTCCAGCACCTGCTGGTGTGTCAGCGGCCCCTTGGCCTGCTTGATGACGGCCACGGCGGCCATCATCTGGCCCGACTGGCAGTAGCCGCACTGCGGCGCCTGCTCGGCGATCCAGGCCTCGCGCAGCGCCTTGCCCTCGCGCGTCTGCGCCAGGCCTTCGATGGTGGTGACGCGTTTGCCGGCGGCCGCCGAGACCGGGGTCACGCAGGCGCGGGCCGGCTCGCCGTCGATGTGCACCGTGCAGGCGCCGCACTGGGCGATGCCGCAGCCGAACTTGGTGCCGGTCATCGCGAGGTCTTCGCGCAGCACCCACAGCAAGGGCTTGTCGCCGGGCACCGTGGTGCGCTGCGCCTTGCCGTTCACGATCAATTCCGTCATGGCTGCTCCTGGTCTGAAATGGGCTGGCCGAACATGGAAGAACCCATGCGCAGCGTCTTCCCCGCAGTATCAAGAGCCCTGTATGGGCAAGGAAATTGGCGATTACGCCGACTTCGCGCCGCAGAGGGCGTCTAGCTGTTATGCCCGAATGCGATAGCTGCGGAAATCAGGCGGGCTGCAAGCCCAGGAAGTCCAGCACCCAGGGCAGGTGCGTGGCGAAGTCGCGCAGCGCATGGTCGCCGCCTTCCAGCAGCCTGATGGTGCTGGCGGGCGAAAGACTTCTGTTTCGCTGTGCATCGGCTCGACCAGGTGCCCCAGGTGATCCGGCGGAGTGCACAGCCCAGCCGGACAGCCACCCGAAGGCGCCCTGCCCGGAGCAATGACCTGCCAAGCGCGGACCGTTGCAGTCGGGCGGTGCTGCCTTTTCTACTCCACAACCGGTGGGCCATCGGCGTGCCAGCCCAATCCCTTACTTGGTGCCGAAGAGGCGGTCGCCCGCGTCGCCCAGCCCCGGCACGATGTAGCCGTGGCTGTTCAGTTCGCGGTCGATGGCCGCCGTGTAGATGGGCACGTCGGGGTGGTGCTTCTGCATGTTGGCAATGCCTTCGGGGGCCGAAACCAGGCTGACGAAGCGGATGCTGCGCGGCCCGGTTTCCTTCAAGCGGTCCACCGCGGCCACGGCCGAGTTGCCGGTGGCCAGCATCGGGTCGAGCACGATGGCATCTCGCTCGTGCATGTCGTGCGGCATCTTGAAGTAGTACTCCACCGCCACCAGCGTCTTCGGGTCGCGGTACAGGCCCACGTGGCCCACGCGTGCGCCGGGCACGACGTTGAGCATGCCGTCGAGAAAACCATTGCCGGCGCGCAGGATGCTGACGAACACCGTCTTCTTGCCGTCGATCACCGGCGACATCATGGTTTCCAGCGGCGTCTCGATCTCCATCAGCTGCGTGGGCATGTCGCGCGTCACCTCGTAGGCCATCAGCATGCTGATCTCGTTCATCAGCGTGCGGAAGTTGCTGGTGCTGCGGTCTTTCTGGCGCATCAGCGTCAGCTTGTGCTGGATCAGCGGGTGCGTGATGTGGTGTACGGGGGCGGCCATCGGGGTCCTCGGTTGGTTTGGTGGGCGTGCAGGCGTCAGAACACGGTGCCGTCGCTGGTGATGGTCAGTGGCGGCGAGCCGTCACGCAATTCCTTGGCCAGCACGCGGCCGGTGGCCCAGGTGCCGCCTTCCAGCACGCAGGCCAGCGGCATCTGCTCTGCGCTGCGGCCCAGGCGGGCGCGCACCAGCGGCGCCAGTTCGTCCAGCAGCGACACCGTGAGTGCGCGCCATTCGATGACGAATTCGTCGCTCACCTGCCAGGTCCGGGCCAGGCTGCTGGCGCTGCGCGGTTTGATGATGCCGCCGTCCAGCAGCAGTCCGCCGTTGCGGTACTCGGGCAGGCCGGTCAGGCTGTCCAGCGCGGTGACCTTGATGCCGGCCCATTCGAAGGGTTCCAGCAGCGAATAGGACAGCCATTGGCTGAGCTTGTGAAAGGGCACCCAGCCGTCGGTTGTGCCATGGCGGCCGGCCATCGGGTCTTCACCGCCGGCCCAGCGGTGCGGCCACACGTCGCCCAGCGGCACGCCGTGCAGCACGCTGCCGGTCAGCCAGATGGGCGAAAAGGTGTCGAGCAGCTTGCGCAGCACCTGCGCGGCGCTGATCTCGCTGCGCGGCGTGGCGCCCGCCACCGCGCCAGTGAGCACGTCGAACAGCGCCGAAGGGCGTGCCTGCAGGCCCGTGGCGCCGGACTGCGCCTGCACCGCCTGGCCCAGGCGCCGCAACAGCGCGGCGCGGCCTTCCAGCCCCACCAGCGGGTTGTCGCTGCCGCTTTGGAAGATGCGCGCCAGCGCAGCCACGTCCAGCTTCAGCAGCACGCTGGCGTCCACGCGCAGCGGGTCGCCTGGATCGGCCGAAAAGTCGCCCCGCAAGAAGGCGCGGAAACTGGCCACGCCCAGGCCTTCGGAGCGGTTGAAACGCTGGCCGCTTTCAGCCTCGTCATAACGCCACTGTGGCCCGGCACCGGCGTCGAGCAGCACGCTGATGACGGTGAGGTCGATGCGCGCGTGGGCGGTGTCGGCCACGCTGCGGCCGGCCAGCAGCGCGTCCATCTCGGCCTTGCGGTTGACGCCACCCACCTCGAAGTGGCGCCACCGGCTGTGGTACGGAATCTGCAGCGTGGGATAAGCGGCGCGGGTGACTTCTTCAACGCGCTGCGCCACGTCGCCGAGCCGGCTGCGGTCGAGCACGAAGTTCGACGAGCGGCCTTCACCCACCGCGCGCGTGATGGCGGCGCAGCGCTCGCGTATGGTGGCCGGGTTGCGCAGCACCGTGGCCGCGTCGGGGCTGTGGCGCGGGGCGTTCGCGGTGCCTGCCGTGGGAGTGTTGCTCATCGGGGCATCACTCAAGCCCGCGCCCCTTGGTGCTGGCCAGCTCTTGTTCTGTGGGCACGCGGCCTTCGGTGAAGTAGCCGGCGGCAATCTTGGCGTCCATCTCCACCTTGGCATCGGCCGGTATCAGGCTGTCGGGTATCGGCACCCGTTCACCCACCTCGATGCCGCTGCCGGTGATGGCGTCGAACTTGTCGTTGCTCATGCTCACCAGGCGGTGGATCTTCCGGATGCCCAGCCAGTGCAGCACGTCGGGCATCAGTTCCTGAAAGCGCATGTCCTGCACGCCGGCCACACATTCGGTGCGCAGGAAGTACTTGTCGGCGCTGTCGCCGCCGAGCTGGCGCTTGCGTGCGTTGTAGACCAGGAATTTCGTCACTTCGCCTAAAGCGCGGCCTTCCTTGCGGCTGTAGGCGATGAGGCCCACGCCGCCGGCCTGCGCACCGCGGATGCATTCTTCGATGGCGTGGGTCAGGTACGGCCGGCAGGTGCAGATGTCGCTGCCGAACACATCGGAGCCATTGCATTCGTCGTGCACGCGCGCGGTCAGCGTGACGGCCGGATTGGCCAGGTCGCGGATGTCGCCGAACACATACAGCGTCTGCCCGCCGATGGGCGGCAGGAAGACTTCGAGATCGCTGCGCGTGACCAGCTCAGGGTACATGCCGCCGGTTTCCTCGAACAGCGCGCGGCGCAGGTCGGCTTCGCTGACCTTGAAGCGCTCGGCCACGCCAGGCAGCCACCACACAGGTTCCAGTGCCACCTTGGTGACCGTGGCCGACGAATCATCGAGCAGCACCTTGCCGTCGACCTGCAGGCGCTGGAAGGCCAGTGCCTGCTTGATTTCCGGCAGGTGGATGTGCGCCTTGGTGACGGCGATGGTGGGCCTGATGTCGTAGCCCAGCGCCAGCTGTTCGGCAAACACGCTTTGCACGGCAGCGCCCCAGGGGTCGATGGCGACGATCTTCTTCGCGTCGCCCCACTGCGGGTAGGGCCCGATCAGGTCGGTGGGCGCGGTGTTGGTGAGGTCGGCGCGGTGGCCCTTGAGCAGGCTGCCGGCAGCCACGGCCAATGCGCGGTAGACGCCGTAGCTGCCACTGTGGGTGCCGATGACGTTGCGCTGGCTGCGGTTGGCGGTGGTGCCCACCACCGGGCCGCGCTCGGCGGCGGTGGCCGCACCCCAGTGCAGCGCCGGCGCACCCACGGCGCCTTGCTGGCCCGGGTGCGAGGTGAGGCGGATGTGTTTGGGGGCGTTGGGGGCGGAAGCAGGGGTCGTGCTCGGGTCTGATGCCATCGGCGGGGTCTCGCGAAAATGGGGTGGGCCAACGGGCCGCACACACAGGCGCACGAGGATACGCCGCAAGCAAGACAGATGCCCCCGTCCGCCGCCCGGCCCTGCGCACGTCCAGGGCCCCCAGGCGGAAAAGTACCCACCATGGGCTGGCACCCGGCGGCGCGCCGGCGTGTCAGTACTTGTCGTCGCGCAGCACCGTCACGTCGGCAAAGAAGATCGTCAGCCCGAAGTGGGCCGAATAGGCCGCCAGCACCGTCTGCCCGATGCGGTCGGCCACGTCGGCGTCGCAGATGACCTTCATTTCGATGGTGCGGTCGGCTTCCCAGGCGCCTTCGCGTTCGCCCGAGCCTCCAGCGCCGCGCACGTCGTACACCGTGTAGCCGTGTGCGCCCAGGCGCTTGACGTCCTGCACCAGCGCCTTTTCAAGCGCTGCTTCGGCCACGATGACGAGCAGCTTCTTCGGGTGTTGATTCATGTCGTCAGGGCCTGTGCCAGGTGGATGTACAGCGGGATGCCGATCACGATGTTGAACGGAAACGTGATGCCCAGCGCCGCGGTGATGGACAGTGCTGCGTTGGCCTGTGGCACCGCGATGCGCATCGCCGTGGGCGCGGCGATGTAGCTGGCGCTGGCGGCCAGCGTGGCGAGTATCGCCACGCCACCCGTGCTCAGGTTCAGCGCCACGCCCACCAGCGCGCCCGCCACGGCCAGCAGCGGCGGCGCCAGCAGGCCCACCGCCAGCACGGCACCCCCGAAGCGGCGCATCTCGCCCAGCCGGGCGCCGGCCACGAGCCCCAGTTCCAGCAGAAACAGTGCCAGCACGCCCTTGAAGGGGTCGATGAACACGGCCTTGATGGGCGCGGTGCCGGCCTCGCCCGCCACCGCGCCGATGGCCAGGCCGCCCATCAGCATCAGCACGCTCTTGCCGAACAACACGTCGTGCGCCAGCGCGCCCCAGCGAGTGACGGTCTGTGCGCCACCATCGCCGCGCATCTGCCAGCGCGCCAGCACGATGCCGGCCACCAGGCCCGGCGCCTCCATCACCGCCACCCACAGCGGGGCGTGGCTCTCGAAGGCGATGCCTTCGCGTGCCAGCGCAGCCGTCACCACCGCGAAGGTGACCACGCTGACCGAGCCGTAGTGCGCGCCCAGCGCCGCGCTGTCGGCGGGGCTCAGACGCAGCAGCCGCAGCAACGGGAACAGCACAAAGGGGATGACAAATCCCAGCGCCATGGTGGCGGCCACCTGCGGCGCCAGAGCGGCCAATGGTTGTTTGCTGAGTTCGATGCCCCCCTTCAGGCCGATGGCCAGCAGCAGGTAGATCGACAGCGTCTCGTACAGCGCTTCGGGCAGGCGCAGGTCTGAGCCCACCAGGCGTGCGAACACGCCGAGCATGAAGAAGAGCACCACCACGTCCAGCATCCACGGATGCTGCCACGGGCCGACGCGAGCCTTCCTTGGCCTTGCACGCGGCAGGGCAACTGGGCCGGGCCCTTCGGTCGATGTCGACGATGCCGGGTGGGTCAGCCGGCCGTCTGCGCCGCCCTGGGTTCACCGCACCATCCAGTGGCGCAGGGTGCAGGTCCAGTCGACGAGCCACCGGCCGCATGTGCTGCTGTGCTGCGCGCCTCTTGGCGCCGGCCGGTGAACGGCCTGCGGCCTGGGCCGGTTCAGCCCCGGGCGGGCATCGCTGCGCCCTGCGCCGGGGCAGGTGCACCACAGGCGTAGCAGCAGCGGGCGAAAGCACTCTTGCGTGCGCCGCAGCTGCAGCTGCAGTGCAGGCCCATGCCGCAGTGTGGACAGAAGTCGGTCTTGCCGTCCTTCAGGTCCACCGGCCTGCGGATGGCAATGTCCTTCATGTCGCGTGCAGGGGCCAGCAGGCAGGCGCCCGTGGTTTTCTTGACCTTGATGCCGGCGGCGACATGGCTGTCCCAGCTGTGGGTGAGGTCGGCGTCGCTGACGCCGGCCTTGGCCATCACGTCGCTGCGCACCACGGTGCGCAGCGGCTCCATCTGCTCTTACAGCGTACGCGTCTGCTCCACGCTGGGCAGGTCGCCGACGATGGTGCTGCCCAGGCCGGTCAGGAAACAGGCGAACACCAGGGCCACCAGCCACAGGCCGCGGTGAAACCGCTTCTCCGACCGGCGCAGGCTTCGGCTCCTGCGGCCACCACTTGATTCACCTGCAAGCCAGCAGGTCCGAAAGCCCGGTCAGCGGCTGACGGGCCAAGGCACCCCCTGGTTGCCAGCCACTACCTGCCCCACGCCCTTGAAGTTGAACTTCTGCAGCCGTTTGCCTTCGTAGGTCTCGGTGGTGTAGATGTTGCCTTTGCTGTCGGTGGCGATGCTGTGCACGCCGTAGAACTGACCGGGCTGGCGGCCTCCGTCGCCGAAGTTGCTGATCTCCTGCAGCGTCTCGCGCAGCACGATGCGCACCACCTCGTTGGTGCCGTCGGCCAGGTAGATGAACTTCTGCTGCGGATCTTTGGAAAAAGCGATGTCCCACGCCGAGCCCGAGCCCAGCGTCTGCCTGGCGTATTGCGCTTCCTTGACGAAGCTGCCGTCGGGCTTGAAGACCTGGATGCGGTTGGCCTGGCGGTCGCACACGTAGACCATGCCGTCCACCGCACGCTCCACACAATGCACCGGGTTGCGGAACTGCCTGGGCAGCGGCGCCGCCGGGTCGTACTTACCCAGGTCGGCGTCATCGGGCTTGTTGCCGTAGGCGCCCCAGTGACGCAGCAACTTGCCGCTGTCGCCATCGAGCACGGCCACGCGCTTGTTCTTGTAGCCGTCGGCCACGTAGGCCTCGTTGGTCTTGGGGTCGACCCAGATCTTGGCCACGCGGCCGAAGTTGTTGGGGTCGTTGCTGCCACCCTGGGTGCCCAGCTTGCCCACCTGCAGCAGGAACTTGCCGTCCTTGGTGAACTTCAGCAAATGGGCGTCCTTTTCGCCGTTGCCGCCGATCCAGACGTTGCCCTT
This sequence comes from Rubrivivax sp., assembly GCA_031429255.1. GTDB lineage: Bacteria > Pseudomonadota > Gammaproteobacteria > Burkholderiales > Burkholderiaceae_C > Rubrivivax. The sequence goes on from JANOZF010000109.1 coordinate 48,401, forward strand.
GTGGTCGACGTGGATGCCGTGGTTGGACTGCGGCCACTCGTAACCTTCGCCCGGGCCGCCCCAGGATCGCACCAGGTTGCCGGCGGGGTCGAACACCAGCACCGGCGGCGCGGCGGCGCAGCATTCACCCACCTTCAGTTCCAGTGCCCGTTCATTGGCATGCAGCGTGTCGCGGCCGCGGTGGATGATCCACACATGGTCTTGTTCGTCGACCCACACGCCGATGGTCATGCCCAGCAACCAGTGGTTGGGCAAGGGCTTGGGCCACAGCGGGTCGACCTCGAATTTCGGCCCTTCCACCATGGCCTTGGCCTGCGCCATGGCCAGGTTCTGCACCCAGGCCTGGCCGATGCCCAGCGCTGCCAGCAGCACGGTGGCGGTGGTGACGACGATGCTGCGGCGTGTGAGCTTCATGCGCGGGTCTCCTGGGTGTGGCTCTGGTGGCTCAGAACCATTGTGGGTGGGTCTTTGCCCTCTGGCAATGGGCTTCGCCCTCGGTCAAGATCGCTCCCGGGCAATGGGCCCTCAGCAGCGGCGGAGAACCGATGACGGGTGGGCGCAAGGGTGGTTCAAGGGTCTGCCGGACGCAGTGGGGCGGCGCCGCCTGGTGGGTGTCGGCAGGGCGGCTGGCGGGCCTGCTGTGGGCGCTGCTCGGTGTCCTGCTGCTGTGCGGCCCGGCGGCCCATGCCCACGACATCCCGAACGACGTGCGCATCCAGGCTTTCGTCAAACCCGAAGGCCAGCAACTGTTTCTGCTGGTGCGGGTGCCACTGGGGGCGATGAACGAGGTCGACATGCCGCTGCGCGGCCCGGGTTACCTGGACCTGCCCAAGGCCGACGCGGCCTTGGGCGTGGCGGCGCAGCTCTGGTTCATCGACAACCTCCAGCTGTTCGAAGACGGGCGCCCCTTGCCCCGGCCCACGCTGGCGGGGGCCCGGGTGTCGCTGGCGTCCGACCGCAGCTTTGCGTCCTGGCCCGAAGCGCTGCTGCACCTGCGCGGCGCGCCCATCGCGCCTGGCACCGACCTGTACTGGAAGGCGCAGCACTTCGACCTGCTGCTGCAGGTGCCCATCACGTCACCGCAGGCGCGTTTCTCGTTGGAGCCACGGCTGGCGCGCATGGGGCTGAAGGTCGCGACCACGCTGCGCTTCGTGCCACCCGATGGTGAGGAGCGCGCTTTCGAATGGCACGGCAACCCGGGGCTCGTGCACCTGGACCCGCGCTGGCACCAGGCCGCATTGCGCTTCGTGCAGGCCGGCTTCTTTCACATCCTGGACGGCAGCGACCACCTGCTGTTCCTGCTGTGCCTGGCGATGCCCTTTCGCCGCCTGCGGCCCCTGGTGGTGATGGCCACGGCATTCACCGTGGCGCACTCGTTGACGCTGGGCGCGGCGGCGCTGGGCTTCGCACCGCGCGGCAACTGGTTTCCGCCGTTGGTCGAGACCTTGATTGCTGCGTCGATCGTCTTCCTGGCGCTGGAAAACCTGCTGGGTACCGCTGCGCGCAGCCGTTGGCTGCTGGCCTTCGGCTTCGGCCTGGTGCACGGCTTCGGCTTCGCCTTTGCGCTCACCGAGACGCTGCAGTTTGCCGGCAGCCACCTGTTGACGGCACTGGCAGCGTTCAACCTCGGTGTGGAGCTGGCGCAACTGTGCGTGTTGCTGGTGCTGGTGCCGTCGCTGAACGCGCTGCTGCGCTGGCTGCCGCCGCGGCCCGCCATCGTGGTGCTGTCGGCGCTGGTGGCGCACACCGGCTGGCACTGGACGACCGAACGCTGGGCCGTGCTGCAACAGTTTGCATGGCCGGTGATGGATGCGGCTGCATGGGCCACGCTGATGCAGTGGGGCATGGCCGCCGTGGCGCTGGCGCTGGCAGCGTGGGTCGCCGATGGCGCGGTGCGGCGCTGGATGGGTGTCGAGCCCGCGCGCTGAGCGTCGAGCCGCGGCGCCGGGCCGGCGCTCGGGTGTCGACGGCGTTCAGCTGGAACGCCGCGGCAGCTTCCATTCGGGCCGCACCCAGTGGCAGGTGTAGCCGTTTGGGAAGTGTTGCAAGTAATCCTGGTGTTCGGGCTCGGCCTGCCAGAATGGACCTGCCGCCTTGACCTCGGTGGTCACCTTGCCGGGCCACAGCCCCGACGCATTGACGTCGGCGATGGTGTCCAGCGCCACCGCGTGTTGCGCCTCGTTGGTGACGTACAGGCCCGAGCGGTAAGCCGGCCCGCGGTCGTTGCCCTGCCGGTTGGGGGTGGTCGGGTCGTGGATCTGGAAGAAGAATTCCAGCAGCTGCCTGTAGCTCAGCTGTTCGGGGTCGAACACGATCTCCACCGCTTCAGCGTGGCTGCCGTGGTTGCGATAGGTGGCGTTGGGCACGTCGCCGCCGCTGTAACCCACCCGCGTGCTGATGACGCCGGGCATCTTGCGGATGAGCTCCTGCACGCCCCAGAAACACCCGCCCGCCAGCACCGCCGTTTCACTGCTCTTCATGCACCGCTCCTGATCGTTGTCTTGCGTGTCGAGTGACCGCACCGGCCCTGCAGTCGCACCTGCCGCCGTCACATTACAGGCTGGAGACTACAACGCCCAGGGCGCCAGCGTCAGGCCTGGGCGCCCTGGTAGGCCGCGTAGGCCGCGTCCACGCCGGCACCGCGCGTGAAGGCGTGGCCTTCGGCGGCCAGCACCACCTCCAGCGCAGCCATCATGTGCAGCACCGCATCGGGGCGCGCGTTGTAGCCCATCGCACCAAGGCGCCAGACCTTGCCCTGCAGGGGGCCGAAGCTGGTGCCGATCTCGATGCTGAAATCGTTCAGCAGCGCTGCGCGCAGCTTGTCGCCATTGACACCGTCGGGCACATACACGCCCGTGACGTTGGGCATCTTGTTGGACTGGTCGCCATACAGCTTCAGGTTCATGCCCGACGCGCCGGCCACCACCGCGCGCGATGCGGCGGCATGCCGCGCATAGACCTGCGGCAGGCCTTCCTGGACGAAGATGCGCGCGCACTCGCGGGCGCCGTAGAGCATCGTGGTGGCCTCGGTGTGGTGGTTCAGCCCGGCGTCGCTCCAGTAGTCCATCACCATCGCCAGGTCCATGTAGTTCGATGCGATGCGTGCACCGGCGCCCGGCACGTAGCCTGCCGGTTGCAGCCCGTCTTCGATGTGACGACGGGTGTAGATGTTGCGCGCCATCGCATCCGACAGCGTGATGGGCGCCGCACCCGAGGGGCCGGCCAGGCACTTCTGCAAGCCTGCTGTCACGGCATCCACCTGCCAGGCATCCACTGGCAGCGGCGTGCCGCCACAGGAGGCCGTGGCATCCACCTGCAGCATCGCGCCGTGGCGGTGGCACAGTTCGCCCAGGCCGGCCAGCGGCTGCAGCATGGTGGTGGAAGTGTCACCCTGGCACACGGCCACCAGCTTGGGCGAAAAAGCCTTGATGGCGGCTTCGATCTGCGCCAGATCGAACACCGTGCCCCAGGGCGCCTGCAGCACGCGCACCTCGGCGCCGCAGCGCAAGGCAATCTCATTCAGCAACTGGCCGAAGCGGCCGAAGCTGCAGATCAGCACCTTCTGGCCGGGTTCGATGGCCGACAGCATCACCATCTCGATGGCGGCACGAGCGGTGCCGTCCAGCACCAGTGTCCAGTCGTACGTGGTTTCAAAAAACGCCCGGTACAGCGCCATGGTCTCGCGCATCATGCGGCGGAACTGCGGGTCGAACTGGCCCAGCAATTGCGTCGACATGGCCTTGAGCACGCGCGGGTCGGCATTGATGGGCCCGGGGCCCATCAACAGGCGCGGCGCGGGGTTCAATTCTTCGTAGGCGCTGGCGGCTTGCGCCAGCGGTGTCAACTTGGGCAACATGGGCGCGGCGGTGCTGTGGGACATATGATCTTAGGATAGCAAAACTGTATACAAAACGGTTTTCGCATTTGCCTCTCGAGGCCTGGAATACCCTCACCGTTCGACGATCCGCACCCGATGCACCCTGGCCGACGCCGCACTTGCCGGCGTCGGCTGCAGCACCCACCTCCATGACCACCTCATTGCACACCGCCGCCTACATCCACGCCAATCTGTACAAGGACTCGGTGGCGCTGATGCGCGTCGCGCAGCGGCTGCTGGCGCTGCCCGGGGTGGTGAACGCCACGCTGCAGATGGGCAACCCGGCCAACAAGGAGATCCTGCTGGAAGCCGCGCTGCTGGGTGACGAGGTGAAGGATGCCGGGCCCAGCGACATCATGGTGGTGGTGCAGGCGCGCAGTGCGGTTGAGTGTGCGGCCGCGGTGGCCGAGTCGAAAGCGCAACTGGCCGGCACTGAAAAGGCCGGTGCCGCGGCAGGCGATGGAGTGGCTGTGGCCCGCACCACGCTGGCCATGGGCGCCGCCGCTTTGCAGGGCGCCAACCTGGCGCAGATATCCGTGCCCGGCGCCTATGGCGCGGCCGAGGCGCTGAAGGCCCTGAAGCTGGGCCTGAACGTCTTTCTCTTCAGCGACAACGTGCCGCTGGCGCAGGAAGTGGCCATCAAGCAAGAGGCCACGCGGCGCGGCCTGCTGGTGATGGGGCCGGACTGCGGCACCGCCATCATCGGTGGCGTGCCGCTGGGCTTTGCGAACGCCGTGCGCCGCGGCAGCATCGGTGTGGTGGCCGCGTCGGGCACCGGGCTGCAGGAAGTGACGACACAGATCCACCGCATGGGCGGTGGCGTCAGCCACGCCATCGGCACCGGCGGCCGCGACCTGTACGCCGAAGTGGGTGGCGCCACGATGCTGCAGGGCATTGCGCTGCTGGCGCAGGACCCGGACACGAAGGTCATCGCCATCGTCTCCAAACCGCCTGCGCCCGAGGTGGCGGCGCGCGTGCTGGCGGCACTGCAGGCCACCGGCAAACCGGCGGTGGTGCTGTTCCTGGGCAGTGATGCAAAGGCCGCGCGCACGGGCGGCATCCGTGTCGTGCGCACGATGGTCGATTGCGCAGCCGTGGCGGTGAAACTGGCGGGTGTGAAGCGCAGCGCGCAGACGGCCTACGCGCTGCCGCGCAAACCGGCCTTTGCAAAGTCACAGCGCTACCTGCGCGCCTTGTACGCCGGCGGCACCTTCACCGCCGAGGCCCAGATCCTGTGGGCCCGCGCCGGCCTGAAGGTGTGGTCCAACGTGGCGCTGAACGACGAGCTGGCATTGCCCAACCCACGCCAGGCCAGCCGGGAACACACGGCGCTGGACCTGGGCGACGACGCCTTCACCGTGGGCCGCCCGCACCCGATGATCGACCAGGCGGCGCGCATCGAGCGGTTGCTGCTCGAAGCCGCCGACCCGAGCGTGCGTGTGGTGGTGCTGGACGTGGTCATCGGCTGGGGCGCGCACGCCGATCCGGCGGCCGAACTGGCACCGGTCATCGCGCGCGCCAAGGCGCTGGCGCGGCAGGGCGGGCGCCAGCTGGCGGTGGTGGGTTTTGTCTGCGGCACCGAGGCCGACCCGCAGGTGCTGTCGCAGCAGCAAGCCACGCTGCGAGCGGCCGGCATGGTGCTGGCCGGCAACAGCGCCAATGCCGCCTGGCTGGCCGGCGAGTGGGTGCGATGAGCGCCGCGCCCAACCCACCCGTCGTGCCTGCCCGCAAACGCGTCGTCGTGGCGCTCGGCGGCAACGCCGCCTACCCGCCCACCATCAAGGGCACGGCCGAAGAACAACTGGTGCTGATGCGCGAGGTCTGCCGACACCTGGTGCAGATCATCGGCGCGGGCTGGCAACTGGTGCTGACACATGGCAACGGCCCGGTGGTGGGCAACATCCTGTACCGCATGGCGCGCACCGCCGACGAACTGCCGCCGATGCCGATGGACGTGTGCGTGGCGCATTCGCAAGGCGGCATGGGCTACATGCTGCAGCAGAGTTTTGCCAATGTGCTGCTCGACCATGGGCTGGACGTGGTGGTGTCGTGCATCGTCACCGAAGTCGAGGTCGATGCCGCCGACCCGGCGTTCGCCAAACCCACCAAACCGGTGGGCAAGTTCTTCTCTGAAGCCGAAGCAGCCGAGATGGCCGCCAAGACCGGCTGGTACTTCGCCGAAGACTCGGGCCGCGGCTGGCGGCGCATGGTGGCCAGCCCCAAACCACGCAAGATCCTGGACCTGAAGACGGTGGACGCGCTGCTGGATGCCGGCGTCATCCCCATTGCCTGCGGCGGCGGTGGCGTGCCCGTGGTGGTGGACGAAAAGGGCCACTGGTCGGGCGTGGCAGCCGTCATCGACAAGGACCTCACCAGCGCGATGCTGGCTGCGCACCTGCATGCCGATGCCTTGATCATGCTCACCGGCGTGGAGCGCGTGGCACTCGACTTCAACAAGCCCACGCAGCGCTGGCTGGACCATCTGACGCTGGCGCAGGCGCGGCAGCACGCGGCCGAGGGCCAGTTTCCGGCCGGCAGCATGGGGCCGAAGATCGACGCCGCCATCAGCTACCTGGAAGAGCTGCCCAATGCCAACCACGAAGGCAAGGTCATCATCACGTCGCTGGAGCGTGCCTACGACGCGCTGATGGATCAGGCCGGCACGCACATCACGCTGAAAGCGGGCGCGGCGTGAACCTGCAGGCCGTGTCTGGGCCGTTGCGGCCGGTGCCGGGTTTCGAGACCACCGACTACGTGCTGCTGCACGGGCACATCGCCTGGGCCGGGCACCATGCCGTCACCGACCACCCACGCAACGCACGCCGGCCCTGGCAGCCTGCGCGGCAGCGCCTGTCGCCCACGCGGCTGCGCCAGGGCGCCGCCCTTCTGTGGCCCGCTTTGGCCGACGGCAGCGCGGGCATCCTCGTCCGGGGCCTGCTGCTGTGGTTGTGCGGCCAGCCACTGGCTTTTCCGCTGCATCTGGCCCAGGGCCGTTTCGACGCTGTGCGTGGCGCGCTGCATGCGCAGGACTTGCCCGCCTTCGAGGCTGCTGCCCTGCGCGTACTGGGCCTGGGCCCGGGCCTGACACCCAGTGGTGACGACTTCATTGGCGCGCTGCTGTTCACGTTGCGGCACGCGCCGCTCGCGTGCTGGCAGGCCCGCATGCCCGCGCTGTACGCCCGATTGCGGGCCGCCGCCTGCACCGCCACCAACCCCATCAGCGCTGCCTTGCTGGCCGACTTGATGGCCGGCCGCAGCTACCGCGCGCTGCACGAACTGCTGGCCGCCCTGCAGCGCGGCGAGCCCGCTGCCATGCACCAGGCCGTGCAGTCGCTGCTGGCCGTGGGCGCCAGCTCTGGCGCCGACATGCTGGCGGGCGTTCTGCTGGCGTTGCAGCCCTCAACCGAATCCGAGTGAACCCACGATGAGCCTGAACACGAATTCCCTGCTGACCCAACGGCCTTCGGTGCTGAACATCGGCATCGACGGCTTCAACGACAGCATCGCCGCCCACGGCGGCCGCGTCGAGAGCCTTCCCTGGCAGCCACCGGGCAACGCCGACCCGGCGCTGGCCTGGAGCCTGGCGCGGCTGATGGGCGACCCGCGCATCTCTGCCGCCAACGAAGAGGTGACGCGCCGCATCATCAACGCGCGCCCGATGTGGGAAGACATCGCGTTGCGCGCCGACGGCGTCTGGCCCGAGTTGAAGGGCACGCGCCTGCTGCTGCATGCCGGCCCGCCGGTGGCCTGGCCCGACATGTGCGGCCCGATGCACGGCGCCATGATCGGCGCCGTGCTCTACGAGGGCTGGGCGCAGACACCCGATCAGGCGCAGGCCCTGCTGGAGCGCGGCGAAATCGAGTTTGCACAGTGCCACGACTTCAAGGCCGTGGGGCCGATGACGGGCATCATCAGCGCCTCGATGCCCGTCATCCAGGTGCGCGATGCCACGCATGGCAACCTGGCCTATACCAACATCAATGAAGGCATCGGCCGCTGCCTGCGCTTTGGCGCCAACGGGCCCGAGGTGCTGCAACGCCTGAAGTGGTTCGAGGCCGTTCTGGCGCCCGTGCTGAAGGCGGCCGTGCGGCACAACGCTGACAAGACAGGCGGCATCGACCTGAAGGCCATCCAGTCGCAGGCGCTGTTGATGGGCGACGAGGTGCACAGCCGCAATGCGGCCTCGACGGCGCTGTTCTTCATGACGTTGGCGGTGCCGCTGGCGGCATTGCAGGACGGTCGCCACGCGGTGCCGCAAGACCACATTCACCAGACGCTGGACTTCGTGGCCAGGACCTCGCAGTTCTTCCTGAACTACTCCATGGTGTCGTGCAAGGCGATCATGGACGCGGCGCATGGCGTGCCCTTCAGCACCGTGGTCACGGCCACGGCGCGCAACGGCACCGAGACCGGGCTGCGCATCAGCAGCCTGGGCGCGCAGTGGTTCACCGCGCCCTCGGCGATGCCACAGGGCTTGTTTTTCCCGGGCTTCAAGCAAGAAGACGCGTGCCCCGACATTGGCGACAGCGCCATCACCGAGACGGCCGGCTTCGGCGGCTGTTCCTTCGCCGCGTCACCCGCGCTGACGCTGCTGGCCGGCGGCACCGTGAGCGACGCCGTGCGCTACAGCCGCGAGATGTATGAAATCACCGTGACGAAGAACCCCGCGCTCAGCCTGCCGGCGCTGGACTTTGCGGGCGCGCCTTGCGGCATCGACGTGCGCAAGGTGGTGGACACCGGCATGCGCCCGGTGGTGACCACCGGCATCGCGCACAAGCAAGCCGGCGTGGGCCAGATCGGCGCGGGCATCGTGCGTGTACCGATGGCCTGTTATGTGTCGGCTTTCGAAGCGCTGGCGAAGAACATCCTGCAAGACTAGAAAGGCCCATCACCATGCGCCAGACATTGACCTCACCCCGCGGCATGGTCACCGCGCCGCATCACCTGGCGGCCAGCAGCGCCTGTGCCGTGCTGCGCGAAGGCGGCAATGCCATCGAAGCGATGGTCTCGGCGGCGGCCACCATCGCGGTGGTCTACCCGCACATGAACTCCATCGGCGGCGACGGCTTCTGGATCATTTCCGAACCCGGGCAGCCGCCGCTGGCCATCGACGCCTGCGGCCGCGCGGCCGGGCTGGCGACGATGGACTTCTACGCCAGCCGCGGCTGCGACAAGGCCATACCCGGCCGCGGCCCGCTGGCGGCCAACACCGTGGCCGGTGCCATTTCGGGCTGGCAGGAGGCACTGCGCCACAGCCAGCGCCTGGGCGGCCGGCTGCCGCTGTCGCGCTTGCTGCAAGACGCCATCTGGTACGCCCGCGAAGGCGCGCCGGTGACACAAAGCCAGGTCAACTTCACAGCCAGGTTTCTGCCCGAACTGGGCCAGCTGCCGGGCTTTGCCGGCCAGTTTCTCGAACCCGCCGATGGGGCGCCGCAACTGCCCGCGGTGGACACGCTCAAGCGCTACCCGGCGCTGGCGCGCACGCTGCAGACGCTGGCCGAAAAGGGCCTGGACGACTGCTACCAGGGCAGCGTGGCCCAGGCCGTGGCGGCCGAGCACGAACGCCTGGGCGGCCCGCTGCGCCTGGCCGACCTGCACGCGCACCGCGCCAGCACGGTGCAGCCGCTGAGCGTGAAGGTCAGCGGCGCCACGCTGTACAACCTGACGCCACCCGCGCAGGGCCTGGCGTCGCTGATGATCCTGGCCATCTTCGACCGCCTGCGCCTGCGCCATGGCATCACGCAGGCCGATGGCGTGCCGTATCTGCATGCCATCGTCGAAGCCACCAAGCAGGCCTTCAAGGTGCGCAACCGCCACGTGGCCGACCCCGCCACCATGGCCGCACGGGGCGTGGCGCCCGAGCAATTCCTGAGCGATGCCTTCATCGACGGCTGCGTGCAGGCGGTCGACATGCAAAAGGCCCTGCCTTGGCCCGAACCGCCGATTCATGGCGACACGATCTGGATGGGCACGGCCGACAGCCAGGGCCGCATGGTCAGCTATATCCAGAGCGTGTATTGGGAATTCGGCTCCGGCGTGGTGCTGGCCGACACCGGCATCGCGTGGCAGAACAGAGGCTCCAGCTTCCAGCTGGACCCGAGTTCGCACCTCGCGCTGGCGCCGCACAAGAAGCCCTTCCACACGCTGAACCCGGCGCACGCACGTTTCGATGACGGCCGTCACATGGTCTACGGCAACATGGGCGGCGACGGCCAGCCGCAGAGCCAGAGCGCCGTGTTCAGCCGCTACGCGATGTTCGGCCAGACGCTGCAGCAGGCCGTCAGCGCACCACGCTGGCTGCTGGGCAAGACCTGGGGTCAGGAAACGACGACGCTGAAGTTCGAGAACCGCTTCGATGCGGCTGAGCTGGCGCAGTTGAAGCTGATGGGCCACGACGTGGAGGTGCTGGCCGACTACAGCGACACCATGGGCCACGCCGGCGCCATCGTGCGCCAGACCGACGGCCTGTTTCTGGGTGCGGCCGACCCGCGCAGCGACGGCGTGGTGGCAGCCTACTGACAACGTCACGCGGCGCGACGTACTCGAGGGGGGCGGACTTGGCGCCTGCAGTTGCCTACGGGCGCCTGGGCGCAGGCGTGAACTTGCCGGCAGCCGGCCAGCATGCCGACGGCACCCCCACAAACCGATCCCCCCTGAGTCAAGGGCCGTGTTGGCAACAGTCGTTACCGGCCGCCACAAGTGGACGGCTCTGGTGGTGTTCAGCGGCCCACGGCGCCTTGCGCCGGGTTAGTCTGGTCGGTGTGAAGAATCCACTGTTGATTGGTGTGCAGCAAAGGCTGCAGTTATGGGCGGGCCGCTCGGGTGGCAACGCGTCCCAATGGGCCGATACCGTGCTTTCGCCGCGCAGCGCTGGCGCTGCTGGCGCGACCGGCAACGACTCCGTTCAAGATTCGCAATACCTCACCGGGTTTGACTCCCAGTTCATCGACGATCCGTCGCTCGTGGATGCTGCGCCACCCGCACCGGGTGGTGTCGCCAGGCCTGCAGGCGCCGATGCACATGCGGCGGCACGGCCGGCGGCTGCGCTGCCATCGGGGGCAGAGCCCGTGTTGCCCGCGCCGGCGCCCGCCGCGACACCGGCAGAGGCACGCAGGGCCTGGCCGCTGTCAGCACCTGACGGAGCACGGAAGCCCAGCGCCAACCCGGTCCATTTTGGCCGTTATGTCGTGCAAGGCCGGCTGAAGGCGCGTCCTTCGGGACCTGTCTATGAAGCCTGGGACCCCGTGCAACAGTGCCTGGTGGCGGTCGGTACCGTGCAGGCGCAACTGGGGTCCGACGTACAGTCGATGCTGGACCCGCAGGCCGCGGCCGATGTCAAGGCCAGGCTGGAGCAGCGTGTACTGGACAGGGCACGTGCCGCGGTGGCCTTGAAGCACCCGTACATCCTGACCGTGCTGGATGCGGGTGCATGCCCGCAGGGTGTGTACGTCGCGACGGAGCGCTTCAGTGGGCGTGACATGGGCGATGCCCTGGCGCGGGGATGGCGGCCCCGCCCTTCGCTGGCGGCGATGATCATGCGCCGTGTCGCTGAAGGCCTGGCCCATGCACACGCCAAGAAGCTGGTGCACGGGGACCTCAAACCGGCGAACATCCAGTTGGACGACCAGGCGCGACCGAAACTGCTGAACTTCGGCATCGCCCAGGCGGGCCGCAGCCAGGGACTGAACCGGGCTGAAACGTCGCCCGACGGTGTGCAATATCTGGCGCCCGAACAACTGCTGAATGGCACGGCCGACGCGCGCACCGACATCCGCGCCGTGGGGGTGATGCTGTATGAACTGCTTGCGATGGCCCCAGCCTTCGGCGGCAAGACCGCGGCCGATGTCACCCGTGCCGTACTGGCCAATCGGCCCACGCCCGTGCACGAGCTGCAATGGAACACCCCCCGGTCGTTGGCGGCCATCGCCACGCGCGCCATGGCCACGGACCCGGTCCATCGTCACGCCAGTGCCGCGGAACTGGTCAGGGAGCTTGCGGGCTGGAGCGATCGGCACGCAGCGCGCAAGGAGCGCATGGGGGGCGGCGGCCGTGCAACGACGTCCCACTTCCTGGAGGGTCACCGTTGGCAAGGCTCGGGATACCTGACATGGGCGTCCGGTGCCGCCTTGGGAGGGGTGGCGCTGGTGTGGCTTTTGATGCCCGTCGCGCGCAACTGGATGGCACCGCTGGTACACGCGGGTGTGGCAGGGGTGGTGGCTGATGCCGCGCCAGGCAAGCCGGCAGCGGCGCCGTTGCCTTCGAGTTCGCCCGACAAGCTCGCCGCCCCGTCAGCTTCCACGCTGGAAGAGCGCGAGGCCGCCTATGCCGCCAAGCGGGTCGGCATCGTGTCGCTGGAAGTGAGCCCGGATGCCCAGGTGTCCGTGAACGGCGTGCTGGTCGGCACCACACCACCGATGAACCAGCTGAAACTGCCGGTGGGCAAACAATCCATCATCCTGCGCAGCAAGGGTTTCGACCCGTACCACATCACGGTTTTCGTGCGCCACGAGCAGTTTGTCGAGCTCCGGCACCGGTTCACCCGGTAGACCCTGGAAGCCCAGGGCATCGGGGCACGTTCAGGGCTTTGGATGCGGAGCCAGGTTTGGCCTGGACGCACCCAGCAGCCGCTGCGGCAGTGCAAAGGGTGCCGCCAGGGGCTCGCCGATGAACAATGACTGCTGCGGCCAGGCCACGCTCTTCCAGTAGGCCTCCAGTGCCGTGGCACCTTGCAGGTAGTGCAGCAGCAGCAGCTGTGGGTGCGGAAACTTCTGCAGGTGGTTGCACGGCTCGCTGACCGTGCCGTGGCTGGCGGTGGCGCCCGACGTGATCCAGTCCAGCGCCGTGCCCTGGCCATGGCCGCCGTTGAGCGCTCCGCCCACCGAGGTCAGGTGGTCGCCCAGCCCTCCGGGCACCCAATCGGGCCGCGTTGCAAAGTCGACCTTGACGGCGCCGGTGGTCACCAGCAGCACACGCCGGGCCGTGCCCAGCACCGCGGTGGGGGCCACCCGTATCTGCACGCCTGCGCCGGGCACCGGGCCCTCGGGGGGGTACAAGGCCGTGCGGACGCGCCGCGCGGTGTCGTTGGTCAGCAACTGCAGCACGGTCACGGGTGGGCGGTTCACCCGCGCCAGCGAGTGATCGGCCCTGACTCCGCGGTCGATCAGTTCCCGCGCCTGTGCCGGGCTGCTGGCAGCCAGCAGCATCGCGGGCCGCCAGCCCAGGTCCGAGAAAGGCCTGGTGGTGGCCGCGTTGAAGTAGGGCGAGAGCCTTGACGCTTGACAGCCGTTGCTGCACAGCTCTGCATCGAAGCCCAGCGCCAACGCGCCGGTGATGCTGTTGCACTCGACGGCGTAGGGCGCTTTCCAGGCCAGCGCCAAGGCCTGCGTGGTGGGGCCGAAGTGCTGGTTGATGCGCTCGCGCAGCTGCTGGAATTCGCTGCGCGTCAGGCCCGCTGCGGCGGGCAGCGGCAGTCGCAGCACCTGCTGCGGCTTCAGGCCGCGGCGCCGGATGTAGTGTTCGCCCACGGCCACCGAGTAGGGGTCGGTGGTGTTGATCACGAGCCCGATGTCGGCCGCGCGCAGGCGGCCAGTGGTGCGTGGCACGGTGGCCCAGCGCGGCGTTTCCTTTTCGGGCGCCAGCAGCACGCCCGGAAGCGGCGTGAACGGTGGTGCGGGTGCGGCGCAAGCCTCTGCGTACAGCACCACCATCAACCATGCCAGGCGTCGAAGTCGGCTTGACGACCTTGCTGGCAGGGCATTTGCGGGCACTGCGCGGCGAGGATATTCGACGGGCGCTATGGGGGAGCAGAGCACCGCGTCAATATGCCTGAGCCGATTGCAAACGCGATCCACCTGTGCTGGCTATTTCCAGGCAAACGCCGGCTGGTCGAAGTGCGCCACGCGCAGCTCTTGTCCCAGCAAGCCCACCTGCGCAAACTGATAAAGAAAGGCGGCGGTGGGCGCTGCGATCCAGCGCTGGCCCACGGGCATGCGCAGCACCGGATGGTCGGCGCCCCTGACGTGGTTCAACAGCGGCGCATCGTCGCGCAGGAACTCCGTCAGCGGTATGCGGTGGAGGCTGGCCACCTCGGCCTCGTGCGGCAAGGCCTGCCGCGCCGCGCCGGCCCACACCACCACCGGCGTGATGACGTAACCCGACCGCGTGGCGTAGTCATCCAGCCGGCCCAGCACCGCGGACGCCGGCAGTTGCAGCCCCACTTCTTCGTGCAGCTCGCGCAGCGCGGCCTGCTCGGGCGTTTCACCATCGTCGATGCGGCCGCCGGGCAGCGCCCATTGGCCCGCGTGTGCACGCAGCGTGGCCGCGCGCCGCGTGAGCAGCAGCGCGGGGTTGTCACTCCAGTGCTCGTGTCGCGGCAGCCCTTCCAGGTCGGCACCCAGACCCTCTTCGGTCACGGCCAGAGCCACGGCAGCGTGGCGCCTCTGTCCCGGGTCCATCGCCCGTGTCTGGAACTGCGCCAGCTGACCGGTCAGCAGCGCCTGCAAGGCGGCGCCGCGGGGCATCATGGTCGCGACTTGTCTGCACCGGGCGCCGGGGCGGCGGCGGCATCCTGCCAGCGCCCGTCCAGCAGCAGCTGGTGCGGGCCGAACTGGGCCTTGTAGGCCATCTTCGGGCTCTGCTCGATCCAGTAGCCCAGATAGACATAGGGCAGCTTGAGGATGCGCGTCTGCTCGATTTGCCACAGCACACCAAAGGTGCCGTAACTGGTGGTGGCTTCGGGTTCGTAGAACGTGTACACGGCCGAGATGCCGTCGCTCAGCACGTCCAGTATGGACACCATCTTCAGCGCCCCGGGCAGGCCGTCTTCGGCGGGCTCGCGAAATTCCACCATGCGTGAATTGACGCGGCTTTGCAGCAGGAACTGGGTGTACTGGTCGACGCTGTCCTGGTCCATGCCGCCGCCACTGTGGCGGCCCGCCTGGTAGCGCAGGTACAGCTGGTAGTGCTCGGGCACGAAACCCAGCCGCAGCACGCGCGCTTTCAGCCCGGCGTGCGCCTTGGCACTGCGCCGCTGGCTGCGTGTGGGCACGAAGCGGTCGACCGGCACGCGCAGCGGTACACAGGCGCGACAACCGTCGCAGTAGGGGCGGTAGGTGAACATGCCGCTGCGGCGAAAGCCGCCTGCCACCAGACCCGAATAGGTGTCGGCATTGATCAGGTGGCTGGGCGTGGCCACCTGCGAGCGCGCAAGACGGTCCGGCAGGTAACTGCACGGGTAGGGCGCCGTTGCGTAGAACTGCAACGATCTCAGCGGTAACTCGTTGGGATAGGTCACGCGGCGGGTTGGACGGCAACACGGTCGGGGGTGGTCGGGTCGTCCATCAGGGCTACCCATGCCAATTCATCATAGGTCCAATCGGGTACCGGGGTGGCGTGCACGGTCTGTGCCAGATGGGCTTCGAACACGCTGCGAGGCACCTCGTGCGCGCCGAAACGGGCCAGGTGCCCGGTGTTCTGCTGGCAGTCGATCAGCGCGACTCCGCGTGCGCGGCAGGCGGCCACCAGCGCGGCCAGCGCGATCTTGCTGGCGTCGTTGCGCCAGGCAAACATCGATTCACCGAAGCACATGCGTCCGAGGTTGACGAAGTACAGGCCGCCGGCCAGGGTGCCGTCGATGTAGGTTTCCACGCTGTGCACGAAGCCGGCACGGTGGCCCTGGGTGTAGGCGTCGACCATCGCAGGCAGGATCCAGGTGCCGTCCTGGCCGTCGCGCGGGGTGGATGCGCAGGCCTGCATCACGGCGGCGAAGTTGCTGTCGAAGCGGACGGTGTTGCCAGGGGTGCGCAGAAAGCGGCGCAGCGTCTTCTTCAGCGTGTGCGACAGGTGAAAGCGGTGCACCGGCAGCACCATGCGCGGGTCGGGGCTCCACCACAGCACCGGCTGACCCGCGCTGTACCAGGGGAATATGCCCTGGCTGTAAGCCTCTACCAGCCGTTGCGGCGTGACGCGGCCGCCGGCCGCCAGCAGCCCTGGCGCGTCGCTGTCAGGGCCCATGGCCAGCCGCGGTGGCGGCAGCGGTGTGGTGTCGTCTAGCCAGTGCAACACGCGCGACGAGGGGCCTTCAGCGGCCGCCCAGTTGTTGCCACAGGAAGGTGTATTCCAGTGCCTGCATGGTGGCGCGCTGGCCGTTGTCGGCGGCGCCGCCGTGGCCGCCTTCGATGTTTTCCCAGTACAGCAGTGGGTGGCCCTGCTCCAGCATGCGCGCGGCCATCTTGCGTGCATGGCCCGGGTGCACGCGGTCGTCACGCGTGCTGGTGGTGAACAGCACCTTGGGCAGTTTCATGCCGGCCTTGACGTTCTGGTAAGGGCTGTAGCGCGCCATCGCGGCCCAGTCTGCGGCCTTGTCGGGGTCGCCGTATTCGGCCATCCACGAAGCGCCGGCCAGCAGCTTGTGATAGCGCTTCATGTCCAGCAGCGGCACCTGGCACAGCACGGCATTGAACAGCTCCGGCCGTTGCAGCATCACCGCACCCACCAGCAGCCCGCCGTTGCTGCCACCCTCGATGCCCAGATGCTGCGGCGAGGTGATGCGCGCGGCGATAAGGTCTGCGGCCACGGCGGCGAAGTCGTCATAGCTCTTCTGCTTGTGCTGCAGGATGGCGGCCTGGTGCCAGGCAGGGCCGAATTCGCCGCCGCCGCGGATGTTGGCGACCACGAACACGCCGCCCTGGCTGGTCCAGGTGCGGCCGATGGTGCCGGAATACCACGGACCCAGCGAAACCTCGAAGCCGCCGTAGCCGTTCAACAGCGTGGGGTTGCTGCCGTCGGCGCGCGCGCCTTGAGGCCAGACCACGAAGTAGGGCACGCGTGTGCCGTCTTTCGATGTCGCAAAACGCTGCTCCACGCGCATGCCCTTGGCGTCGAAGAACGTGGGCCGCGATTTCAGTGTCTGCGCCTCGTCGCTGCCGATGCGGCGCAGCTGCAGGGTGTCGGGCGTCAGGAAGTCGGCGGCGTTCAGCAAGTAGGCGTCGCCCAGCGGGTCGTCGCGCAGCAGCGGGTCATGCAGTGCTGTGGCGTGCAACTGGCCGGGGTAGGGCGCAGCCACTTCGCGCATCTTCCAGGGCGCGGAGGGGCTGGCGCCGGGTGTCCATTCCTCCACCCGGCTGGCAACGTTGTCCAGCACGTTGAGGATCAGCGTGTGGCGGCTGATGGTGTAGTCCTCCAGCGAGCGCGTGGACGTGGGCGTGAACAGCGCGCTGTAGCTGGCGTTGCCGCGCAGCACGGCAGCCGCGTCGGCCACCAGCAACGAGCCGCGTGGCCAGGTCTTGCCGCCCACGCGCCAGTCACTGCGCAGGCTGAGCAGCGCCTTGTCGCGCCACAGTGCAAGTTGCGCGTCGTCGGGCTTGTTGATGCGCTGCGCCCGGGTGCTGCTGGATCCTTGCGCCTGGGCGCTGCCGGTGCCTCGGGCCTTGGCGCTGCCCCTGGCGCCGGCCGGGTTGGCGCCGGCGCCGGCGCCGTCGAGCAGCAGGAACTGCTCGGTGGTGTAGAACGTGACGGCGCGACCCACCATCGTGCGCTCGTAGCCGGGGGTCTTGTCGACACTGACGTAGACCGACACATCCTTGGCCTTGCCGCTGAACACCGTCAGCGCGTTGGCCAGGGCCTGGCCGCGCTGCCAGCGCTTGATGGCGCGCGGGTAGCCCGACTCGGTCAGCGTTCCGGGGCCGAAGTCGCTGCCGATGTAGACCGTGTTGATGTCCAGCCATTCGATGCTGGTCTTGGCCTCGGGCACCTTGAAGCCGCCGTCGACGAACTGCTTGCTCACGGTGTCGAATTCGCGCACCACACTGGCATCGGCGCCGCCGCGCGACATCGACACCAGACAACGCCGGTACTCGGGCCCCAGGCACTGCGCACCGGCCCAGACCCAGTTTTCGTTCTCAGCCTTGCCCAGCGCGTCGAGGTCGATCACCGTTTCCCAGGCCGGGCTGGCCTTGCGGTATTCGTCCAGCGTGGTGCGCCGCCACAGGCCGCGCGGGTTGCTGGCGTCGCGCCAGAAGTTGTAGAACCAGTCGCCCTGGCGCACCACGTAGGGAATCTGGTCCCGAGAGTCCAGCACCTCGCGGATGCGCAGGCGGCGCTCCTCGAAGCCCGGGCGCGTCATCAACGCGGCTTCGCTGTCGCGGTTGCGCTCGCGCACCCAGGCCAGTGCCCGGTCGCCCTGCACCTCTTCGAGCCACAGGTAAGGGTCGTCGGAGGCGGCGGGCGTGGAGTTGCTTTGCGACATGGCGGGGGCGGCAGCGGTCAGGGCGGTGCAGAGCAGCAGGGCCAGACCCCGCGCTCGTTGGCCGAACAGGCTGACCAGGGTGGGCAGAGTTTTCATCGGGACGGTGACTGTAGAGCCAGGGGCTGCACTTCGACGCTGTCCTGGCCGTTGCCAAACCAGACCGTGCCGTCCTGCACGGTGATTTGCAACTGCATCGACCGATGCGCCAGCGCCGCCAACGCCTGGCTCTGCGCTGATGGCACCTGCCACAGCGCCAGGTTGCTCAGGCGGGCCAGCTTGTTCTGGATGGCGGCCCACCAGACCGAGGTTGATGAGGCATAGCCGTACAGCGTAACGCGCCGCGCGCGGCCGCAGGCTCGCGTGATGCGGCGCTCATCGGGCTGGCCCACCTCCACCCAGTGCAGCAACTGTCCGGTCAGGTCGTGCTGCCAGAGGTCCGGCTCGTCGGCCTCGGCCAGGCCGCGGGCCTGGGTCAGGGCGCCGCCGTGATCGTCGGCGGGCACGTTCAGCGCAAAGGCCAGCAGGCGCATCATCAGCCGCTCTTCGGTTTCCGACGGCTGCAGCGCCAGTGTGAGCTGGTGGTCGGCGTACAGGTTGCGGTCCATGTCGGCGATCTGCAGCGCCGCCTTGTAGATGGTGGCTTTCAGTGCCATGGCGCAGGCGCGGCAGGGCGGGTCCGCAAGCGGAGTCGGGCAAGACGGCAGGGGTGCTTGGGCATGCGGTGGCCGGGGCTGGCAAAGCCGGGCACTGTGCCACAAGCGGCAGCGCTCGCGCGCCCACCGCGGCAGCGCGGCGCGCACGTCGCGCCGCAAACGGCATTCGCCGCGCGCTGTTTCAGGGCTTTCCGGCCACCGTTTTAGCCGCCCAGCGCCAGCACGGCGGCCCGACCCCGCACCGAACTCAGCAGCCACTTGACCATCTTCCGGTTCACTCTGCACCCGTCCCGGTGGGCGAAGGGGTGCCGTTTGGGGCGCCCGGCCTTGGCGGGCAAGGATGGCATCATTGGTGGCCATGCGGGCACAGGGTGCCCGCGGCCTGACAAGAGAGATGAGCATGAAGCTGAATGTGCGGCCCCTGCGGCTGGGTGGTGTTGAACTTTCGCTTGCTGCGCTGGCCGTGGCGGCCGCGCTGTGCCTTCTGCTGGCAACGGGCTCCACGTGGGCGCAGACCGCTGCCACCCCGGTGGCCAAGCCGGCGCCCAAGGCGGCTGCCAAGCCGGCTGCAACGGCAGCTCCTGCAGCAGCCGTTGCGGTCGAATCCGACAAGGGCTTGGCCAAGGGCAGCGGCACCTCGCGCCAGTCCATCCTCACGCGTGACGAACTGCGGGTGTGTTTCGCGCAGGAAGCAGACATCCGCAAACGCGTCGAAGCGATGGACGCCGAGCGCAGCAAGCTGAACCAGGAAAAGCAGGCCATCACCACCGACCAGCAAGGCCTGCAGGCCGAACGTGCACCGCTGAACGAACTGAGGAAACAGTCCGATGAGTTCTCGGCCCGTCTCAAGACCTACGCAGCAAGGGTGGACAGCTGGAACCAGCGCGTCGCCGCGCACAACGAAGACAAGAAGGGTGGCGCCCAGGCCGAGAAGACCCGGGTCGAATTGAACAAGGAGCGCGAGGAACTCGGCAAGGAAAGCGAGTTGCTCGAAGCCGAAAAGGCGCGCATCAATGCCGCCAGTACCGAAGCCGTGCGCACGTTCAACGCCAAGGCGGCAGCGCTGGATGCCCGTGTGGCCAGCTGGAACGAGCGCAACGCGAAATGGAACGACACCTCGGTGGCACTGGAGGCGGAGCGCAAGGGCTGGGTTTCCAGCTGCTCCGACCGCCGTTACCGCGAGGAAGACGAAGCCGCCATCAAGGCCGGCAAATAGACCCCAGCTTGATCGGCTGCTCGGGCCGGCTGCCGCTGCAAGCCTGCGGCGGCGTCCCGGTCCCCACCTTTTTCACCGAACTTCATCGCCATGACCGACAACCCTGTTCTGCAAGCCTGGGCCACGCCGCACGGGCTGCCACCGTTCGACCGTTTCGAAGCCCGCCATTTCGAACCTGCACTGCGCCAGGCGATGGCCGAACACCGGGCTGAACTGGCCACCCTTGCTGCGCAGTCCGAGGCTGCGAGCTTCGACAACACGGTGGCCGCGATGGATCGCGCCGGTGGCACGCTGGCGCGCGTGGCGTCGGTGTTCTACAACCTCACCTCGTCGGCCACCGGGCCCGAACTGCAGGCCGTGCAGCGCACCATGGCCGAACCGATGGCAGCGCACAGCAGCGCCGTGTACCAGGACGCGGCGCTGTTTGCGCGCGTGGACACCTTGCACCGTAAACGCCACCACCTGAGCCTGCAGCCCGAGCAGCTGCGCCTGCTGGAGCGCATGCACCTGGACTTCCTGCGTGCCGGCGCCTGCCTGGTGAGCCCGCAGCGCGAGCGTTACGCGCAGGTGATGCAGACGCTGGCCAGCCTGACGACACGCTTTGCGCAAAACGTGCTGCACGACGAAAGCAGCTGGGTGATGCCGCTGCCCGACGAGGCCGCGCTGGCTGGTTTGCCTTCCGACCTGCGCCAGGCCGCCGCACAAGCCGCGTCCGACCGCGGCCTGCCAGGCCATGTGGTGACGCTGGCCCGTTCGCTGGTGGTGCCTTTCCTGACCCATTCCACGCGCGCCGATCTGCGTCAACAGGCGTGGCGTGCCTGGACCAGCCGCGGTGAACATGTGGGTGAACACGACAACCGCGACTTGGCGCGCGACATCCTGCGTCTGCGCAAGGAACAGGCTGCGCTGCTCGGCCACGCGTGTTACGCCGACCACGCACTGGCCGACACCATGGCCGGCTCGCGCGATGCCGTGCAAGGCCTGCTGGGCGAGGTGTGGCCGCGTGCGCTGGCCGCGGTGGAACGCGAACGCGCCGAACTGCAACAAGCCATGCAGGCGGCCGGTGTGCACAGCGATCGCATCGAACCCTGGGACTGGCGCTACTGGGCCGAACAGGTCAAACGCGAACGCTACGCGGTCGACGACGCCGAGGTCAAACCCTACTTCCCACTGGACAGCGTGGTGCAGGCGGCCTTCGACTGCGCACAGCGCCTGTTCGGCCTGCAATTCAAGCGCCGCAGCGACCTGCCGGTCTACCACCCCGACGTCGCTGCCTACGAGGTGAGCGATGCCGGCGGCGCGGCTGTCGGCATCTTCTTGCAAGACAACTTCGCCCGCACCACCAAGCGCAGCGGCGCCTGGATGAGCGCGCTGCGCTGGCAGACGCGCAACGTGGCGGCGGGCCAGCCGGCACAGCTGCCGGTGATCCTGAACAACAACAACTTCGCCAAGGGCGCGCCCGGTGCGCCGACGCTGCTGTCGCTGGACGACGCGCGCACGCTGTTCCACGAATTCGGCCACGGCCTGCACGGCCTGTTGTCCAACGTCACCTACGAGCGGCTGTCGGGCACGCAGGTGCTGCGCGATTTCGTGGAGCTGCCGTCGCAGATCTTCGAGCACTGGATTACAGAACCCGAAGTGCTGCAGCGCCACGCGCGCCACTGGCAGACGGGCGAGCCGATTCCGGCCGAACTGGTGCAGCGCCTGCACCGCGCGCGCCAGTTTGGCCAAGGTTACGAAACCGTCCGCTACACCGCCAGCGCGCTGGTGGACATGGCCGTGCATGCACGCACCGAAGCCGAACCGCCGGTCGACCTGTGTGCCTTTGAGTCCGAGCTGCTGCACCAGCACGGTTTGCCGCACGGGGTGGGCCTGAACCACCGCCTGGTGCACTTCCAGCACCTGTTTTCCAGCTCGGGATATGCTGCGGGCTACTACGTCTATCTGTGGGCCGAGGTGCTGGACGCCGATGGCTACGAGGCCTTCGTCGAAGCCGGCAGCCCGTTTGCACCCGAGGTCGCGGCGCGGTTGAAGCAGCATGTCTACAGCGCAGGCAACAGCGTCGAGCCGCAGGCCACCTACCGCTCCTTTCGCGGCCGGGCGGCCACGGTGCAACCGCTGTTGCGCAAGCGCGGGCTGCTCGCCGAGCCCGCCTGAACGCGTCAGCACCGACCCAAATACCCAACCGCCCGCCAGAGGCACATCCAGGAGACACCATGTTCGAGACCGCCATTGCCGGCAGCCTGCCCAAACCATCGTGGTTGGCTGAAACGCAGAAACTGTGGCCCGAGTGGAAGAGCGCAGGCGCCGAGCTGGCGCAAGCCAAGCTGGACGCCACGCTGCTGTGGATCAAGACCCAGGAAGACGCCGGTCTGGACGTGATCGGCGACGGTGAACAAAGCCGTCAGCATTTCGTGCACGGCTTTCTGGCGCAGGTGGACGGCATCGACTTCGAGCACAAGGTCGAGATGGGCATCCGCAACGACCGCTACAAGGCCATGGTGCCGCAGGTGGTGGCCGCGCTCAAACTGAAGGGCCGCGTGCACGAAACGGAAGCGCGCTTCCTGCGCGCCCACACCCAGCGCAAGATCAAGTTCACGCTGCCCGGGCCCATGACCATCGTCGACACCGTGGCCGACCGCTTCTTTGGTGACCGTGTGCAGATGGCGATGGCCTTCGCCGAGCTGCTGAACCAGGAGGCATTGGCGCTGCAGGCCGATGGCGTGGACATCGTGCAGTTCGACGAACCGGCCTTCAACGTCTTCATGGCCGATGCCGCCAGCTGGGGCGTGCAGGCGCTCGAACGCGCGGCGCGGGGCCTCACCTGCACGACGGCAGTGCACATCTGCTACGGCTACGGCATCGAAGCCAACAACCAGTGGAAGAAGACGCTGGGCGAGCAGTGGCGGCAGTACGAACAGGTATTCCCCGCGCTGGCTGCCAGCAGCATCGACCAGGTCAGCCTGGAATGCGTCCACTCGCAGGTGCCGCCCGAGCTGATGGCGCTGCTCAAGGGCAAGGACGTGATGGTGGGCGTGATCGACGTCGCCAGCGACACCATTGAAACGCCTGAAGAGGTGGCCGACACCATCGGCCGCGCGCTGCAGTTCGTGCCCCGCGAGCGCTTGATTGCCTGCACCAACTGCGGCCTGGCGCCGATGAGCCGCGCCGTGGCGCAGGCCAAGCTGCAGGCGCTGGCTCAAGGCGCGGCGCTGGCGCGGCGGCGACTCGGCGCGGCCGCGGCTTGAGCTTGAGGTGCTGAGGTGGCAGCGATGAAGTGGAAACGCTTGTGGCAGCCACAGCGGCTGCTGTTCTGGCAGATGTTGATTTTCAACGTCCTGTCGTCGGTGTGCAGCTGGGCCCTGCGTGCGCTGCCGCTCAACGGCGTGGGCATGGCGGTGGTCAGCATCGTGGCGCTGACCAACGTTGCCTTCAGTCTGCTGGCCGCCTGGGCGCTGCTGAAGGACCCGGCGCCGGGCGAACTTCAGCCGCCTGCGCCCTCGACGGCGTCCGGCTCTTCGGCCAGCACCGCCAGCACCTCGGAGTGAAATTCGCGCCGGTACAGGATGTACACGACCGTGGCCGTGCCGGCCATGAAGGCCCAGGGCGAAAAGAACCACGCAATGGCCGCAAAGGCCATGTAGTAGGCGCGCAGGCCGTCGTTGAAGGTCTCCGCCGCCAGGCCCATGACGCGGCCGGCGCGGCTGGCGAAGGCACTGCGATGCGCCTCTGAACGCCAGGCCTTGAAGTCGGGTGCAGCTGCCACCAGCAGCGCGCCGAAGGTGTACTGGCGCAGGCTCCAGGTGAAACGGAAGAAGGCGTAGACAAAGACGCCGGTGAGCAGCACCACCTTCATGTCGAAGACGATCAGCGAGGTGCGCGCGGCAAACGGGATCTCGCGCACCAGATCACTGGCCTGTTCAGTGCGCGACAGCACCGCCAGCAAGCCGCCGATGATCAGGATGGTGGTGGACGCAAAGAACGACGGGCTGGTGGACAGGTTCTGCACCACCACGCCGTCGAGCACGCGGTTTTCGCGGTGGCTGGCCTGCAGCATCCAGCGCGCACGCTCGCGGTTTGTCAGCGCCAGCAATGAAGGGCGGGCGTTTGATCGGTGTTTGGCCCAGCTGGCATAACCCACCCAGCCCGCGAAGAACAGGGCGAGCGCCGCCCAGTCGGCCCAAGGCAGGACGGACAGTGCGGCAGTTATCGGATTCATGGTCGGGGACTGTAGCGCCCCGCCGCGGCGCCGGCGCGGCGGGGCGGCGTGCTTCAGCCGGCGTGCGCGCAGGCTGAAGCCTGTATCACCGGACCAGTCGCGCCGTGGCCGCTGCCACGCGCTGGCCGAAGGCCTTGGCGGTGGCGATGTCGCCCGGCACCATTTCATCGGTCGACGCATCGGACGGCGTGGCCGTCATCAGCCCGGCGTAGCCGCCCACGTTGTTGATGTCGTCGCGCGTGGCCTTCTTGCTGTTGGG
>JANOZF010000110.1:0-19861 GCA_031429255.1 Rubrivivax sp.
AGGCCGATGATGTTGCCCTGCACCGTGGTGGCCCCACCCGCCAGCCAGGCGCCGTGGTTGGTGTTGCCCGACATGACGTTGCCGGCACCGGCGGCGGTGCCGCCCACAGTGGCCGAGGTGACCGGTGCGGCCAGGTACACGCCGATGCCAGCATTGGCCACCGCAGCCGTGCCGGAGGCGTTGGTGCCGACGAGGTTGCCCTGCACCACGATGGCGCTGCCGCCCAGGATGTTCAAGCCGTGGCTGCTGTTGCCGCTGACCACGTTGCGCTGGGCGGCCGTGGTGCCGCCGACCTGCAGCCCAACCGCTGTCGTCGACACCGAGATGCCGGCGCCGCTGTTGGCCGCTGCTGCTGCACCGGTGGCGTCGGTGCCCAGCCAGCAGCCCTGCACCGTGTGCGCGGCGCCACCCGTGATGCTGATGCCGTGGCTGCCGTAGCGGTTGACGATCAGGCCGCGTACGCTGCTGCCTCCACCGCTCAGTGTCAGGCCCGCCACGGCACCGGCAGCGTTGCCGCGCAGCTCCACGATCGGGTCCTGCACCCAGCCGGGCTGCGTCTGCGCGTCCAGCACCAGCGTGCTGCTCACGCTGGGCAGTGCCGACGTCGGCGAGATGGTGGCGATGCCCGCGGCAAACTGGCTGGCGAAGGTGTTGCGCAGACCGGGGCGCGTGGTGCCGTCGGCCAGCATGAAGACCACGTGCTCGACACCCGCCGTGCGACCCTGCACCGCCAGCGTCGCGTCGTCGCTGAAGGCGTTGGCGTTGGTGATGGCCTGGCGCAAGCTGCCCTGGCCAGCGCTGTTGGTGTTGACGACCGTGTCGAAGTTGAAGCCGAAGTCCACGGCGGCGACGATGGCGTTCGACACCGCCACTGGGGCATAAGACTGCGCCGTGCCCGTGAGCACCGCCGAGTACACGCCGGTGGTGGTGTTGAAGGTGGCGCCGGCGCTGCCCACGCCAGGGTCCACCTGCGACGGCGTGGTGCCGCCCACCTGGTCGGTGACGGCCACCGCGGCGCCGCTGGCCGCCGTGGTGCGGTAGGTCATCACGCCCACCAGCGCGGCGTTGCTGCCCGTGCGCTGCGACAGCACGCTGGTGTTCACCACCCGCACGTGGTAGGTGGCGGCGGCCAGGCCCATGAAGAGGTAGCTGCCGCCGCTGGCCGTGATGGTGGAACGCATGAAGACGCCGCCGCTGCTGTACAGCTCCACGGTGGCACCGGCCAGCCCGGCACCCGCTGCGGCCGCCAGGCTGCGGCCGGCGCCGCCGCCGTAGTTGACGTCTTCGAACACGGTGCCGGTGATGCCCCAGCCGATGGTGAGGTTGGCGCCGAATTCCGAGGTGTTGCCGCTGCCGTCGGTGGCGGTGCCGGTGACCGCAGTGCTGCCACTGGTGGCGCCAGTGACGCCGGCGATGGTGCCGCTGAAGTTGCCGCTGGCGTCGGTCGTCACGAAACCCAGGTAGGTCTGCCCCTGGCCACTGGCGCTGCTGGCGTCGGAGATGAACACCTCCACGCGCGCCGATGCAAAGGTGGCCTGGCTGGCGGCCGAGCCCACGTAGCCGGTCACCGTCAGCGTGGTGCCCGACAGCGTGGCGCTGGTGAACACCGGCGAGTCCATCAGCAAGTTCGGCTGGCCGGCGGTCTTGGCGCCGTCGTTGGCGGTGGCCCCGTTGTCGGCCAGGTCGATGCCGATGCCGGTGTTGCCGTAGATGCTGTTGCCCTGGATGCTGACCGCGGTGGTGGCCGCACCCGTGACCGCAATGCCATCCAGGCTGTGCGCGGTGATGACGTTGGCGGCACCGGCGGCAGTGCCGCCGATGGTGGTGTTGGCGGCCTGCACGACGATGCCGTGGCCGCCGGTGGCGATGGCGGCCGACTGTGCAGCGTTCATGCCGAACACGTTGCCTCGGATGAGGCTGCCGCTGGCGGTGGCCGCCTGGATGCTGACGCCGGCGGCGGTGCCGCCTGCAGCTCCGCTGTTGCCGGCGATGAAGTTGCCTTCGCCGGCCACCGTGCCGCCGATCAGCGTGCCGGTGCTGGTGCCGAGCAGCACGATGCCGCTGTCGCCATTGGCCACCGCGGCTGTGCCGGCGGCGTTCAGCCCGAGGTAGTTGCCCGCCACCTGGGTGCCGGTGGCATTGTTCAGCACCAGGGCGTTGAAGGTGTTGCCCGACAGCACATTGCGCTTGGCGCCACTGCTGCCGCCGACCACGTTGTTGGCCGAGTTCTCGATCCACAGCCCGTGCGCCGAAGCCGCCGCAGCGGTGCCGGCTGCGCTCAGGCCCACCCAGCAGCCCTCGACGGTGTTGGCGCTGGAGCCGCTGATGCGGATGCCCGAACCGCCTGCGTAGCCGCGCACGGCCAGGCCGCGCAGCACGGTGCTGCCCGCGGTCAGGGTCAGGCCATTGACAGCGCCGGCCGAGGCGCCGTTGACGTGCACCAGCGGGCTCGCCGTCCAGCCCGGCTGCGCCTGCGCGTCCACTACCATCGGCGTGCTCAGCGTCGGCAAGGCCGATCCGGGCGTGATGGTGGCCACGCCGCCCACGAACAGGTTGTTCGCGGCCCGCAGCCCGCCGGCCAGGCCCAGCGAACCGCCGGCCCCGGTGGTGCCGTTGGAGATCATGAACACCAGATGCTCGGTGCCCGCGCTGCGTCCGCTCTGCGCCAGTCCGGTGTTGTCCAGCGTGTTGGCGTTAGTGATCGCCTGGCGCAGGCTGCCGGGGCCGCTGTCGCTGGTGTTGACCACGGTGCTGAAGTTGAAGCCGAAGTCCAGCCCGCTGACGTCGGCGCTGCCGGTGGTCACCGGCGTCACGTTCTGCGCCGTGCCGCTCGGGCCGGCGCTGTAGACGAACGTGGTGGTGTTGAAGGCCGCGCCGCCGCCGGCCGCGCCGGGGTCGGCCAGCGCCGGGTTGGTGCCGCCCACGTGGTCGGTCACCGCCACCGCGGCGCCGCTGCTGGCGGTGGTGCGGTAGGTGAGCACGCCCGCCAGGCTGCCGACGCTGCCGCTGCGCTGCGAGGCCACCGTGCTGCCGACCACGCGCAGGTGGTAGCTGCCGGGCACCAGGCCGCGGAAGGCGTAGCCGCCGCCGGCGGCCGTGGTGCTGCTGCTGACGTAGCTGCCGGCGCCGCTGTAGAGCTCTACGGTGGCGCCGGCAATGCCGCTGCCGCCCGACGCTGCCAGGCTGCGGCCGGCGCCGCCGCCATAGTTCACGTCCTCGAAAATGGTGCCGCTGAGCCCCGATCCCACGGGCGCGTTGGCGCCGAACTCGGAGGTGTTGTTGCTGAGGTCGGTGGCGGTGCCGGTGACCTGCGTGCTGCCGTTGGCCACGCCGGTGACGCCGGCCAGCGTGCCGCTGAAGTTGCCGCTGGCGTCGGTGGTCAGCGTGCCGAGGTAGGTCTGGCCCTGGCCGGCGCTGCTGCTGGTGTCGGAGGCGAAGACCTCGACGCGCGCGCTGGCGAAGGTGCTCTGCCCGGCGGCACTGCCCACGTAGCCGGCGATGGCCAGGTTGGTGCCCGAGATGATGGCGCTCGTGAAGACCGGGCTGTCCATGGACAGGTTGGACGTGCCGGCGGTCTTGGCGCCGTCGTTGGCCGCCGTCAGCCCGTCGGCCTTCAGGTCGATGCCCGGGCTCGCGTTGCCGTAGATCGAGTTGCCCAGGATGGCGTTGCCGGTGAATGCGCCGTTGGCTACGGTGACGCCGCGCGCGCCGTTGCCGCGGATGACGTTGCCGGCGCCGACGGCCGTGCCGCCGATGGTGTTGCTGCTGCTGGCCACGAGCACGCCGTTGGCGCCGTTGGCGATGGCGCCGCTGGCCGCCGCGTTGCTGCCCAGGTAGTTGCCCTGCACGGTGGCGCTGCCGCCGCTGATGGAGACGCCGTCTTGCGAGTTGCCGCTGATGACGTTGCGCGTGCTGGCGGTAAGGCCGCCGATGGTGGCGCTGCCGCCGGCGATCAGGATGCCGTTCAGCCCGTTGGCCGAGGCCGCGCTGCCGGCGGCGTTGGTGCCGATGTGGTTGCCCTCGATGACCAGCCCGGTGGCCGACGTGGTGGTGATGCCGTTGCCGAGGAAGCGGTTGACGACCAGCCCGCGCACGATGCTGCCGGCGCCGTTGAGCGTGAGGCCATTGGCCAGCGCGCCGGCGCCGGCGCCGTTGATCTCGATGACCGGCGCCGCTACCCAGCCCGGCTGCAGTTGGCCGTCGATGACGAGCCGGTTGGCCAGCGTGGGCAGCGCGCTCGTCGGCGCGATGGTGGCCGTGCCGCTGCTGAAGTAGTTCAGCGCGCTGCGCAGCCCGGCCGCGGCGGTGCCGTTGGAGATCATGAACACCAGGTGCTCGACGCCGGCGCTGCGGCCGGCGACGGCCAGCGAGGCGTCGCCGCCCAGCGTGTCGGCATTCGTCATCGCCTGGCGCAGGCTGCCCTGGCCGCTGTTGTTGGTGTTGACCACGGTGTCGAAGTTGAAGCCGAGGTTCACGCCGGCCAGGCTCACGCTGCCCGTGGTCACGGGGGTCACGGCATGTGCGGTACCACTCAGCCCGGCGCCGAAGACGAAAGTGCTGGTGTTGAAGGTCGTGCCGCCAGCGCCGTTGCCCGGGTCGGCACTGGCCGGGTTGATGCCGCCCACGCCGTCGGTCACGTCGCTCAGGGCGCCGGCTGCGCCCGTGGTCGCCGCGCGGTGGGTCAGCACGCCCAGCAGGCTGCCGACGGTGCCCGCGCGCTGCGAGGCCACGCTGCTGCTGACCACGCGCACGAAGTAGCCGGTGTTGCTGCTCAGGCCGTCGAAGTTGTAGGCGCCACCGCTGGACGTGGTGGTGAATCCGATGTAGACGCCGCCGGCGCTGTAGAGCTCCACGCGCGCGCCGTTCAAGCCCACGCCGCCGGTGGCACCGGCCAGGCTGCGGCCGGCGCCGCCGCCGTAGTTGACGTCCTCGAACACCGTGCCGCTGATGCGCACCGTGGCCAGCACGTTGGCCGCGTACTCCGAGGTGTCGCTCATCAGCGCGTAGCCGACGTTGCTCTTGATGGCGGTGGCGGTGATCGATGCCCCTGGCGCCACGCTGACGTTCAGCGTCGTCGTGAAAGTCGCGTTGCCGCTGCCGTCGGTGGCCACGTTGGCGAAGCCCAGGTAGGTCTGGCCGCCGCCACGCCCGGTGCTGTGCGGGCTGCTGGACGAGAAGAACTCGATGCGGTAGTAGCCGTTGGCGTTGCTGTTCAGCGTGCCCTGGATCTCGAGCTGCCCGGTCAGCACCGTGGCGCGCGTCAGCACCGGGGTGTTCTGCAGGCCGTTGCCGCCGGCGTCGGCGTCGCCGGCGTCGTTGGCCGTGAAGTAGGGCGCGGTACCGGTCGAGCTGTTGTCGGTGGTGTTGAGCAGGTCGATGTCGACGATGCCGGTGGCGACAGCGCCGGTGCGCGAGGTGACGCTGCCGTTGCCGTGGATGAGGTTGCGCGTCAGTGCCACGCCGCTGGCGCCGTTGTTGACGCTGACGCCGGCACCGTAGTTGCCGGTGACGATGTTGGCCTCGAAGCGCGCCGACGTGGCGCCCGAGCGCACGGCCACGGCGTCGAACTGGGTCGGCGCCAGGCTGGCCGAACCGCGTCCGGCGCCGGTGACGGTGTTGTTGATGACGACTTCGCCCGAGCCCGCCTGGTTGCTGAGCAGCAGGCCCTGCCGGCTGACGTTGACGACGAGGTTGCCGCGCACCGTCCAGCCGGTGCTGAGCAGCAGGTTGATGCCGGTGGCCGTGACGTCCACGAGGCCGATCTCGCGCATCTCGTTGTACTGCACCGTCCAGCCCGTGCTCACGCCCGACAGCGTGGCCAGCGCCGCGGTGTCGGTGTAGCCGATGTAGTTGTTCTGCACCGTCACGCCGCTGCCGCCGTTGGCAACCAGACCGTAGACGCTGCGCAGCGCGGCGCCGGGGTCGGCACCGACGGCGTTGACGCCGAGCAGGTTGCCTTCGATCAGCGCATTCGAGGTGCCGCTGTTGACGACGATGCTGCTGCCCGACGCGCCGCGCACGCCGTCGATCGCCAGGCCACGCACCGTGATGTTCGCAGCGGCCAGCGTCAGGCCGGCGGTGGTGCCGGCGCTGCCGATCAGTTCCACCTCGGGCCGCGCCACCTGCGACAGCGCCAGCGCGTCGGCGCCCACGGTGCCGCCGGCGCCCACCAGGCCGGGGTTGCTGTCGCCGACGCCGCTGGTCTGCGTGCCGCCATCGACGACCAGCGCTGCGGTGATGGTGGGCAGGTTGCTGGCCAGCGTGATCGACGCCCGCCCGTTGGTGCCCACGGTGCCCGTGAAGCCCGTGGCGGTGGTGGCAATGTTGAACACGATGTGCTCGATGCCCGCCGTGCGGCCGGCCACCGCCAGGCTGGCGTCACCCGTCAGTGTGTTGGCGTTGGTGATGGCCTGGCGCAGGCTGCCGTAGCCGGCATCCAGCGTGTTGACGACGGTGTCGAAGTTGAAGCCGACGTCCAGGCCGCTGATGTTGGCGCTGCCCACCGTCACGGTGGTCACGCTCTGCGCCGTGCCGCTGATGCCGGCGTTGTAGACGAAGGTGCTGGTGTCGAAGGTACCCCCGGTGCCCGCCGCCGTGGCCGAGCCGGCTGACGGGTTGGTGCCGCCCACCGCGTTCGTCACCGCCACTGGCGCGCCCGAGCTGGCATTGGTGCGGTAGGTCTGCACGCCGACCAGGCTGGCCACGTAGCCGCTGCGCGTGGACGGCACGGCGCCTTCGACCACGCGCACGTAGTAAGTCGACTGCCCGTTGACGCCGAAGCTGTAGCCGCCGCCCACAGCCGTGGTGGTGGCGCCGACCAGCGAGCCGGTGCTGTCGTAGAGCTCCACCGTGGCGCCGGCGATCCCCACGCCGCCGGATGCGGCCAGCGAGCGGCCCGCGCCGCCGCCGTAGTTGGTGTCTTCGAAGACCGTGCCGCTGATCGTGTAGGTGGGCGCTGGCTTGAAAGGCACGGCGACGGCAGCCCATTGCTTGGAATTCGTCAGCGACCAGCCGATGGCGGTGCTGGCGGCGCCGGGCTTGATGTCGGCGACGAAGCGGACATTGGTGCCGCCGGTTCCGGTGTTCGTGTTGTACAGGCTGGTCTGCCCGACGTTGGCAGAGGCGTTGGTGGCATCCCCGGTGGTGGCCAGCGCACCCACCACCCACTCGCCCACAGCGCTGGTTGCCGTCACCAGCGGCGCGGTCGACAAGCCGTTGGCCAGCGCTGCGGTGCCTATGGGTGTGGTCTGGTTGACACCCGTGAGGTTGAGTGCCGCCGCTGCGAGGTTTTCGCTGTTGCTCAACGTGACCACCACGTTGGCGGTGCCCACGGGCGGGGACAGCAGGTACCACAAGGTGGCCCGCGTGTCGCTCGAGATGCGGTCCGCGGCTTTCGTCAACGCGGTGCCGCCGTAGGTCACGGTATTGACGGCCGTCGTGTCGTCCTGATGTCCGGTGGTGACCACCAGCGCTCGGTTGTTGCCCGTGAGCACCGTGTGGCTGAAGGTCAGGCTGGCCGCCACCACCGCGGGCGGCGCCGTGACCGGGCCGATGGCGATGCCGGCGCCATTGGCCAGGCCGGCGCCGCTGGGGCGCAGCGAAACCGCCTGCACGGTGTAGTTCTTCGAATTGGCGGTGGTCCAGGCCATCGTCACGCTTGACGCGCCGGCGGCCCAGGCGCCTTCCGATCGCACGTCGCTGCTTCCGGTGCCGGTGGTCTGTTCCCACAACTCGGTGCCCACGGTGGGCGTGATGGTGTCGGCGTCGCCGGTGGTGGCCACGACGGCAAACACCACGTCGTTGGTGGCGCTGGGCACGGTCACCGTGATGGAGTTCGAAATACCCATGTCACCGGTGCTGATGCGGATGGGGTCGGACTGATCGACGCCCGTGAAGTTGACGGCGCGTACGACGGCCTTTTCAGACCGCAAGACGCCGCCGCTGTCGCGGATCTGGGCCACCACGTTGGCAGTGCCCACGGCCGGCCCGGCGAGCAGCCACAGGCTCACCTCGTTGTTGCTGTTGTTGTCCCAGCTGGGCGCGATCTTGGCAAGTGCCACGCCGCCGTAGGTGACGCTCGTGACGTGGTTGGCGCTGGGATCCTGCTGCGCCACTGCGACGATCAGCACGCGGTCGGTGCCGGCGGGTACGGTGTGGCTGAGCGTGAAGGTGGAATTGGTGCCGGTGATGCCGCTGGTGCTGCCCACCGAGATGGCAGCGGTGGCGCGCAGAGCGACGAACAGCGCGCCGGCGACCAGCAGCAGCAGCGCCGCCACGCGCAGCACGCGCGAACGCAACAGGCCTTGCCACGACAGGTCGCGCAGCATGGGCCGCGGGCTCAGCGGGCGCTGCGGGCGCTGCTGCTGCGGCGGTGGCGGCATGGACGGGTTGGGCGGCATCGTCAGTGGGCGTGGGTGGGGCCGGTTTCAGCACGCATACAGCGGCGCGTTGGCGCCCGGGTTCTTGCACACCGTGTGCCGCGCTTCCACCTGCCGCTGCACGTGGTCGGGGGCCCCGGCGTTGCCGCTGGCGGCCACGGCCAGCACGCGGTAGCTGGCCAGCCGCAGCCCACCTTCGTCCACCGTGCCGGCCGCGGGCTCGCGCGTGCAGCTGACCTGTACCGTCAGGTCTTGCAGCGGCGACGGCAGCGTCAGCGCCTGCGCGCCGAAGCAAGGCGGCAGGGTGTCGCCCGGCAGCGCCAGCGCGCCGGTGGGGTCGCTGACTTTCCACAAGCCCCACTCGGTGCCGCTCTTGGCGGCGGCCAGCGCGCGCGCGGTCTGCAGCTGCAGGCTCTGGCTGTGCTGACTCTGCGTGATCAGCAGCAGCCCGGCCGACAGCAGCAGCCCCACCATCACCACCATGAAGACCATCGCCGGCAGCGCCATGCCGCGCAGGTGTCTCTTCGCGAGCAATGCACGAGGCAGGGCTGGGCAGGGGATCATGGCGCGTTGTCCACCGGCAACTGGTGCAGCAGTTCCATGACCGTGCTGCTGCCGGCCACACCGGCTTTCAGGCGCAGGTTCAACAGCCCGATGTTGGCCAGTGCGTTGCTGTAGGAAGCACTGCAGCCCGTCAGGCCGCCGAGCTGCAGGCGGTTGCTGGCACCGGCCAGTGCGGCGGTGCTGACGGGCTGGCTGGCCAGCCAGCCGTAGCCGGTGTAGCGGCGCAGCTCGAAGCTGCCCGCCACGGCCACGCAGGCCAAGGTGATGGGCGTGTCGACGACGAAGAAGCGCGGCTGCGTAGCGGCAGCTGGCAATGCGCCCGCGGCCGTGAAGGCCACATGCTGGCCGCCGCTGCCCAGCACGATGCCCGCGCGGCGGTTGTTGCCGCTGTAGACATCGGCCTCGGGCGTGCCCTGGTTGTTGAACACCAGTTCCTTGCCGGCGGTGCTGGCAGCCAGTGCGGTGCCGATGACGTCGAAGCCGTTGTCGGCGGCGTTTTCCAGGTCCAGCGGGTCGCCGGGGCTGGCGTTGACGGTATCGGCGGCGGCGCGGTAGCGGCCGGCGTCGAGCACGGGTACGAATTCGATCCACACCCCGGCGCCATTGCTGGTCAGGCGCAGGCTGTTGGGCAGCGCACGCGCCAGGTCGTCAGCCATGCCGGCCACGGCCACGTCGGCAGTCGAGGCCAGCACCAGGCGGCCGCGGTTGTCTTGCTGGCCAGCGACGATGCGCCCCACCAGCGTGGCGCCGATGCTGGCCACCACGCCCATCAGCGTCAGCACCACCACCAGCTCCACCAGCGTAACGCCGCGTTGCGGGTTGGGCCGCGCGCTTCTCTTACTCCTTCTCCCTTGAGGGAGAGGGTTGGGGGCGAGGTGGGGGTTTCGAGCCGCGTGCGGCGAGCCCACCGAGCGATCTTGGCCTGCTGGCCAAGATGCGCACTGCAAGTGAGGGTGAAATGCGTGCAGGCCAGCAAAGTGGACGTGCACAGATTTCACCCTCACCCCCGCCCTCTCCCTCAAGGGAGAGGGAGAGTGAGAGGGAGCAAAACCTTGGTGCCTCCCCAAGACCATCACCGCACCGACCGCCACTGCCCCAGCACCAGGTTGCCCGCGCCCGGCCCGGCCACCGTGACCTGCACGAAGTAGCCGCTGCCTGCGGGCACGCCGGCCAGCGCCTGCGGCTGCACGGTAACGCTGGCGCTGTAGGCCTGCAGGCCCGCGACGGAAACGCCTTCCACGTCGGTGATGCCGTTCAGCGTCAGGCCGTGGTAGTCGCTGATGGACGCGAAGCCGGTGCGGCCGAGCGTGGGCGCAGCGCTGGCGGTGCCCGGCAGCGGCTGCAGTTCGATTTCGCGCAACAGCGACTGCGCAATGGCCAGCTGCTGGCGCGACACCAGCGGGTCGGCGCTGCTGCGGCCCAGCATCGCCCAGGCGCTCCACAGCGTGCTGATGACGACGCCGGCGATCACCAGCGACACCACCAGCTCCACCAGCGTCAGGCCGCGCTGGCCGCGCTTGCCGCGCTGGCGAGTGGGGGCACCCGCGACGGCGCGCGTCACGCGCGGGGCTGCAGTCTCAAGGCGAGTGCACATGGCCACTGCCCGGCTCGATGACGATGGGAGGCGCCGGCGTACCGCCACCGCTGGCGCTGACCTGCACGGTCTGCGCGGTGGCAAACGAAGGCGCCCCGGCGGGGTCGATGCTGAAGCTCAGGCCGCTGGCCAGCACCACGTCCAGCGTGTCCGTCAGCCAGCTGCCGCCGCCGGGTGGGGCGATGGCTTGTGTGCAGCCTGCGTCCAGGCACACGGCCAGCGTGGCGGGTGTGGCACCCAATTGCAGGTAGACGGTGCGCCGCTGCGCGATGGCGGTGGCCTGTGCCAGGCGCAGGCCCGACACCAGCTGGTCGGCCACGCCTTGCACGGCAAAGGGTTCGCGGCTGGCAAAACGCGACATGCCCACGGCCGAGATCACGGCCATGAGCATCATCACCACCACCAGCTCAACGAGGGTGAAGCCACCTTCTGTGCGGTGCTGCATGGGGCTGTGCAGCTGAGCTTGATCTCGATGCCTTTGCCGGCAAGGCACAGGCATCAGGCATCTCAGCAGCCCGAGACCGTGGTGGCCACGGCTGGCGGGGTGCTCGCGTCGGCCGCCGATGTGTAGGCGATCGAGCAGTTGGCCGGCGTGGCCGCGTCACTGAGGTTGAGGGTGACGGTCGACGCCACCGCTGCGGCGCCGCCGACGATGGTCCAGCCATCGGCCGCAGCCACGTTGGCCGCGCCCAGGATGCCCGAGCCAAAGGCACCCAGCGCTTGCGGGTAGCAATGGTTCAGCGCCACGCTGAGGCCTTCCATCGACACCGTGGTGCCGGTGGCGGTGGCGCAAGACACGGCATTGGCCATCGCACTGGCTTTCACCAGGCCGACAGCGGCCCGCATGGACCCGGCGATGGCCTTGACCTTGGCTTCGCGCGCCTTGCCCTGCAGGTCGGCGAAACGGGGCAGGGCCACCGCGGCCAGCACGCCGAGGATCAGGATCACCGTGATCAGCTCGACCAGTGTGAAGCCGGCCTGCTGGCGCCGGGCGATGCCGGAAGAAGATGTTCTTGAGTGGGTGTTCACGGTGTGCTCCGCAAGAAAAGTGGGGACTGCGCAGGTGGCTGGCAATGCCTTTTCAGCTGGTACGGCAGGGTAAGGGCCGGTGGCGCAAGGCCTGTACAGCTGTGCTCGTCATTGTTGGTGGCGGACACGAGCCCATCCGCTGGAATAGTCGGCACTTGCCGTGCCATTTCGAAACTGTGGTGTGTCGCCATGTCAGCAACCCGACACCGTGGTGGCGATGGTCGGCGAGGCGGCCGCCGCGGCCGGCGAGGTGTAGGTGATGGAACAGTTGGCCGGCACGGCGGCTTCGGGCAGCTGGATCGTCAACACCGAACCGGCCGCGGCCGCACCCGGGTTGCTGCCGATCACCCACCCGTCCACGGCCGTGACGTTGGCCGCGCCCAGCACGCCTTGGCCAAACGTGCCCAGGGCCTGCGGGTAGCAGTGGTTGAGGGCGACGCTCAGGCCTTCCAGCGCGACGCTGGTGCCGGTGGCGGCGCCGCAGGAGACCTGGGCCGCCATGGCGCTGGCCTTGACGAGGCTCGAAGCGGCGTTCATGGCGCCGGCGATGGCCTTGACCTTGGAGTCCAGCGCCCTGGCCTGCAGGTTGGTGAAGCGCGGCAGCGCGACAGCGGCCAGCACGCCCAGGATCAGGATGACGGTGATCAGCTCCACCAGCGTGAAGCCACCTTCGGAGCGGCGCTGCGTGCCTGCTCTGGCTGACAATGCCGACGGCGCGATGGCTGCTTCGCCAGGCAGGGCCTGTGCGCGGGAATCGATCGGCGGCTGAAGTCGGCAACGGTACACATCCATCTCCGTCGACCCGGGCCGCTGGCGGTGCCGGGGGGCACCGCAACCCGGCCACGGGGTTGATGCTGCTTTTTCGGCATGCCGGGCCCGACCTTTAATGCAGCCATTCGCGCGCATGGCCCGGCAGCCGCGGTGTTACTTGATGGAGGCCCGCCCGAGGTCCCACATGGGCATGAAAACACCCAAAGCCAACACCAGTACGCCCATGCCGAGGAACCAGATGAGGATGGGTTCCAGCGTGCCCGACAAGCGCTTGACGGCGAAGTCCACGTTGGACTGGTGGTGCTGCGAGATCTCGCGCATCAGTTCTTCCAGCGAGCCCGACTCTTCGCCAATGGCGAACAGTTGCAGCATGGTGGGCGGCAGCACCGCCATGTTGCGCGCGGCGCCGGCAATCGAGCTGCCGCGCGCCAGGTCCTTCACCATCTGATGCAGCCGGGTTTCGTACCACTGGTTGTCCAGCGTTCGAGCGGTGACGGTGAGCGAGTCGCTCAGCGTCAGGCCAGCGCCCAGGCTGGACGCCAGCGAGGCCGACAGCCGTGACAGCACGATGCCTTCGAGAATGGGGCCCACCACCGGCAGCCGCAGCTTGATGCGGTCCCAGCGCAACCGGCCCGCCTTGCTGCCCAGCCAGCGACGCCAGCCGAACACCAGGCCGCCGGTGGCCACCACCAGCAGGGGCCAGGCCTTGATCATGAAGTTCGACAAGCCCAGCAACACCAGCGTCAGCATGGGCAGCGGTGTGCGCGCCTGCGCAAAGACGCGCGCAAAGGCGGGAATGACAAAGATGTTCACCACCACCATTGCCAGCACGCAGGTCAGGATGACAAAGGACGGGTAGCGCAGAGCCGCGGCCACCTGTTCGCCGGTCTGGCGCGTGAATTCGCGATGGCGGTGCAGTTCGGACAGTGCCTCGGGCAGGCGGCCGGTCTGTTCACCCACCTGCAGCATGGCCAGGTCGTAGGGTGTCACCAGGCCCGACTTGCGGTGTTCGTGCTCGGCCGCCTTCACCAGGTTGTGGCCGTTGTCGAGGTCGCGGCTGATGCGCTGCATCGCGTCGCGCACCGGCAGGTCCACCGCGCTGTCGCCCGACAGGTGCAGCGCGCGCATCAGCGGCACGCCGGCACGCAGCAGCGCAGCCAGTTCACGCAGCACCATGCCGAAGGACATCTGCAAGCGCTTGTTGCTGGGGCCGCCCAGGCGCGGCAGGCGCAGGCTGATCGTCGGGCTGGCCATGGTGCCGTCGTCACCAGGGGTGGATTTGACCGCTGCGGCCGCCGGCGCAGCATCGGCGCCGCGCTGTGCGGGCTCGCTGGCGCTGCCGGGTTTGAGCTTGATGTCCACCGCCACCCAGCCGCGGCCTGCCAGTTCCTTGGCCACCGCGGTGCTGGAGGCGCCCGCGGTGACGCCGCGGTGCTCGCGCCCACTGGCGTCGCGCGCGCGGTAGTCAAACAGGGCGGCTGCGGCCATGAGATGTAGGGTTCAACGGGTTGCTGGGGGTTCCGGGGGATGTTGCAGCTACATGCCGCGCAGGCCGATGCGCATCGCTTCGTCCAGCGTGGTGTGGCCGCCCAAGGCCGCGCGGCACCCTTCCACGCCCAGGCTGCGGCCGGCCAGCGCGCGCCGCGCGGCCTCGCCGAAGCCGGCCATGTCGTTGCGCATCAAGGTGTTGACCAGGTCCTGGTCCATCGCCAGCACCTCGTACAGCCCCAGGCGGCCTTCGAAGCCGGTGTGGCGGCAGCGCGCGCAGCCGCGGCCCCTGCGCAGGCCCGTGGGGTCCCACTTCAGTCCCGGCAGTTGTGTTTCCAGCCAGGCCCGCTGCTGGGCCGTGGGCTGTGTGGGTTCGGTGCAGGACTGGCACACGCGGCGCACCAGGCGCTGCGCCACGATGGTCTGCAGCGCGGTGGCCACCATGTAGGGCGCCGCGCCCATGTCGATCAGCCGCGCCG
Organism: Rubrivivax sp.; assembly: GCA_031429255.1. Lineage (GTDB taxonomy): Bacteria > Pseudomonadota > Gammaproteobacteria > Burkholderiales > Burkholderiaceae_C > Rubrivivax. The sequence continues at coordinate 14,304 of JANOZF010000110.1, forward strand.
CGGCCGAAGCCGCGTCGTTGGTGTGCAGCGTGCTCAGCACCAGGTGGCCGGTGACGGCGGCGCGCATGCAGGTCTCCACCGTGTCGGCGTCGCGCATCTCGCCGATGAGGATGGCATCCGGGTCCTGCCGCAGCGACGCGCGCAGCACCTGCGCAAAACCCAGTCCCACGCGCTCGTTCACGTTGACCTGCGTGATGCCGGGCAGACGGTACTCCACCGGATCTTCGGCAGTGACGATCTTGGTGCTGGCCGCGTCCAGCGAAGCCAGCGCGGCGTACAGCGTGGTGGTCTTGCCGCTGCCCGTCGGCCCAGTCACCAGCACCAGGCCGGCGCCATTGGTCAGCGCCTCGCGCAGCGACGCCAGGCCGCGCACGCCGATGCCCAGCCGGTCCAGCGAGGCGAGCATCGGGTCTTTCAGCAGCAGCCGCATGACGAGTGATTCGCCATACTGGCCGGGCAGGGTGGACAGCCGGATGTCCACCGTCTGCTGGCGCACCTGCACCACGAAGCGGCCGTCCTGCGGCAGCCGGCGCTCGGAGATGTCGAGCGACGCCACCAGCTTCAGCCGCGACGCCAATGCCGGTGCCAGGCGCGATTCGAATTCAGCGTGCGCGCGCAGATGGCCGTCCACGCGCAGGCGTATGCCCACGGCCTGCGCCATGGGTTCGATATGGATGTCAGAGGCCTTGGCGCGCACGGCTTCGTCGAACAGGCTTTGCAGCAACTTCACCACGGGCGCGTCTTCGGTGCCCACCTGGGCGCCCAGGGCGCCGAAGTCGACCGCGTCGACATCGTTGCTGCGCAGCTCTTCGCTGAGCTTCTTGGCCAGGCCCTGGATGTTGTCCTTGGTGCTGTAGATGCGGTCGATGAGTGACAGCAGGCCCGACTCGGGGATCAGTTCGATGTCGATGGTGCCGCGCAGCAGCCGCGGCAGCTCGTCGATGCTGGCCCAGTCGGTGGGGTCGACCACCGCCACGCGCACGCGGTCACCATAGTCGCCCACGGGCAGCACGCGCAGCTTGCGCACCTGCAGTTCAGTCAGGCGGCGCGCCACGTTGAGGTCCACGTTTTCAAGCCGCGGCTCGAAGAAGGGGAATTTCAGCTGCGCCGCCAGCAGACGGGCGATGGTTTCGTCGCTGACGAAGCCCATGTCCTGCAGCACGGCGCCCAGCCGGCGCCCGGTCTGCTTTTGCCGCACCAAAGCCTGCTGCAGCTGCTCTTCGGTCAGCTGGCGTTCACGGACTAGCAGTTCGCCGAGGCGGATTTTCGGAATCACGGCGGGTTCCAGACGTCGTTGTCAGCGCTGGGCCAACGGCACGCCGCCGTTGCGTCGAACGCAGGTGGCGCGAGCCCCATGCCGCGCCTGTCAACGACTTATCGGCGCCAGCCTGTAACAACTTGAACACCGGTTCCGGCAGCTGCCAGCAGGCCGCCGCGCGGCCGTGACTTGTGGTGCGGTTCAGTCGTTGTGCAGCAGGCCGTCGCGCAGCACCACCACGCCGCTGGCCACCAGTTCGGCCACCGCGCGACGGCCGAAGCCTTGCACGCTGCCGTCGGGTCGGCCCAGCCGCTGCCACACCCGCTGCACCAGCGGCGCGGCTTCGAACCACTGCAGCAGTTCGTCCAGACTCTGCTGGCGTTCCTCCAGCAGGTGGTACTTGACCAGCACCTTGGTGGCGTGCCAGGTGTGGCGCTCGGGAGCGGCGCGAAAGCCGGCCAGGCGCTTGCGCGCCCGTGCCAGCGCTTCGGGCACGTCGACGAAAGCGGCACCGTGCCCGGGAATCACCAACCGCGCGTCCAACTGCTCGATCAGGCCCAGCACCTGCGCCACGTCATCGAAGGCCTGTTCGCCTTCCAGCTCTGGGAAGACGACGCCGAAGCCGTTCTCCCACAACGCGTCGGCGCTGATCAGCACGCCCTGTTGCTCGTCGAACAACACCACCGAGTCGGGGTCGTGCCCGGGTGACGCCAGCACCAGCCAACGGCGGCATCCCGCTTGCAGATACTGGCCAGGTTCCAGGCGCGCATTCGGCGTGAATTGTTCACAACGCTGGCTGATGTCGCTGAAGCTCAAACGGCTTTCGTCCCAGGCCAGCGCGGCGTCCCAGCCCCCCGGCGGTATGCGCACCGGGCAGCCGAAGCGGCGCTTCAGTTCGGCGTTGCCGCCGCAATGGTCGGAATGCAGGTGCGTGTTCACCAGCTCGCGCAGCGCCTGCCCTTGCAGCGCGTGCTGCACCAGCGCCACCGTCTGTGTGCCGTGCGTGACGTGCGAGCTGTCCACGAGCACCGCGCCGGGCAGGTCGGGAGTGCCGTGCAGCAGCACGTTGTTGCTGGACAGCCAGCCGCGTTCGAGCACGGTGATACCCAGCAGGCGGGGGTCGGCGGCGGGCAAGGGTGGGGTCATGGGCAGCGCGTCGAGGACCGAAAGACCGGCTCCCCATTGTGCGGGTGGTTCGGCGCCGCCGCTTTGCAACAATGGGTCGATGACCACCACCCCACCCGTGAACCCCGGCGCGCGATGAACAAGGCCTTTGTCAAGGAAGCCGACGGCGACGACGACGAAGACGGCGCAGCTGCAGGGCTGCCGCCGCTGCCCCCCGGCGCGCGCAACTACGTGACGCCCGCGGGGTACCGAAGGCTGCGCGAAGAGTTGATGACGCTGCTGGACGTGGAGCGGCCCAAGATGGTGGAGACCGTGTCGTGGGCAGCCAAGAACGGCGATCGATCGGAGAACGGCGACTACCTGTACGGCAAGAAGCGGCTGCGCGAGATCGACCGCCGCATCCGCTTTCTCACCAAGCGGCTGGACATTGCCGAAGTGGCAGACCCCACGCTGCACCACGGCCTCGACCAGGTGTTTTTCGGCGCCACCGTGACCTATGCCAATGCTGCCGGCCAGGAGCGCACCATCACCATCATGGGCATCGACGAAGCCGACAGCCTGGCCGGCGAGGTGAGCTGGGTATCACCCATCGCGCGGGCGCTGCTGAAGGCGCGTGTGGGCGACGAGGTCAACCTGGTGACGCCGGGTGGCGTGGAGCGCATCGAGGTGGTGGAAGTGAGGTACCCGGCTCCGCCCGCGGCTTGATGTCGCATCAAGGACATGCGGGGCGACCCGCGCCGGGTTCCTGCCAGCACGCAGCCGCGATCCGGCGCCTTCACGTCAGGCGATAGCGCGACACCTTCATCACCACCGGCGAACGCCGCAAGGTGCGCAGCACATTGGCAAAGTGCACGCGATCGCGCACGCAGACCAGCAGACGCAGCTCGATGGATTCGTCGGCCTGCTCGGAGTCCATGTCGATGTGCACGATGTCGGCTTCGGCAACGGCCACCGCTGACGCCACCTGCGCCAGCACGCCCTTGCCGTTCTTCACCAGCAGATGCAGGCTGGTGTCGAACGGGCGCTTCATCTCCTCGGCCCATTCCACCTGCATCCAGCGCTCGCTGTCGCGCTCGAACAGGCGCTTGCCGGCGCTGCACTCGGCGGTGTGCACCAGCAGGCCCTCGCCGCGGCCCAAGTAGCCCACCAGTTCGTCGCCCGGTATCGGGCGGCAACAGGTGGCGAACTGGATCGACGTGCCCTCGCCGCCGTCGACGAACACCAGTCCCTGCCGGTTGGTACTTTCTTCGCTGCTGAACAAGCCCTGCGTGAGCAGCAGCGGATCGGGCTTGATGCCTTTTTCCAGCATGAAACTGGCCATGCGCTTGGCCATGATGACGGCCACCTTGCGCCCCAGGCCGATTTCCACCAGCAACTCACCGCGATTGCGGCTGCCGCTCCAGCGCGACAGCTGTTGCCACAAGGCATGGCCGACGGCATCGGCGGCGTCGGTGGAAGGCGGCTCCAGCCCTTCGGCCCGCAGCGCCTGCACAAACAGTTTCTCCCCGAGCGCCTGCGACTCCTCGTTTTCCATGTTCTTGAGGTAGTGGCGGATCTTCGATCGCGCGCGCCCGGTGCGCACGATGCTCAGCCAGGCCGGGTTGGGCCGCGCGCCAGGGGCGGTGATGATTTCCACCACGTCGCCGCTTTTCAGCGCCGTGCGCAACGCGGTGGGTTCGCCATTGACCTTGGCGGCCACGGCATGCTGGCCCACGTCGGTGTGGATGGCGTAGGCAAAGTCGATCGGGGTGGCGCCGCGCGGCAGGGCCAGGATCTTGTTGCGTGGCGTGAAGACATACACCGCGTCGTGGTAGAGGTCGAACTTCACGTGTTCCAGGAACTCGGCCGGGTCGCGCGTGTCTTCCTGGATGTCCACCAGGCTTTGCAGCCAGATGGCCGACAGCCGCTGGGCTTCGTCGGCGCCGTTGTTCCGGCCCTTGGCGCCGTCCTTGGACAGGCGCTTGTCAAGCGACTTGTCGCTGACCTTGTAAAGCCAGTGTGCCGCCACGCCGGCCTCGGCCACGGCATTCATGGCGTCGGTGCGCACCTGCACTTCGACGGCAGTGCCCAGCGGGCTGAGCAGGGTCGTGTGCAGGCTCTGGTAGCCATTGGTCTTGGGGATGGCGATGTAATCCTTGAAGCGCCCCGGCACTGGCTGGTACAACTGGTGCAGCAGACCCAGCGCCACGTAACAGTCCAGCGGCTGCGTCACCACGATGCGAAAGCCGAAGATGTCGCTCACCTGCGCAAAGCCGGCATGCTTGTCGCGCATCTTGCGGTAGATGGAGTAGATGGTCTTTTCGCGGCCACTGACCTGCATCTTGACCTTCTGGCGGGAAAATGCAGTTTCGATGTCCTTCTGGATGCGCACCACGATGTCGCGCCGGTGGCCGCGCGCGCGCTGCACGGCCTTGGCCAGCGCGGCGTGGCGCCAGGGGTGCAGGAGCTCGAAACACAGCTCCTGCAGTTCGCGGTACATCTGGTTCAGGCCCAGGCGGTGGGCGATGGGGGCGTAGATCTCCAGTGTTTCGCGGGCGATGCGCTGGCGTTTGGGCGGTGCCATGGCCTGCATGGTGCGCATGTTGTGCAGCCGGTCGGCCAGCTTGATGAGGATGACGCGCACGTCGCGCGACATCGCCAGCAGCATCTTGCGAAAACTCTCGGCCTGGCTTTCTTCGCGCGTGCTGAAGTGCAGCTTGTCCAGCTTGGTCAGGCCGTCCACCAGGTCGGCGGTGGGGGCGCCAAACTTGGCGATCAACTCGGTTTTGGTGATGCCGCAGTCTTCTATGGTGTCGTGCGTCAGCGCGGCCATGATGGCCTGCGCGTCCAGCTTCCAGTCGGCACACAAACCGGCCACCGCGATGGGGTGGGTGATGTAGGGCTGGCCGCTGGCGCGAAACTGGCCCAGGTGGGCTTCGTCGGCAAACTTGTAGGCCTCGCGCACCTGCTTCAGGTCGGGCTTGGACAGGTAGGCCAGTTTGTCGGTCAGCGCCGCAAAAGTGGCGGCTTCATCGGCCGGCCCCAAGGTGGGCGGCACGAAGGTGGGCCGCTGCAGGCCCTGCAAGGCTGCGGGCAAAAGTTCAGCGGCAAGTGATCGCAGGCCCATGGGCCGAATTTAGCGCGGATTGCCGCAGCGGCCCGTGCCTTTGCAGTGGGCTGCGCGCCGATGGCTGCG
>JANOZF010000111.1:0-7690 GCA_031429255.1 Rubrivivax sp.
CGATGCCTACCAGGTGGGCATCGCTGCGCGTGAAGAGTTCGATCTGGGCGATCGTCTGGTTCGCAAAGGAAGAGCTCATCACGAAGCTCGGGTGGCCCGTGCCGCAGCCCAGGTTCACGAGGCGGCCCTTGGCCAGCATGATGATCTTCTTGCCGGGTTTGCCATCAATGCTGGGGAACACGACGTGATCGACCTGCGGCTTGATCTCGTCCCACACCAGGTCCGACAGGCCCGCGACGTCGATCTCGTTGTCGAAGTGGCCGATGTTGCAGACGATGGCCTGGTTCTTCATCGCTTCCATGTGCTTGCGCGTGATGACGCTCAGGTTGCCGGTGGCCGAGACAAAGATGTCGGCCTTGTCGGCGGCGTATTCCATGGTCACGACCTTGTAGCCTTCCATCGCGGCCTGCAGTGCGTTGATGGGGTCGATCTCGGTCACCCACACCTGCGCCGACAGCGCGCGCAGGGCCTGGGCACTGCCCTTGCCCACGTCGCCGTAGCCGGCCACGACGGCCACCTTGCCGGCGATCATGACGTCGGTCGCACGCTTGATGGCATCCACCAGGCTTTCACGGCAGCCGTAGAGGTTGTCGAACTTGCTCTTGGTGACGCTGTCGTTGACGTTGATGGCGCGGAACATCAGCGTGCCCTTGGCCGACATCTCGTTCAAGCGGTGCACGCCGGTGGTGGTTTCTTCGGTCACGCCGATGATCTGTGCGCCCTTGCGGCTGTACCAGGTGGAGTCCACCGCGAGCTGGGCCTTGATGGCGGCGAAGAGGATGGTTTCTTCCTCGCTGCCCGGCTTGTCGAGGACCGAAGGGTCGGTCTCGGCCTTCTTGCCCAGGTGCATCAGCATCGTGGCGTCGCCGCCGTCGTCCAGGATCATGTTCGGGCCTTCGTGCTGCGTGCCCTTGGTACCAAACTCGAAGATGCGGTGGGTGTAGTCCCAGTAGTCGCTGAGGCTCTCGCCCTTGTAGGCAAACACCGGCGTGCCCTTGACCACCAGTGCAGCGGCGGCGTGGTCCTGCGTGCTGTAGATGTTGCAGCTGGCCCAGCGCACGTCGGCGCCCAGGGCTTGCAGAGTCTCGACCAGCACGGCGGTCTGGATCGTCATGTGCAGGCTGCCAGTGATGCGTGCGCCGCGCAGCGGGCGGACAGCGGCGAACTCTTCACGGATGGCCATCAGACCGGGCATTTCGGTCTCGGCGATCTTGATTTCCTTGCGGCCCCAGTCGGCCAGCGACAGGTCGGCGACGGCGCTGTCGGGAAACTGTGCCTGCGTCGGCAGGGCTTTCAGAACGTCATTCATGGTTCAAGCTCCAAACGGGTTAGGAACCTGCACAGCACGCCGACGGTGGAGCTTTGATCCGCTCACCCACGACAAGCCATCGTGCAGGTGAGCGTTGTTGCAATTGAAGTTTCCGAGCCTGGCCTTCAGGACGAAGGTTGCAACGCTCCTCGGAAAGAGGCCGCATTCTAGACACAGCCGGCCAAAAACGTGTGGGCTGTGGCCTTGATGCGGCGCTCAGGCGGTGCTGGTGGGCGTTAATTCTTCCGCACCGCCGGCCGCCAGCGAGGCACACCGTCTGCGTGCGATCGGAGGCGCGCGCCTCGCTGCTGGCCTGCACGCTGGCCGGGCTGCGCGTGTCGGCACGTCGCCGGCGGCGGCAGCGCGCACACGGTGGTTCGCAGCCTTGCTGGTCTGGAGCTTGGGGGCAGCCGCTGCGGGCCGGACCCTGCGACGGGCGGCCGTGGCAGCGGCGCGTGCGGGTGCAGTGCGGGCGATATCCTTGGCCATGTGTTTCAGTGGTGTGACAAGACGATGACCGACCGAGATGGGTGCGCCTGCAATGGCCACGATTGATCGGCATCAAGGCGCGCAGCAGCAGGCGCCGGACGGGTCGCCGTTGCCGGCACAAGCGCCCGTGCGTCCTGTGCCGCTGGCGCAGATCGATGCGCGGGTGCTGACCCGCTTGGTGGGTGTGATGACCGACATCGACGACACGCTGACGTGCGACGGCGCCATCGAGCCCGCGGCCCTGGCCGCGCTGCACGCGCTGGCCGCTGCCGGTGTGCCGGTGGTGGCCATCACCGGCCGCCCGCTGGGCTGGAGCCTGCCCTTTGCCCAGGCCTGGCCGGTGCGTGCCATCGTGGCAGAAAACGGCTCCGTGGCGGTGCTGCGCGAAGGGGGGGTGCTGCAGACCGACTTTGCACAAGACCCGGCCACGCGCGATGCCAACGCCAGGCGCTTGCAGCAGGTGGCACGGCGCATCGTGCAAGAGGTGCCCGGCGCGACGCTGGCGCAAGACAGTGCAGGCCGCGTCACCGACATCGCCATCGACCACAGCGAGTTCACCCGGCTGCCTGCTGAAGCGACAGCGGCGGTGCTGTCGCTGATGCGCAGCGAAGGCATGAACGCCACGGTCAGCAGCATCCACATCAATGGTTGGTTTGGCAGCCACACCAAGTACAGCGGCGCGCAGTGGATGCTGAAGCGGCTGTTCGGGCGCGAACTGCTGCCCGAGATCGAGCGCTGGGCCTATGTGGGCGACTCCACCAACGACCAGCTGATGTTCCAGCACTTCCCGTGCAGCGTGGGCGTGGCCAACCTGATGCGTTTTGCGCACGACTTGCAGGTGTGGCCGGCCTTCATCACGCAGGCCGAACGCGGTGAGGGATTTGCCGAATTCGTGCAGGCCCTGCTGGCGGTGCGATGAGCGGGCTCTCTGACAAGGCAGCCTGGTGTGCCTGCAGCCAGGGGTTGTGACCTCATGAGCTTGCCCGCCGGCGTGTTGGGCAGTGCCTTCGCGCTGGCGCTGGCGTCGGCGGTTTCATTGGGCCTGGCGCGCTTCTCGTATGCCTTGCTGTTGCCGGCGATGCGCGCTGACCTGGGCTGGAGCTATTTCACCGCCGGCATGATGAACACCGTGAATGCCACGGGCTACCTCGTGGGTGCGCTGCTGCTGCCGTGGCTGCTGCGCCGTTTCGACGCGCGCCAGGTGCTGGTCGTGGGCGGCGCTGCGGCTGCCCTGTTGCTGGCGCTGCATGGCGCGGTGCGCGCTGATGGCGCCTTGCTGCTGCTGCGCGGCGCCACCGGCATGGCCAGCGCGGCCAGCTTCGTGGCGGGGGGCTTGCTGGCGGCGCGCCTCGCGGCCACCGCTCCGGGGCATGCGGGTCTGATTCTGGGGGTCTATTACGGCGGAACGGGGCTGGGCATCATGGCTGCCAGTTGGCTGCTGCCGCCGCTGCTGAGCCTTGCGCCCTCGTCGTGGGCCTGGGCCTGGCTGGCGCTGGGCAAGCTGTCGATGCTGGCCACGGCGTGGACGGCGGTGCGCACGCGCGGCCAAGCCGCGCCGCCTGTTGCCGGAGCGCCGCGTGCGCCCATCGTGCTGCGGGCATACGGCTGGGCCCTGGGGGGCTACCTGATGTTCGGTCTGGGCTATATCGGCTACATGACCTTCATCGTCACGCTGCTGCGCGAGCAGGGTCTGTCGGGGCCCGTGATCGTGGCCTTCTACTCCGTACTGGGCCTGGGCGTGGTGGTCTCGTCGTGGTTGTGGGCCGGTTTGCTGCAACGCCAGCGCGGCGGCGTGCCGATGGCCGTGCTCAATGGCCTGCTGGCGCTCGCCACGCTGTTGCCGGTGCTGAGCGCGCAGCCGTTGGTGGTGTTTGTGTCGGGCGCGCTGTTTGGCAGCGTGTTCCTGTCGGTGGTGGCTTCGACCACGGCGCTGGTGCGGCACAACGCCGCGCCGGCGGCCTGGCCGGCAGGCATCACGGCCTTCACCATCGTGTTTGCGGCCGGGCAGATCGTGGGGCCCGGTGTGGTGGGCCTGGTCGCCGATGGGGCCGGAGGGCTGGCGCGTGGCCTGGCCTGGAGTGCGGCCGCACTGGTCGTGGGGTCGGTGCTGGCGCTGCGGCAGCGCGCCCTACCCGCAGCCCATTGACCCCGTGCTTCTTTTGGGGCGCGGCAAGCGTGCGCTGCGTCTGCCCGCAGCTTGGCGGGGCCATCTGTCGTGCTGATGAACGGCCGCGAAGGGCCGTCAGCAACCCAGAAAGCAAGCCAGCCGATGCTGCTCGGCGGCCATCGCCTTGCTGAACGCGGCGTCTTTGGGTGCCTGGCCCGCCACATAACCCAGCTCGGTCTGCAGCGCGCCGTCGCGCACGCAGACATTGCCCCAACCGACGACCTGTCCGCGCCACAGCAACGGCAGCGCGTAGTAGCCGCGCACACGTCTGGACGCCGGCGTGTAGGCCTCGAAACGGTAGGCCCAGCCCCAGAAGGCTTCGAAACGGCGGCGGTCCCACACCACCGGATCAAAAGGCGCGAGCAGGCGCAGTTCGTCATCCACCGCGTGTCGTTTGCTGAGCGGGTTTTCGCCTTCGGGCCAGTACCAGCTGGTGCCGTCGACGGTGGCGCTGGGCAGCCGCGCCTTGGCGCGCTGCCAGGCCGCACGGCGCAGCGCCGACCACTGCGGCACGCCCAGTTCCAGCCGCATCACCAGCCCCGACAGCGTGGCGCCCGGCAACGGTGCGTACTTCTGCACCACCACGTCCACCAGCGCGTCCAGCGCGGCGGCGGGATCATCGGGCGCGCCATGCACATCGCGCGCAGCGTAGGTGCGCGTGCCGCTGTCGCGGCCGGCCACGCGCAGCAGGCCGCGGTAGTGCATGCCGTCCAGCAACTGCGTGCTGGCGTTGCTGCTGCCGCCAAACCAGTTCCGGCTCTTGCCGTGCTGGAAATGTGCGTCCACTTCGCGTGGATGCACCACGCCGCGTTCGCGCACGAACTCCAGCACCGCCTGCGCCTGCGTCCAGCGCGCCTGCGGCCACACCCTGCGTGCCGCGCGCGGGTGCATCAGCGCGTGCGTGGCCCGCGGCACGAAGCCGTAGTTGACGAAGAAATCCTCTTCGATGCCCAGCCGCGCATAGCGGCGTTCCAGGTCGCCGGCCACGTAGCCCTTCACGCGGTGGCGCAACGTCAGGTCTTGCGCACGGGCCGGCGCGCGGATGGGATCGGCCTGCACGAAGCCCAGCCGCGCGATGGCCTTGGGCAGTGTCGTGGGCGTGAAGAGACTGCGCGCCACGGCGTAGCGGCGCAGGTGGTCCAGGGTGAGGGCGGGCATGGGGCTGATGAAGTGCCGGGACAACGCATGATGCCGCGACTGTGGTGCCGGCCACCGTGCATCGGGACGGTTGTGGGCTGCGGCCAACCGGAACACCGGCTTCACCCGGGTTGCGTCTGACAATCAGGCATGAACGCCCTGCCGAACATCCCCCCTGGCCTTCGCCGCACCGTAGCCGTCGTGGCGGGCCTCAACCTGGCTTATTTCTTTGTCGAATTCGCCGTCGCCCGGCGCATCGGTTCGGTGTCGCTGCTGGCCGACAGCATCGACTTCTTGGAAGACGCCTCGATCAATCTGCTGATTGCCGTGGCTCTGGGTTGGAGCCTGCGCGCGCGTTCGCGCATGGGCCTGGTGCTGGCCGCGGTGTTGCTGATGCCCGGTCTGGCGACGCTGTGGATGGCATGGCAGAAGTTCCAGGCGCCGGCGGCGCCGGCGGTGCTGCCGCTCGGCCTGGCGGGCACCGGTGCCTTGGTGGTCAATCTTCTGTGTGCGTTCCTGTTGGCGCGCTACCGCAGTGGCGCCGGCAGCCTGAGCAAGGCGGCGTTTCTGTCGGCCCGCAACGACGCCTTTGCCAATGTGGCCATCGTCGCGGCAGCGGGCGTGACCGCGCTAACGCAATCGGGCTGGCCCGACCTGGCGGTGGGGCTGGCGATCGCAGCGATGAATGCCGATGCGGCGCGGGAAGTCTGGGAGGCCGCCCAGCAGGAGGCCCGACAGGGATCGGATGGGCCAGGCGGCAGAAGCCCCGAAGCCAGAAGCTGACACCGTAACTCGGCCAACCAGAACGCCCCATGAAGAACGGGCGGCTCGCGCCGCCCGTGTTCACCTGGCTCTTGCCCGGCTCGTGTTTACAGACCGGCCGCCGCCTTCAGGGCCGCAACTTTGTCCGTACGTTGGTCTTCGTTCACATCGCTTCGCGATATGAACTTCGCCCGCGAACCGACGCTTCGCTTCGCTCAGGGGCCTTATAGGCCCGCCGCCGCCTTGAGGGCGGCGACCTTGTCGGTTCGCTCCCAGGTGAACTCCGGCTCTTCGCGGCCGAAGTGGCCGTAGGCGGCGGTCTTCTCGTAGATCGGCCGCATCAGGTCCAGCATCTGGATGATGCCCTTGGGGCGCAGGTCGAAGACTTCAGCCACGATGGCCGACAGCTTGTCGTCGCTGAGCTTGCCGGTGCCTTCGGTGTAGACGGTGATGTTCATCGGCTTGGCCACGCCGATGGCGTAGGCCACCTGCACCTGGCACTGCTTGGCCAGGCCGGCGGCCACCACGTTCTTGGCCACATAACGCGCGGCATAGGCGGCGCTGCGGTCGACCTTGGACGGGTCCTTGCCGCTGAAGGCGCCACCGCCGTGCGGGCAGGCGCCGCCGTAGGTGTCGACGATGATCTTGCGGCCGGTCAGGCCACAGTCACCCTGCGGGCCGCCGATGACGAAGCGGCCGGTGGGGTTGATCAGGTACTTGGTGTCGGCGGTCAGCCACTCCTTGGGCAGCACGGGCTTGATGATCTCTTCGCGCACCGCTTCATAAAACGCATCCGTCATCTTGTGACCCAGGCTGTATTCGGGCGCGTGCTGGGTGCTGAGCACCACGGTGTCGATGCTGTGCGGCTTGCCGTCGATGTAGCGCATCGTCACCTGGCTCTTGGCGTCCGGTCTCAGAAACGGAAGCCTGCCGTCCTTGCGCAACTGGGCTTGGCGCTCCACCAGGCGGTGCGCGTAGTAGATGGGCGCGGGCATCAGCTCGGGCGTTTCGTCGCAGGCGTAACCGAACATCAGGCCCTGGTCGCCGGCGCCGGTGTTCAGGTGGTCGTCGCTGGCATGGTCCACGCCCTGTGCGATGTCGTTGCTCTGCTTGTCGTAGCAGACCATCACCGCGCAGCCCTTGTAGTCGATGCCGTATTCGGTGTTGTCGTAGCCGATGCGCTTGATGGTGTCGCGCGCCACCTGGATGTAGTCGACGTGCGCATTGGTGGTGATCTCGCCGGCCAGCACCACCAGGCCGGTGTTGCACAGCGTCTCGGCGGCCACGCGGCTGCGCGGGTCTTGTTTGAAGATGGCGTCGAGAATGGCGTCCGAGATCTGGTCAGCCACCTTGTCGGGGTGGCCTTCAGAGACGGATTCGGATGTGAAGAGGAAGTCGTTCGCCACGGTGGGGCTCCTATCGGGTTGCAGTTACTGTTACGAGCGTTGACATCTGCGTCGTCGCCGGTCAGTACTTGCCTGGGGCCGCGGCGAACGCTTTAGCGGATTTGTTGAGCAGCCGGCCTGGGTTTGCTGTGTTGCCACAACGCCCCGCCTGGTGAGCCCGGCGGCGCTGGTTATCCTTCGCGCCGCGATCGCCCCGCAAGTTGTCCTTTAACTCGGCGATGCCATAAGTATAGGAAACATGCACCCTGCGTTGAAGTGGCTCTCCCGTCGACCGTTGCGGCTTTTGCACGCTGCTGGTGGCTGGATGGGGTGGCTGCCTTACCTGTTGTCGCCCGCCTACCGCTCGCGCCTGCGCCAGAACGTGGCCCGTGCCGGCCTGGACGCTCGCCAGCGCCGTGCCGCGGTGGCAGAAGCGGGCCG
>JANOZF010000112.1:0-80904 GCA_031429255.1 Rubrivivax sp.
CGGCAGAAAGGGCTTGAGGATCTTGAAGAGGCGCGAGACGTCGGACTCTTTCTTGGCCGACAGCGGCACGAACTCCGTGAAGTTGCGCCGTTCGGCCATGCCCTTGAGCCAGGGCGCCAGCTCGGCGCGGCGGTGCACGGCGTCGAGCTTGTTGGCGATCAGCACGACCGGCTTGTCCTCGGGCAGCAGGCTCAGCACCTTGGCATCGTCCAGGCCGAAGCGGCCGGCCTCGACGACAAAGAGCACCATGTCCACGTCGGACAGCACGCCGTGCACGGTGCGGTTGAGCGTGCGGTTGAGCGCGGCGTTATGTTTTGTCTGGAAGCCGGGCGTGTCGACGAAGACGAACTGCGCCTCCTCGACGGTGCGCACGCCGGTGATGCGGTGGCGGGTGGTCTGCGCCTTGTCCGAGGTGATGCTGACCTTCTGGCCGACGAGCGCGTTGAGCAGCGTCGACTTGCCGACGTTGGGCCGGCCGACGATGGCGATGAGGCCGCACCGTTGCAAGTTCGGCTGGGTGGGGCCGTCAGCGGCTGGGGCTGCGGCGGGAGGAACGGCGTCGGTAGTCATGGCTGGCCTTTGTTAGGCGGTATGTCTGTCTTGCAGGCGGTCCAGCAGGCGGCGGGCGGCCTCCTGCTCGGCAGTGCGGCGTGATCGGCCTTCGCCCAGTTCGGCCACGTCCAGGGCCGGCACGGCGCATTCGACCTCGAAGGTCTGCGCATGGGCCTGGCCGCGTGTGGCGACGATACGGTAGCTTGGTACGGCGATGCGGCGTGCCTGCAGCCACTCCTGCAAAGCGGTCTTGGCGTCCTTGCCGAAGTCGCCGGAGCCGGCTGCGGTGTCGATGGTCTCGGCGAGCAGGCGGCGCACGATGGACAAGGCGGCGTCGTAGCCGGCGTCGATGTAGGCGGCGCCCAGCACGGCCTCGCCGGCGTCGGCCAGGATAGACGGGCGCTGGGCGCCGCCGCCGCGGGCTTCGCCGTCGGACATCTTCAGCACCGCCGGCAGGCCCAGGGCCAGGCCGAGCTTGTGCAGGCTGTCCTCGCGCACGAGATGGGCGCGCACGCGGGTCAGGTCGCCTTCATCGGAGCCGGCGTAGCGCTCGTAGAGCAGGCTGGACACAGCCAGGCTGAGCACGGCGTCACCCAGGAACTCGAGGCGTTCGTTGTGGTCGGCGCCGTAGCTGCGGTGGGTCAGCGCGCGGGACAGCAGCTCCTGCCGCTGGAAGCGGTAGCCGAGGCGGTGTTGCAGGGCGTCGAGAGCAGCGGCGTTCATCGCGGGGGCGCCAGCGGCAACACGGTCAACCTGACTTGCCCCGGTACTTGATCAGCAGATAGACCGGGCCGAAGACGTCGATCTCCTTGTCCCAGCCGAACTCGATGACGACCTTGTCGGTGGCGTCTTTGCTCACCACGAGGTCGCTGCTCTTGATGCTCTGGATGGAGTACTCGACTGCGGTGGCCTTGTCGAATTCCTGGCGCACCTGGGGCACGGTCGACGGGTTGCCGGCGGCGATGCGGTTGACCACGCCTTTGACCGTGTAGTACTCCAGCACGGTCGGGAAGACCTTCATGCCGACGACGGCCGTGACGGCGATGACGCCACCCCAGAAAAGCAGGCCGATCAACGAGAGGCCGCGCTGGCGGCGCGAGGACAACGGCATGGAGCGTGGGCAGCGGTTCATCTGGGGCTTCAATTGAAGAAGGTACCGACGCGCTTGAGATTACCGAAATTCATCCAGACCAAGAAGGCCTTGCCGACGATGTTCTCGTCGGGCACGAACCCCCAGAAGCGCGAGTCGCGCGAGTTGTCGCGGTTGTCACCCAGCATGTAGTAGTGGCCGGCCGGCACCTTGCAGGTCACGCCTTCGAGGGTGTAGCGGCAGTTTTCCTGGAACGGAAAGGGGCCGTCGGCACGGTCGGCGCGGAAGTAGCTCTGGGCGTCGGGCCGCACGAGGATCTGATGGTTCTTGTCGCCGAGCTTCTCGTTGAAGCGCGGGCGGTAGACGCGCGGGCTGCCGCTGTCGTCGTAGAAGTTGTCGACCGGCTGTGTCGGCGCAAGCTGGCCATTGACGAAGAGCTTCTGGTTGACATAAGCGATCTCGTCGCCCGGGATGCCGGCCACGCGCTTGATGAAGTCGGTGCTCGGGTCCTCGGGGTAGCGGAAGACCATCACGTCGCCGCGCTTGACGTCGTTGTTGGCGACGATCTTCTTGTTGATCACCGGCAGGCGCACGCCGTAGTGGAACTTGTTGACCAGGATGAGGTCGCCCACCAGCAGCGTGGGCACCATGGAACCCGACGGAATCTTGAAGGGCTCGAACAAGAAGGAACGCAACAGAAACACGATCAGGATCACCGGGAACAGGCCCGCGGTCCAGTCCAGCCACCATGGCTGCATGAGCAGTTTCTCGCGTGCCGCAGCCACGTCGCCATCGATCTTCTCGATGCCCATCTTGGCCAGGTCGGCACGGCGGGTGGCGTCCTGCCGCGCCAGTTGCGAGGCAGCAGCCTCGCGCGCCGGCTTGAACTTGAAGCGTTCGGCCAGCCAGTACAGCAGCGTGACCACGGCCAGCACGAAGAGCAGTGCCGAGAAGTTGCCCGTCCAGTACCCCAGGAACCAGCCCCCCAGGAAAATGATCAGTGCGCCATAAAGGGCGGCGGTGATGGTGCTCATGTGTGTGATGGGGTGTCAGTCTTCGACCTGGAGGATGGCCAGGAATGCTTCTTGTGGCACCTCGACGGAGCCGATCTGCTTCATGCGCTTCTTGCCGGCCTTCTGCTTTTCAAGCAGTTTCTTCTTGCGGCTGATGTCACCGCCATAGCATTTTGCCAGCACGTTCTTGCGCAAAGCCTTGATGTCTTCGCGCGCGATGATGTTGGCGCCGATGGAGGCCTGGATCGCCACGTCGTACATCTGGCGCGGGATCTGCTGGCGCATCTTGGCCGCTACCGCACGGCCGCGGTATACGCTTTGCGCCTTGTGCACGATGATGGACAGCGCGTCGACGCGGTCGCCGTTGATCATCAGATCGACCTTGACGACGTCTGACGCGCGGTATTCCTTGAACTCGTAGTCCATCGACGCGTAGCCGCGCGACACGCTCTTGAGCTTGTCGAAGAAGTCCAGCACGATTTCGGCCAGCGGCAGCTCGTAGGTCAGCATCACCTGGCGGCCGTGATAGGCCATGTTGAGCTGCACGCCACGCTTCTGGTTGGCCAGCGTCATCACCGGGCCCACGCTGTCTTGCGGCATGTACAGGTGCACGGTGACGATGGGCTCGCGGATCTCGCGGATGCGGCCGAGGTCGGGCATCTTGCTGGGGTTCTCGACCTTCAACACCGTACCGTCGTTCAATTCAACCTCGTACACCACGCTGGGAGCGGTGGTGATGAGGTCCTGGTCGAACTCGCGCTCCAGCCGTTCCTGCACGATCTCCATGTGCAGCAGGCCGAGGAAGCCGCAGCGAAAGCCAAAGCCCAGCGCCTGGCTGACTTCGGGTTCGTAACGCAGGCTGCTGTCGTTGAGCTTGAGCTTTTCAAGCGCATCGCGCAGCTGGTCGTATTCACTGGCCTCGGTCGGGTAGAGACCGGCAAACACCTGCGGCTGGATTTCCTTGAAACCCGGCAAGGCTTCCTGGGCGGGGCCGGCATTGTTGGGCAGCTTCTTCTCGAGGGTCAGCGTGTCGCCGACCTTGGCCGCCTGCAGTTCCTTGATGCCGCAGATGATGAAACCCACCTCACCAGCCTTCAAGCTGTCACGCGGCGTGCTCTTCGGCGAGAACACCCCCATGCTCTCGATGCCGTAGACCGTGTTGGTGGCCATCATGCGGATGCGCTCGCCCTTGCTCAGGCTGCCGTCCACCACGCGCACCAACATCACCACGCCCACGTAGTTGTCGAACCAGCTGTCGACGATCATCGCCCGTGGTGGGCCGTCAGGGTTGCCGCGCGGCGCCGGCATGCGCGTGATCACGGCTTCCAGGATGTCGTCGAGTCCCATGCCGGTCTTCGCCGAACAGGGAATGGCGTGGTCTGCATCGATGCCGATCACGTCCTCGATTTCGCTCTTCGCGTTTTCGGGGTCGGCGTTGGGCAGGTCCATCTTGTTGAGCACCGGCACCACCTCGACACCGAGATCGAGCGCGGTGTAGCAATTGGCTACCGTCTGCGCTTCCACGCCCTGCGAAGCGTCCACCACCAGCAACGCGCCTTCACAGGCGCTGAGCGAACGGCTCACTTCGTATGAGAAGTCCACGTGGCCCGGCGTGTCGATCAGGTTCAGGTTGTAGACCTGGCCATCACGCGCGGTGTAGTGCAGCGCGGCTGTCTGCGCCTTGATGGTGATGCCGCGCTCACGCTCGATGTCCATCGAGTCGAGCACCTGGGCTTCCATCTCTCGGTCGGACAGACCGCCGCATCGTTGAATGATGCGGTCAGCCAAGGTGCTCTTGCCGTGGTCGATGTGGGCAATGATGGAGAAGTTGCGGATGTGATTCATGCAGAGTGGAGCGCGTCTAGAGGACGGCAGCTGTTCGGGTGCTGCGCATGGCAAACAAGGGCTGCTCGAGGCCGTGCAGAGGGCCTGTTCCGAGCATGGTCCAGAGTCCGCGCAAGCAGCGCACCAGAGACTTCAGCGAGGACCAAAAAAAAGGCGCGTCCAAGTGCGTGACGCGCCTTCCAACAGAACGTTTGGCAACTGCTTGTTGGGCATTCATTCTAACCAAAAGCGCCGGCCGGAAACCCGCGCCATTGCTTGATTTCCGGCCGTTGCAGAGATCAGACAGGAAGAAGTTATGCACAGTTTATTAACAACCCTCGGTCGATCCACTACAGTCAGTTTGGCGCAACAGATTTGTAGGCGCTAGGGCTGTGCCGCGGAGGTAAAACCCAACTACCGCGTGCAGATTCTAGACCGGCGGGTGAGTAATGACAGATTGCAGCTGAGCGAAGTGAAAGACCACTAACTTCTGCTGCCGCCCTCAGAACTCTTCAGCCAGCGTCGTTCAGCCTATGCGTTTCGCTATATGAAAAAACCCTGCATCACAGTCGACTAGCAACCCCGAGTCTGGTCGCCGCATTCGACAGCCGCAACCGCCGAGCCTCCGCTGTCGGCTCGGCCTGGCGCTTGATCATTTGGCGGGTTTGATCACGATGTAGTTCACCCATTCGCCACGGCGCACCATCACCGTCGCCGCCTTGGCCTTGTCGAGCTTGCCCGACGCAGTCTGGAACTGCTTGCTGTCCATCACGTCGACGTTGTTCAGCGCCAGGATGATGTCGCCCTCGCGCAGGCCCGCTCGGGCGGCTGCACCTTCAGCGGCGTCGACACGCACGCCGCCGCGTACCCGCAGTTCCTTCTTCTGCGCGTCCGTCAGGTCAGACACCGACAGGCCCAGCGCGCTTTTCACGGCAGCGGGCGGTGTGACGGCCCCGGGCTCGCCCATCACGCGGCGTGTTGGCCGGTCGGCTTCGAACTCGCTGACGACCACGCTCAGGTCTTTCGTGGTGCCGCGGCGGAACACCTGCAAGGCGATCTTGGTGCCGGGCTTGATGCCGCCCACCAGTCGCGGCAGGTCGGCGGACTTGTCCACCGGCTTGCCGTCCACGCGCAGGATGATGTCGCCCGCTTCAACGCCGGCCTTGTCGGCTGCCTGGTCCTTCTCGACCCCCTGCACCAGCGCACCACGGGGAGCGCCCAGGTCGATGGACTCCGCCACTTCCTTGGTCACCGGCGCGATGGTCACGCCAATGCGGCCGCGGATGACGCGGCCATTCAGACGCAACT
This sequence comes from Rubrivivax sp., assembly GCA_031429255.1. Classification (GTDB taxonomy): domain Bacteria; phylum Pseudomonadota; class Gammaproteobacteria; order Burkholderiales; family Burkholderiaceae_C; genus Rubrivivax. The sequence goes on from JANOZF010000112.1 coordinate 5,788, forward strand.
GCTCGGCCACACGCGAGGCCTCGTCGATGGGGATGGCGAAGCTGATGCCCATGAAACCACCAGACCGGCTGTAGATCTGCGAGTTGATGCCCACCACCTCACCGCGCAGATTGATCAGCGGGCCGCCGGAATTGCCCGGGTTGATGGCCACATCGGTCTGGATGAAGGGCAGGTAGTCGCCGGTATCACGCTGCTTGGCGCTGACGATGCCCGCCGTGACGGAGTTTTCAAGACCAAAGGGTGAACCGATGGCCATCACCCATTCACCCACTTTCAAGCGGTTCACGTCGCCGATCTTGACGAAGGGCAGGCCGGAGACGTCTACCTTGACCACCGCCACGTCGGTGCGCTTGTCGGCGCCGACGATGCGGGCCTTGAATTCGCGCTTGTCGGTGAGCGTGACGATGACCTCGTCGGCGCCGTCCACGACGTGGGCGTTGGTCATGATGAAACCATCGGCACTCAGGATGAAGCCCGAGCCGACCCCGCGCTGTTGGGGTTCTTCATCGCCTTCCCGCGGCCCGCGTCGCGGATCCGGCCTCTGCTCGGGGCGCGGGATGGGAATGCCAAAGCGCCGAAACAAGTCCTCGATGCCTTGCTGGGTGTCGCCGCCGCCGAGCACACCGCTGCTCGCGCGGCGTTCGGTGGTGCGGATGTTGACCACCGACGGGCCCACGCGTTCGACCAGTTCGGTGAAGTCGGGGAGCGCGACGGTCTGGGCCTGCGCAGCCTGCGGGGCCAAGCCGGCCAGCGGCACCAGTGCCGCGATACCCAGCGCGGCGCTGGTGGTCCAGTTCAGAAACACATTCTTCATGGGGGTCTTCATGTCACAGGCCAGGTTGGAAGGAGGATTGGAACAAACGTGCAGGAAGCTGCTTGGGTGTACGCAGCGGGCAGGGTGGTGGATCCAGCTTGCACACCCTCGGACGGGAGGAGGTGCCGAGACTTCCCTGCGCCGCCAAGCTTGCACGCGCCAATCATCTGACATGGGGGCGGCGCCACAACTCGCAAGACCGAGGTCTTCAAGGGCTGCGTTTGTCCATGGCGGCAGCGAACAGTTGCAGTGTGGCCACGGGCACCGCGCCGACGACGGTAAACCAGTGATCGCCGCGGCGTTGCGACAGGCTGGAAGTGGCACCTTGCTGGTTGTGGGATTCACCCCGGTGAAGTTGCTCGTCGAAGTTTTCGACGAAGAGCGAAACCAGCGCCAGACCATCGGTGAACACTGCGTGCAGCACCGGACTGCGCTTTCCGGCATTCTCGATGCCGCGCAACACGCTGCCTGCCAACCGGAAGCCACGCACCGGCCGCGCCAACGCCCAGCCCTGCGCGTCCAGCGTCGTCACCTGCTGCTGGGGCCGCACCACGCGATAGCCCGCCGGCGGCTGCATGGCCTGCAGCACCACCTGCGGCCGCGCAGGCACGCCCAGTTCAAGCGCCGAAAAGGCCGACGACTCCAGCACCTGCCACGCGGCGGCTGCCGGCGGTGCCAGCGGCGTGGGCGGGGCTGAAGAACCGGTCGCCGGTGCGGCGGCAGACAGCACGTCGGCGCGCAGCATCAGTGCCGTGTCACGGTCGGCCCAGAAGCGCTGCGCGTAGCGCAGTGAATCGCGCGGTTGCAGCCACAACACCACCGCGTCACGGCCCGCCACGCGGGCTGCGCCTTCGCGGCGCAGTTCGTAGTTGTCCAGTGCAATGGCGTCCACCGCCGACGGCGTGGTCGACCAGGCGCCCAGCATCTCGCGCTTCTCGATCACGGCCACCTGGGTCTGCGGCCACAGCATGTGCACGATGTCGTTGTGGCGCAGCACACGATGCGCGCGCCCGTCCATGGCTTCCAGCATTTCGTAGATCTGGCCGTCCGCGGCATAGTGCGCCACACGCGAACTGCTGGCCACCCCCCCAGAGCTGATCACCAGGCTGCCGGTGAAGTTGGACCGGGCTGCGGCCGCCTGCATGCGCAGAAACCAGGCGCGAGCCTCGGCGGCACTGCCAAAGGCCGCAGCCACTGGCTGCGGCGTCGCGGCTGGCGCCTTGGCGTCGACCTTGTCGGTGAGCGCCTGCGCCATCGCCAGGAAAGGCATCAGCACGCTCAAAGCCGCCGCGCACAGACGCAGGCGGAGGAAAAGTGCCGGCGGGTTCACGCCCTGAGTCTGGCAGTCCGCGGCCACGCTCACCGGGCCGCGCCCACCGGCATCTGGAGGTCGGCGCGCTGCAACGTGCCGCCCGGTGTGCCTACGGGCAGTCCACCTCTGGCCGCCTGGTGCAAGCGCAGAAACTCATCCAGGCGTGGGTCGCGCAAGACACCGGCCGAGTTGACCGCCCCCGGCAAGGCCGGGACACCTGAGGCGCCATTGCTGGCCACCTCCGGCGCGCTTGCATCGGCGCCCGGTGCGCCCGTGCGGCTGACCAGCAGCACCACAGTGGCCACCGCCACACTGGCCGCCAGGGCGAACCCCGTGCGCCAGCGATCACCCCAGGCGCGGTGCGATGAGATGCTCGGGGTTGGCGCGGTTGCCCGCACAAGCTCAGGCGCGGCAGCGATCAGGTGCACCGGTTCGGCCTCCAGCCGTTCGCGCAAGCGGTTCAAGAAGTCGAGGTCATGCGCTGGCTGCTGGGCCAGGTCTTCGGAGCGCATGACGTCGCCGATGAGGTGATAGCGGTGCCATGTCTCACGTGCGTCAGCGTCCTGCTGCCAAACGGCCACGGCTTGCACCACCGGTTCGCTGGAGCCGCCCAGTTCACCGTCGGCCAACGACGACATCTGTTCACGTCGTACCGCTTGGCCCAGCGCTGTTTCAGGCGGCAGATGGGAGGCTGTCATCGTTGGGGTGGGTGTGAAGGATGAATGGAAATGACGGTTGACAGGGCCGTTGTGTCGGGCGCGGGTGAGCTGCCTTCACCACCGGTTGCCATCCCTGGTGTCGAGCAAAGGGCGAAGCCGGGTGCCGATCGCTTCGCGCGCGCGAAAGATGCGTGAACGAACGGTTCCTATCGGGCAGTTCATCAGCTCGGCAATCTCTTCGTAACTCAGGCCTTCGATTTCGCGCAGCGTGATGGCCTGCCGCAAATCTTCCGAGAGCGCCTCGATGGCGGCATTCACGGCCGTGGCAATTTCCTTGCTGGCCAGCAGCGCCTCGGGCGTCTCGTTGGTGCTTGGTTCACTTTCGACGCCAGAAGTTTCGTCTTTTTCTTTGTCCGACGTGCCGGACGAGGCCAAAACCAACGGATCGCGCTTGAGGTCCATCAGCGCCTTGCGGGCGGTATTCACCGCGATCCGGTACAGCCAGGTGTAGAAGGCACTTTCGCCACGGAACTTCGGCAGCGCCCGGTAGACCCGGATGAAGGTCTCTTGCGCGATGTCCTGCACCAGATCGCTGTCGCGCACCATGCGCGAAATCAGCCGCTCGATGCGCCGCTGGTACTTGACCACCAGCATCTCGAAAGCGCGCTTGTCGCCCTCCTTGACCCGTTCGACCAGCAAGGCATCTGCGTCAGCGTCTTGCATTCAGGGGGGCTGGCGCGCGTTGCCGCTGGGCTGGGGTTCGGGTGGGCGGCAATATAACGCAGCACGCAGGGCGTGCCATGCGCTTCCGGCGTCGCCCACGGAGACCGCCAACCAGGCTCGTTTGCTGGATTCGTGGGCGGCTGCCGACGCTGCAACTTCGGTGGCGCCCAACGGCCGCAAGCGGATCAGCAGCCAAACACCGGTGTCGATCAGCACCTGCGGCCGCACGGGTTGGCCATCGCACGTCCACTGCGCACCATCCCAACCGAAGCGCTTGCGCGGCGGCAGTGTCCGCCACGCCACCAGCGCCGCCAAGGCGCCCGCCAGCAGCGCCAGCGGAAGCACCCCACCTGTCATCAAGTCTGCACGCGAACCCGCCCAATAGACCACCGCTGTCGCCGCCAGTGCCGGCAGCAGACACAGCAGGCCCTGCCAGAACGGGCCACCGCTGCAGCCGACGGTTACAGCGGGCGCCTGGCGCACGGCCCCTTGCGTCGGTATAGGGCCGTCAGCAGCGCTTGAAAACCAACGTGCCGTTGGTGCCGCCGAAGCCGAAGTTGTTCTTCACCGCGTAGTCGATCTTCATCTCGCGCGCGACATTGGCGCAGTAGTCGAGGTCGCACTCCGGGTCCTGGTTGAAGATGTTGATCGTGGGCGGCGAGACTTGGTGGTGCAGTGCCAGCACCGTGAAGACCGATTCAATGCCGCCCGCGCCGCCCAGCAGGTGGCCGGTCATCGACTTGGTGGAATTGACCACCAGCGACCGCGCATGGTCTCCAAACGCCAGCTTGATGGCGTTGGTCTCGTTCAGGTCGCCCAGCGGCGTGCTGGTGCCATGGGCGTTCAGGTAGTGAATCTGATCGGCATTGACACCGGCATTGCGCAACGCCGCCTTCATCGAACGCTTGGGCCCGTCGACGTTGGGAGCGGTCATGTGAAAGGCATCCGCACCCATGCCGAAACCAGACAACTCGGCGTAGATCCTGGCGCCGCGCTTCTTGGCGTGCTCGTACTCTTCCAGCACCAGCACGCCGGAGCCTTCACCCAGCACAAAACCGTCACGGTCCTTGTCCCAGGGGCGCGACGCGGTCGTGGGATCGTCGTTGCGCGTGGACAGCGCGCGCGCGGCGGCAAATCCACCCAAGCCCAGCGGCGACACCGTGCTTTCCGAGCCACCAGCCACCATCACGTCGGCGTCGCCATATTCGATCAACCGACCGGCTTCACCGATGCAGTGCAAGCCAGTCGTGCAGGCCGTGACGATGGCCAGGTTCGGCCCGGTAAAACCGAAGCGTATCGACACATGGCCCGAGATCATGTTGATGATCGAGGCCGGCACGAAGAAAGGCGAGATGCGACGCGGGCCGCGTTCGCGGTAGTCGCCGTCGGTCTGCTCGATCATCGGCAGGCCGCCAATGCCCGAGCCCACCATCACGCCAATGCGCTCGGCCTGATCTTCATTGAGTGCGTCGCCCACGGCCAAGCCTGCATCCTGCACGGCCTGGATGGATGCAGCCATGCCGTAGTGGATGAAGGTGTCCATGTGCCGGGCTTCCTTGGCCGGCATATAGGCCTCGACACTGAATCCCTTCACCTCACCTGCAAAGTTGCAGGCGAAGGCCGAAGCGTCAAAGCGCGTGATGGGCGCTATGCCGCTCTTGCCGGCGATCAATTGCGCCCAACCGTCGGCCACGGTGTTGCCCACCGGGCTGACCAGCCCCAGGCCCGTGACCACCACACGACGCCGCGCCATCGGCGTTCAGGCCTTCTGGTGGTTGACGGCGTAGTCGATGGCCAACTGCACCGTGGTGATCTTCTCGGCTTCTTCGTCGGGAATTTCGATGCCGAACTCGTCTTCGAGTGCCATCACCAGTTCAACGGTGTCCAGCGAATCAGCGCCGAGGTCGGCAACAAAGGCCTTCTCGTTGATGACTTCGGCCTCTGGAACGCCGAGTTGCTCGGCAATGATTTTCTTGACTCGCGCTTCAATATCGCTCATGACTCCTCCTGGAGTGGGATCGGAAAACAGCCCGTGATTCTACCGGCCGGGCTGGCACCGGATGCTCTGGATACCCTGGGGTGGCCTAGACCATGTACATGCCGCCGTTGACGTGCAGCTCGGTGCCAGTGATGTAACTGGCCTGCGGGCTGGCCAGGAAGGCTACCGCGTGCGCCACCTCTTCTGCCGCACCCAGGCGCCCCAGGGGGATGCTGGCCAGCAGCGCCGTCTTCACGCCCTCGGGCAGGCCATCGGTCATGTCGGTGGCAATGAAACCGGGCGCCACGCAGTTGACGGTGATGTTGCGCGCCCCCAGCTCGCGCGCCAGCGAGCGCGTCAAGCCGGCAACGCCGGCCTTGGCCGCCGCGTAGTTGGCCTGGCCGGCATTGCCGCTGGCGCCCACCACCGACGTGATGTTGATGATGCGCCCGTAGCGCTGCCGCATCATCGGTTTGGTCGCTGCGCGGCAGGCGCGAAACACGGCCTTCAGGTTGGTGTCGATGACCGCGTCCCAGTCGTCGTCTTTCATGCGCATGGACAGCGTGTCGCGCGTGATGCCGGCATTGTTCACCAGCACCTGCAAGCCGCCGAGTTCCTTCGCCACCCGGTCCACGGTGGCGTCCAGCGCCGCCGCATCGTTGACGTTCAGCACCCAGCCCAGTCCGGCGTGCGGGGCCAGCGCGGCGGCGATGGCGGCAGCGCCACTCTCGGTGGTGGCGGTGCCCACCACTTTGTAGCCAGCCTGCGCCAAGGTCAACGCAATGGCGCGGCCAATGCCCCGCGAGGCACCAGTCACCAGGGCCACCTGCACGGGTGCGGCGGCTGATGTTGAAGTTGTCACAGTCGCGCCTTCACTCATGCCAGCAGCTCTCTTGCCTGTTGCAGACTGGCAGGGTCGAGCACCGTCGTGCTCACCAGTTCGGCGTCGATGCGCTTGACCAGACCCGACAGCACCTTGCCTGGCCCGCACTCAAAGACATGCGTCAGGCCACGCGCTTTCAGCGCCAGGATCAGCTCCACCCATCGAACGGGGCCAAAGGCCTGACGGTACAGCGCTTCGCGCAGCGCCTCGGGCGCAGTCTGCACGGCAACGTCGATGTTGTTGACCAAAGGAATCTGCGGCGTTGCGAAGGGCACTGTCGCCAGACGCTCACGCAGTGCGTCGGCGGCGGGTTTCATCAGCGAAGAGTGGAACGGCGCCGACACGGCCAGCAGCAGCGCGCGCTTGGCACCCATGCCCTTGAGCTTTTCGCAGGCCAGGTCCACGCCGGCCTTGCTGCCGGCGATGACTGTCTGCTTGGGGTCGTTGAAATTGGCGGGTTCCACCATCTGGCCCGAACTGGCCATCACCTCGGCGCAACCCTGACGCACCACGGCGGCGTCGAGCCCCAGGATGGCCGCCATCGCGCCGGCACCCACCGGCACGGCCTGCTGCATCGCCTGGGCACGGACCCGGACCAACGGCAGCGCGTCGGCCAGCGTCAACGAACCAGATGCCACCAGCGCCGTGTACTCGCCCAGGGAGTGCCCAGCCACCGCCACCGGCAGGCTGCCACCCTCGGCCCGCCAAGCACGGTAGCAGGCGATGGCAGCCGTCAGCATCACCGGCTGCGTGTTGGTGGTCAGTTCCAGCGCTTCTTTCGGGCCTTCGGCAATCAGCTTGCCGATGTCTTCGCCCAGCGCCGCAGAAGCCTCGGCCAACGTCTGCGCCACGGCCGGGTGGTCGCCCCAGGCCGCAAGCATGCCCACCGACTGCGAGCCCTGGCCCGGAAAGACGAATGCAAAAGGAACGCTCATGTGCCAAGCCCAGTGGTCATCAGAAATCCAGCAGCACCGCGCCCCAGGTGAAGCCGCCGCCCACGCCTTCGAGCATCACGGTGTGACCGGGTTTCACCCGGCCGTCGCGCACCGCCACGTCCAGTGCCAGCGGCACCGATGCGGCCGATGTGTTGCCGTGTTCATCCACCGTGGCCACCAGCTTTTCCAGCGGCAGCTTCAGCTTGCGCGCGGTGCTGTGCATGATGCGGATGTTGGCCTGGTGCGGAATCAGCCAGTCCACATCGGCCTCGGTTCGCCCGGCCTGTTCAAGCACCGCGCGGGCTGCGCTTTCGAGCACGCCGACGGCCAGCTTGAAGACCGCAGGCCCGTCCATCTTCAACAGCGGATCTCCCAGCACATGGCCGCCGGCCACCGTGCCCGGCACGCACAGGATGCCCACATGGCGACCATCGGCGTGCAGGTCGCTGGCGAGGATGCCGGGCTCGGCGCTGGCCTCCAGCACCACCGCGCCGGCGCCGTCACCAAACAGCACGCAGGTGGTGCGGTCGTTGAAATCGAGGATGCGCGAAAACACCTCGGCACCCACCACCAGCGCACAGCGCGCATTGCCGGCGCGCACCAGCGCATCGGCCACGCTGAGCGCATAGACAAAACCCGAGCACACCGCCTGCAGGTCAAAGGCCATGCACCCATGCACACCCAGCTTGTGCTGCAGGATGCACGCGGTGGAAGGGAACACCATGTCAGGCGTGGACGTCGCCACGATGATGAGGTCGACGTCGTCGGCACGCCGGCCTGCGGCCTGCAACGCGGCGCGGCAGGCGATCAAGGCCAGATCGCTGCTGGTCGCGCCATCGGCCGCGAAGTGCCGGGCCTTGATGCCGGTTCGTTCGACGATCCAGTCGTCGCTGGTTTCGATGCCGCGTTGGGCCAGCAGCTGCACCATGTCGGCATTGCTCAGGCGCTGGGGCGGCAGATGGCTGCCGGTGCCGGTGATGCGTGAGTACCGGTGGGCCGAGGGCGTGGAGTTCATGCGGCTTGGGTGGTGGCGGCCCCGCTGCTGCCGACCCGGCTGTCGGCCACGGCTTGAAGCGCCGGACCGATGCGGTCGTGCACACGGTCGAGCAGACGGTTGCGCGCCGCATCATAAGCGCGCGCCAGCGCCTGCTCGAACGCGTAAGGGTCCGCGGAACCGTGGCTCTTGAACACCAGGCCCCGCAGGCCGAGCAAGGCCGCACCGTTGTAGCCCCGCGGGTCGACGCGTTTCCTGAGCCGGTCCAGCACCGGCATGGCCACCACCGCCGCCAGCTTGGACAGCGGCCCGCGCGTAAATTCCTGCTTGATGATCTCCGACAACATCGAAGCCAGCCCTTCGCTGGTCTTGAGCAACACATTGCCCACGAAGCCATCGCACACCACAACGTCGACCGTGCCTTTGTAGATGTCGTTGCCTTCGACATTGCCCTTGAAGTTGATCTGCCCGGCCAGGCCCGCCGCGCGCAACAGTTCACCCGCACGTTTGATCACGTCGCTGCCCTTGATGGCTTCTTCGCCGATGTTCAAGAGGCCGACCGTGGGTTCAGGCTTGCCTTCGACGGCCGCCACCAGCGAACTGCCCATGACGGCAAACTGCAGCAGGTGTTCAGGCGTGCAATCCACATTCGCGCCCAGGTCGAGCACCGTGGTGTAGCCCGCCAGGCGGTTGGGCATGACGGCGGCGATGGCCGGCCGGTCGATGCCTTCCAGGGTCTTGAGCAAGAAGCGCGACACGGCCATCAAGGCGCCCGTGTTGCCAGCCGAGATGCAGGCGTGCGCCTGGTGTTCGGCGCCTTCCTGCAGTTGCCGTATGGCGACCCGCATCGACGAATCTCGCTTGCGGCGCAACGCGTGTTCGATGGAATCGTCCATCGTGATCACTTCGGTGGCCACCACATGGTGGCAGCGCGCCCAGCCGCGACTGGGCGCCAGGGCAGCCTCGGTACCCACCAGCACCAACTCGACGTCGGGGTGTTTGGCCAGAAAAGACTGGCAGGCTGGCAAGGTGGCCACGGGGCCGTGGTCACCGCCCATGCAGTCAACGACCAGGCGCGTCAGCTGCAGTGCGTTCAGCGGAGATTCAGGCGACACGGCGCTCAATCCGCGGCGCCGCAGCCAAATGGCGCGGCGCAACGCATCGAAACTGGACGAATCAGGCGTCGGCCTTGGTCTTCAGGACCTTGCGGCCGCGGTAGAAACCGGTGGGGCTGATGTGGTGGCGCAGATGCACCTCGCCGGTGGTGGATTCCACGGCGATGCCCGGGGCGGCCACGGCGTTGTGCGAGCGGTGCATACCGCGCTTGGAAGGCGACTTCTTGTTCTGTTGAACGGCCATGGGTTTCTCCTGAGGGTGGGCGCGGCTGTTGGCTGGTAGCCGACCGGTGGCAGCCACGCCAAGCGCGAAATCTCAAAACGGGGGTATCGAGCCGGTCGGTCCAGGCAGGCGAACTTAAAACGTCACCCATGACACCGGCAAAGCCTGCAAGTATAGCACCGGGCACCCTGCAGCCAGCAAGGCTGGCGGTGGCGCAGGCCACGGGCGGGGTCACGGGACCTTGTCGCCGCGTTTCAGCGCCGCCAGGGCTGCAAACGGGTGCGGCTCTTTGGCGGCCGGCATCTCTTCGCCGGCGGCCTGCACGGTTTCCGGCACCAAGGGTTGCGGGCAAGGGCCGTCGTGGCGGGGAACGATCGGCAGCGCCAGGATCAATTCGTCTTCCACCAGGTCCTGCACATCCAGCGCCGCGGGCACACTCATTACATCGTCTTCGGTCTCCTCGTCCAGCCGTGCCGCCAGGTCTTCACCGTGCACGAACCGTATCAGACGGTCCACTTCCACGCGTTGCGCCAGCGGTCCCAGGCAGCGCTGACACTGCAACGGCACCACGGCGTGAGCCGTCAGTTGCACCCACAACTGCAGGGCAGCCCCTGCCGGTTGTTTCGTGGACCCTTTCAGAGCCCAGGAGACGCTGCCGTCGGCCGCGGCCGAAAAGCTTTCGGCCAGCCGCGTCAGCGCAGCCAGCGGCCAGCTGCCTTGCAGGCTGCCACCCTCATTGCACAGCGGTTCCACACGCAGCGCGCGGGGGTTGGATGGTCGTTCTCGCGTCATCGAATGAAGTCTCAGGTGGGTGCGGGTGGCCAATGGCGATGGAATACCGGCTGCAGTTCAGGTTGCGCTTCAACCGCTTGCAGCGCGGTCAGCAGGGCTGGACGGCTGTGTGCCAGGTGGCCGCGCGTGCCCGACCAGCGCGACACGACGGCTGCCAGAATATCCAGCGCGCCAACCGGGCCGCCATGCCCAGCTGCGCCATGGGCCATGGCGGGCAGGAACTGATCGGCAAACACGTCCCAGCAGGCATGCAGCCGCGCACGGGCACCTTTGCGCAAGCGGTTCATCGTCAGAGCACCCGCGTCCGGACACCAGCGTTCGGGGTAGTCGATGACGCCAATGGCGGCATAGCAGTTGGCGGCCACAAACACCAGACCCCGCATCGCCTGCGCCCGCTCACGCGACGATGAGGGCAACAACCGGCTTGCAGGATGGGTCAGCCCCAGGTGCATCAGGATGGCGGCACTCTCGGTCAACACCATGCCGTCGGCGTCCACCAGCGTGGGTATCTGTTGCATGGGATTGGCGGCGAGCAGCTCGGCCAGCGCCGAATCAGCTTCCCAGGTGGCGGCCCGCACCTCGCGAAAGGCCAAGCCACAGCGCAGCAGTGCCATCTCGACAGCGGCCGAACCCGAGCCCGACGAACCAAACAGCGTCCACATCATCACAGTGTAGCCAGCGGGCCGACGTTGAGATGCCGGCGAGATGCCGGCACTTGAAGGGACGGCTACACGAGTTGATCAGGCCATGCCTGCTCAGCAGCTTGCACAATGCGACCCATGCAAGAAACGACCGTTGCCAAGCCCGCGCCTGCCCTGATTCTGGCGTCCACGTCACGCTACCGGCAGGAGCTGTTGCAGCGGCTGCGCTTGCCTTTTCAGGTGGTGGCTCCACACACCGATGAAACGGCCCTGGCTGGCGAAACGCCCGCTGCGCTGGCACTGCGGCTGGCGCTGGCGAAGGCGCAGGCGGTGGCGGGACAACACCCGCATGCGGTGGTGATCGGTTCCGACCAGGTGGCGGACCTGGACGGGCAGGCCCTCGGCAAACCGGGCACCCACGAACGCGCAGTGGCGCAACTGCGCATGCTCAGTGGCCGCCAGGCGGTGTTCCAGACCGCAGTGGCCGTGGTGCGCGGCGACACCGGCTTTGCGCAGGTGGAACTGGCGTCGGTGACGGTTGGCTTTCGCAGCCTCTCTGAAGCAGAGATCGAACACTACCTGCGGCTGGAGCAGCCTTTTGACTGCGCAGGCAGCGCCAAGTGCGAGACCTTGGGCATCGCGCTGTTGACCCACATCCACAGCGACGACCCCACAGCACTGGTCGGACTGCCCCTCATCCGCACCTGTCAGATGCTGCGCGCAGCGGGCCTCGACCCCTTGCTGGTATGAGCGCCACCACCGCAAACAGCGGCCGCCTGCTGCTGGTGCCCAACACACTGGACCTGGGCAGTGAAGGCGTGCCCTTGGACGAGGTGTTGCCGCAGGGCGTCATGGCACAGGCGGCGGTCCTGAGCCATTGGGTGGTTGAAGATGCGCGCAGCACACGTGCCTTCCTCAAGCGCGTGCACGCCTGCGTGCCTCTGGCCATGCCGCTGCAGGCCATCGACATCCAGGAGTTGCCGCGCGCGCGCAAGGGCAGCGGTGCAGCAGTGCCCGCCGCGCAGTGGCAGGCACTGCTGGCGCCCGCACTGGCAGGCGCCGACATCGGGCTGCTGTCAGAGGCGGGGTTGCCGGCGGTGGCCGACCCGGGCGCCGAACTGGTGGCTTGTGCGCACGCGGCCGGTCTGGTGGTGCAGGTGCTGGCAGGCCCAAGTTCGCTGCTGATGGCCCTGGCAGCCAGCGGGTTGAACGGGCAGAGCTTTGCTTTCGTGGGCTACTTGCCGCAGGAAGCCGCGGCCCGGGTGGCGCGCATCAGAGAGCTGGAGGCCTGGTCGCGCCGCCATGCGCAAACGCAGATCTGCATCGAGACGCCATACAGAAACGCGGCCTTGTTCACCGCACTGGTCGACGCCCTGGCCCCCGGAACAAGGCTGAGCGTCAGCGTGGGTCTGACCTTGAAAGAAGCGCTGAGCCGGACAGAAACCGTGACCCGCTGGCGCTCGATGTCCGCCGGCCAACGGCCACCGTTGTCGGACAAACTGCCCGCTGTGTTCAGCTGGCTTGCAGCCTGACGGCACCGCCAGCTCGCGTTTGGCTGAACCGCGGCCATCAGACCGCCACGCGCTCAACCACCCAGCAAAGAACCGACCTTCTTCTTCGACTTGGTGCTGGACGACATCAACAGGTTCGAACCGGCGGATGAAGTCGCCGCGTCAGCCGCCGTGGCGGCCGCAGGAGACGAAGCCTTGATGCTCTTCTCCCAGGACGCGCCGCCGGCGCCGCTCGGTTCATAGGGTTTGTCGAAAAACGGGTCCATCGACAAGGAACGCGACAGCGGCCGCGGGCTTGAATAACCGGCCGCAGGCGCGGCAACAGCCGGCGCCGCGGGCCGAACGAAATCAAGGTCGCTGCGCTCAGCACGATCGGGCCGCGGTTCTTCGTCGCGGCGAGGCGCACGCCGCGGGCGGTCGTCTTCCAACTCGATGGCCTCGATCTCGAGCTTCTTCTTGATGAGCTTTTCGATGTCGGACACCAGCCGCGTGTCGTCGCGGGTGACCAGCGTCACCGCCAGTCCCGAGGCACCCGCGCGCCCGGTGCGGCCGATGCGGTGCACGTAGTCCTCGGCGTTGAACGGCACGTCGAAGTTGAACACCGCCGGCAGGTCGGCGATGTCAAGCCCGCGCGCCGCCACGTCGGTGGCCACCAGCAGATCGACTTCGCCGGCCTTGAAGGCCGCCAGTGCCTTGAGCCGTTCGTCCTGGCTCTTGTCGCCATGCAGCGCCTGGGTGCGCAAGCCGTCGCGTTCGAAAGAACGCGCCAGCCGGGCTGCACCAAGCTTGCTGTTGACGAAAATGATGGCTTGCGAAAGCGCACGCTGCTTCAGCAACTGGCGCACCACGGCGCGCTTGTCGTCGTCGGTGACACTGTAGAAGCGTTGCTCCACATTCGTGGCCGTGGCGTTGGGGCGCGCCACTTCCACCAGCACCGGGTCTTGCAGGTAACTGGACGCCAGCTTCCGGATCTCGGGTGAAAACGTGGCCGAAAACAACAGCGTCTGTCGCTGCTTGGGCAGGTAGGCCAGGATGCGTTGCAGGTCGGGCAGGAAACCGATGTCCAGCATGCGGTCGGCCTCGTCGAGCACCACGTACTCGACCTGGTTGAGCACCGCGTTCTTGGCTTCGATGTGGTCGAGCAGGCGCCCCGGCGTGGCGATGAGCACTTCCACGCCGGCCTTCAGCTGCAGCGTCTGCGGCTTCATGTCGATGCCGCCAAAGACCACCGCAGAACGCAGCTGCGAATGCTTGGCGTACTTCTTGACGTTCTCGGCCACCTGGTCAGCCAGCTCGCGCGTGGGGGCCAGCACCAATGCACGCACCGGATGACGCGCCGGTGACATGCTGGCGTTTTCGTGGCGCAGCATCTTCTGCAGCAGCGGGATGGTGAACGCCGCTGTCTTGCCGGTGCCTGTCTGCGCCGCACCCATCACGTCGCGGCCTTCCAGCACGATGGGAATCGCCTTGGCCTGTATGGGCGTCATGGCAAGGTAGCCAGAATCGGCCACGGCGCGCAGGAGTTTGGGGTCTAGCGCCAGGGTGTCGAAGCGGGCCGCGGGCAGAACTTCCGCTTCAACGGAAGGGGTTGGCTCAGGAATCATGGAGGTTTGCATCATTCCGACCGATTATCCGCGTTCACGCCGCTTCGAACCCTGGCCGTTGTGATCTTCACCCAACGCGGTGCCTTGAATCTGACGATGCGCCAGTAAAGACCGACATAACTCAAGCCAAAGAGTGCCATGAAGCCTGCAAGCACACCGGTGTTGTTCCAGAAGAGAACGGCGGGCACGACCGACAACATGCAAAGAGCCCATAAATAGGGAGAGGTCATCGAATTGCGTCGCGTCAACGCCTTAGCGCTTCGATTGCCAACGGCCCAGCGCAGCACGCGCCTGTAGATCAAGGAGTGCAGGTGGATGCCGTCAGGCATGCTCGGTGGCACCGCCCGAAGAAAGCGGCGCCGATAGATCGAAAACACAGTCTCAAATACCGGATAGATGCACACCAGCAAAGGAAAAAAGGGAGAAACCTCTTGGGGATTGCGAACCAACAGCAATATCGATACCTCTGCCACCAGGAAGCCAAGGAAGTAGGCGCCGCCGTCGCCCAGGAATATCAGTCCACCGGGATAGTTCATCACGAAAAAACCCAGCACGGCCCCAATACCGGCCAGAGCCAAAGATGCCACCAGCAGGTCACCAACCTGAAAGCCCACATAGGCGATCGCCGCGAGCATGATGACCACACACATCGATGCCAAGCCATTGAATCCATCGATGATGTTGACCGAGTTGGCGATTCCCGCCACTGAAAAAATAGTCACCAGCGCCGCACCAGCAGCATGGGAGACGATCCAATCAAGGCCTGGTATGTCTGTGCGATTGAGCGTTGCCCCCATCAGCCACACCGCAAGCAGCGCCGAAACCCCCACCGCAAGCAGGCGCAAGCGCGGACTCACGCGCTTCGTCAGGTCTTCAATCAATCCGACAACGAAAGCTGGGCTGCCACACACCAGAAGCAGGGAAATCGCCTTCGCGAATTCAGGCTTGCTCAACAGCAAGGTAGCTGCGGCTGCCATCAGACCGATGAAGATGCCGACACCACCCACGCGGGGAACCGGGCGCGCATGGAACTTCTGCGGTCCGGAGACGTCGTGGTCCATGGACAGGTGCGCATGGGTTTTCGCCGAGCGCACGATGAGCAATGTCACAAACAAGGAAACGGCAAACGCTGCCAGTAGCTCAAGCATCGCAGAATTCTAGTCCGACCCCATCCCGCGCCTGCGCAGTGCAGGCAGGCCGAAGCCAGCGGGCGGCGAGCGCTGCATACAATGCGCACTTTGCTCGATGCGGTTCACCTGTGACGCCGCTGGAGGGTTGGCCCCTCCCAAACCTGTGCTTTTCGGTGATCGACCACCTTCGCGCCGAGCCACCCACCTATGCGCCCATCAAACATCGAGCCCACTCCCAGCAAGGCCAAGTCGTGGCAGACCCATGTGGGCCTGTCGGTGCTGTTGTTGGCGCTGCAATTGACAAGCGGTCAAAGCATCGCCCAGAGTAACCCGACGGGCCCCAGTGCAGGTAATGAACCTGCGATCAGCGGCGGACCTATCCGGCTCCGGTCTTCGGCCCCCGCAGCCAGCCTCGACGAACGTTTTATACCCGCGCCTGCCGCGGCGGCGCCTCCCGTCATCCCCAAGTACGTGCCGGGCGAGTTTGAGAGGTTTGTGCAACGGCAATCCGGGTCGGTCAGCGAGGTTCGCCGGTTTGGCGCCGATTTGATTACGGGCATTGCCGACGGTGTGGGCGCAGACACGAGCCCTTTGGTACCGGGCGACTACGTCATTGCGCCTGGCGACGAAGTGCTGCTGACCGTGTGGGGCGGCGTCGACGCCGACCTGCGCCTGACTGTTGACAGAACCGGGCGCATCAACGTGCCTCGCGTCGGGGCGCTGCAGGTATCGGGAGTCCGCTACAGTGAACTTCAAGGGGTCATCGCCCGACGCATGGGTCTGGTCTTCAAGAACTTCGAGCTTGCCGTTTCGTTGGGGCAACTGCGTGGTGTTCGCGTGTTCGTGACGGGCTTTGCATCGCAACCCGGCAGCTACACGGTAGGCAGCTTGTCGACCGTTTTGACCGTGCTCCTGCGGGCGGGTGGGCCAGCGGCTTCTGGCAGCTTTCGTAACGTGGAGCTGCGTCGCGCCGGCAAGCTCGTGACCGCATTCGACCTGTACGAGCTGCTGCTCAAAGGCGACCGAAGTGCCGACCCCGTGATTCAGGCTGGCGACGTCGTGCACGTGGGGCCGGTGGGCGTGCAGGTGGGTGTCATTGGCAGCGTGAACAAGCCATCAGTCGTTGAACTGAAGGCCGGCGAAGGCGTAACTGAAGCCTTGCGTTTTGCAGGCGGGTTTTCAGCCATAGCCGATCGGACTCGACTGGCAGTTGAACGTCTGCAGGAACGCCAGGCGGCACGCGTGGCACAACTGGAGCTGCCGCGGGACCTGACCCAGACGCTGGACCATGGTGACGTGCTTCGTGCATTCAGCGCCGTTGACATTGCTCTGCCCTCGCAGCGGCAGAGCAAGCGAGTGCGCATCGAAGGCGAGGTGGTCCGCCCCGCTGAATATGTACTCCCGCAGGGCAGCAGCCTGAGTGATGTCATGCGTCTGGCGGGAGGCACAACGCCGGCCGCATACCTGTATGCAACTGAATTCACCCGCGCCAGCGTCCAACTGACGCAGCAGGTGAACTACGACCGAGCACTGCGCGACCTGGAAACCGAATTGGCACGTTCCTCGTCATCACAACGAATCTCGGGAAGCGACGAGGCGGCGGCGCTGGCTGGGCGCAACGCGGCAACGAGCCAGCTCGTTGATCGCCTGCGCTCGTTGCGCCCAACGGGCCGCGTCGTGCTGCAACTCGATCCTGAGGCCCGCGAACTGCCCGATCTGGCTCTTGAAGACGGTGACCGCATCTTGGTCCCGGCACGCCCCAACACAGTCGGCGTGTACGGCAGCGTGTTCAATGCCGCGACCTACCTGCATGACAAGAGCCGCCCACTCTCGGATTACCTCGTGCTGGCCGGCGGGCCCACCAAAGGCGCCGATGAAGCCGGCATCTTCATGGTGCGAGCCAATGGCACAGTGATCAGCGGCCGCCAGCGCAGCTCTGGTTGGTTCAACCGCTCCAACGGCTTGAGCGACATCCCTGCGCTGCCTGGCGACACCATCTTCGTACCCGAGGAATTCAACAAGACCACGGTGGTGCAGCACTTGAAGGACTGGACGCAGATACTGTCGCAGTTCGGTCTGGGCGCCGCAGCGCTCAAGATTCTGGGGAACTGAGTTGGACGATCCACTCGAAGCTTCGGAGGCCGCAGCCGATGACGAAGGTCTGCATCTGCTGGATGTGCTGGTGCCGCTGGCAGAGCACTTCAAGTTGCTGGTTTTCGGGCCTCTGCTGGTGGGAGCGCTGGCCTTGGGCATCACCTACCTGATTCCTCCCACCTTCACCGCCACCACCGTCTTTCTGCCACCCCAGCAGCAACAGAGTGCGGCGGCCAGCGCGCTGGCGTCACTGGGCGCGCTGTCCAGCCTGGCAGGAGCTGCAGGCGCCATCAAAAGCCCTGCGGACCAGTACGTTTCGTTGCTGCGCAGCACGACCGTGACCGACCGGCTCATCGACGAGTTCGGGCTGATGAAGATCTACGATGTCGAGTACCGATTTCAGGCGCGCAAGTTGTTGGCGGGCCATGTGGACATCGCGCTGGGCAAGAAGGATGGCCTGATCACCGTGCAGGTCGACGACAAGGACCCCAAGCGAGCGGCGGACCTCGCAAACCGCCATGTCGACGCCTTGCGGCGCGTGACTGCCGATCTGGCACTGACCGAAGCGCAACAGAGGAGGGCGTTTTTCGAGATCCAGCTCAAGCAGACGCGCGACAAGCTGACCGCTGCCCAGCAGGACCTGCAGGCCAGCGGCTTCAACCCAGGCGTCTTGCGCGCCGAGCCCAAGGCTGCTGCCGAGGGCTACGCACGTCTCAAGGGCGAGACCACCGCGGCCGAGGTGCGGTTGCAGACCTTGCGGCGCAGTCTGGCGGACAACACGCCCGAAGTGCAGAACCAGCAGGCATTGTTTCAGGCCCTGCGCGCGCAGCTGGAAAAACTCGAGAGCCAGGCCGATGCACCCAAAGGTGGCGACTACCTGGGCAAGTACCGTGAATTCAAGTACCAGGAGACACTCTTCGAACTGTTCGCCCGGCAATACGAATTGGCTCGTCTGGACGAGAGCCGAGAAGGCGCCTTGATTCAGGTGGTTGATCCCGCCACGACACCCGAATACAAGGCCAGGCCCAAACGTGCTCTCACGGCGCTCGGCGCTGCAGGTGCCACGGCACTGTTTCTGCTCATCGCCGTCATGGTCCGCTTTGCCTGGCGCAGCCACAAGGCAGAACCGGCGGCGGCAGAGAAACTGGCACGACTGCGACGCGCGTGGCAAGGGCATTCAGACCGGTAAGCTCATTCGATTGTTGGTTTGGTCACCGCGCTGCCCGACCCCAGACCCGAGACCCGAGACCCCAGACCCGAGACCCCAGACCCCAGAGCGGCAGCTCCGGCCACCGGCACGCTCCTGACCGGGCCGTCACCCCGAAAGATGCGCTGATGTTGGCCAGCTTGCACCAAGCAGGCCCACGGACACCCCACAACCGATGAAGACCTTTGCCCTCATCCCTGCTCGCGGTGGCTCCAAAGGCATTCCGCGCAAGAACGTGCTGCCGATCGCCGGCAAGCCACTGATTGTCTGGACCATCGAGGCGGCTTTGCGCTCGGGCCTGCTGGACGCCGTGGTGGTCAGCACCGACGATCCTGAAATCGCCGAAGTGGCGCGACGGGCCGGCGCGCAAGTGCCTTTCATGCGACCGCACGACCTGGCGCAGGACCACACACCCGGCATAGACCCCGTGTTCCACGCCCTGTCCGAATTGCCCGCCTTCGACGCTGTGTTGCTGCTGCAGCCGACATCGCCGTTGCGCCAGACCGCCGACATCGACGGCTGCCTGCGCCTGGTGCAGCAGGAGTCGTTGCCTTCGGTGGTCTCGGTCAGCGAGCCCGACGCCCATCCCTACTGGACCTATGAGCTCACCCACGATGGCAGGCTGGCGCCCCTGATCGCTGGCGCGCAGGCCACCCGGCGCCAGGAACTGCCGCCCGTCTATGCCGTGAATGGCGCGCTGTACTTCGCCAACGCGGCCTGGCTGCAGCGGAGCCGGCGGCTGCTCAGCGCCGAAACCCGAGCCTTTATCATGCCGCGCGAGCGTTCGGTGGACATCGACACCCCCTTGGACTGGCGGTTTGCCGAGATGCTTTTGAAAGAATTGCCGTGAAGAAGAAGATCCTTGTCACCGGTGCCGATGGCTTCATCGGTTCGCACCTGACCGAGGCACTGGTGCGGGCTGGGCACGATGTGCGCGCCTTCGTGCTCTACAACTCGTTCAATTCATGGGGTTGGCTGGACAACTGCGCAGCTGACGTGAAAGACCAGTTCGAAGTCTTCGCGGGCGACGTGCGCGACCCCTACGGCGTACGCGCAGCGATGAAAGACTGCGACGCGGTGCTGCACCTGGCCGCGCTGATCGCCATACCCTATTCGTATCACTCGCCCGACACCTACGTCGACACCAACATCAAGGGCACGCTGAACATCGTGCAGGCTGCGCGCGACCTGGGCGTGCGGCGCGTGGTGCAAACGTCCACCAGCGAGGTCTATGGCACAGCGCGTTTCGTGCCCATTACCGAAGACCACCCGCTGCAGGGCCAGTCGCCATACTCGGCAAGCAAGATCGGAGCTGACCAGATCGCGATGTCGTTCCACGCCGCCTTCGGCACGCCCGTGACTTTGCTCAGGCCTTTCAACACCTACGGCCCAAGGCAGTCGGCCCGCGCCGTGATCCCCACCATCATCACCCAGATCGCTTCCGGGCAGCGGCGCATCAAGCTCGGGGCGGTGCACCCCACGCGCGATTTCAGCCATGTCAGCGACACCGTGGCGGGCTTCATCGCGGCACTGGCGTCCGAACGCGCCGTGGGCGAGGTCATCAACCTGGGCAGCAACTTCGAGATCTCGATCGGAGACACCGCGCTGGCCATCGCCCAGGCCATGGGCGTCGAAATCACGATCGAAACCGACGATGTTCGCCTGCGCCCCGAGAAGAGCGAGGTCGAACGCCTGTGGGCTGCCAACGACAAGGCGCGCGAGTTGCTCGGATGGCAACCTGCGTACGCCGGCCATGAGGGCCTGGTGCGCGGTCTGGCCCACACCGTGGACTGGTTTCGAGACCCGTCGCACCTGGCGGGCTACAAGTCCCATCTGTACAACGTGTGATGAGCAGCTCGGACCAGAGTGCCCTGCCCCAGGCGATCGTGCATGCGATCGCGGACGTCATCGGCCCGAAGCCCGCGGCCCTGCACGAGCCCCGTTTCCGTGGCCATGAATGGCTGTATCTGAAGGAGTGCCTGGACTCGACTTTTGTCTCGTCGGTGGGCAAGTTCGTCGACCGCTTCGAGGCCGACCTGGCCGCCTACACCGGCGCCAAGCGTGCAGTGGCGGTGGTTAACGGCACCGCGGCCTTGCACGTGGCGCTGCTGCTGGCAGGCGTCGGTCGTGACGACGAAGTGCTGATGCCTGCGTTGAACTTCATCGCCAGCGCCAACGCGGTGAGCTATTGCCAGGCCATACCGCACTTCGTGGACAGCGAGGCGGGCTCATTGGGCATGTGCGCAGTGGCTCTGCGCGAACACCTGCGCGCTCACACGCAGATGCGCAACGGTCTGTGCATCAACAAGCAAACGGGGCGCGTGATCAGGGCCCTGGTGCCAATGCACACCTTCGGCCACCCTGTGGACATCCACGCCCTGCTGGCCGTCGCGCACGACCATGGCCTGCAACTGGTCGAAGACGCCGCCGAGTCTCTGGGCAGCAGCGTGGGCGGTCAGCACACGGGCACCTTCGGCCGCTTGGGTACGCTCAGCTTCAACGGCAACAAGACCATCACCACCGGCGGCGGCGGTGCCATCCTCACCAACGACGTCGAGCTGGGCGCCCGTGCCAAGCACCTGACCACCACGGCCAAAGTGCCCCACCGCTGGGCTTTCAATCACGACGCCGTGGGTTTCAACTATCGGCTGCCGAATCTGAACGCCGCGCTGGGCTGTGCGCAGCTGGAGCAGCTGCCGCAGTTCCTGGCCGAGAAACGGCGGCTGTTCAATGCCTACAACGAACGATTTGCTTCCGTAGAGGGCGTGCGCCTGGTGGCCGAACCTGCGGGCTGCCACAGCAACTACTGGCTGCAGGCCCTGTTGCTGGACGAGCCCATGGCCAGCCAGCGCGATGCCGTGCTGGCCGCGACCAATGACGCCAGCCAGATGACGCGCCCGGTCTGGACCCTGATGCCACAACTGGTGCCCTATGCACAGGCACCTGTGGCCGATTTGCCCGTGGCGCGATCTCTGGAGCAGCGACTGATCAACATCCCCAGCAGCGCCGGGCTGCTGCCGGCTTGAGCGCACCTTCGATGAGCCTGCCCGACCTGCTGCTGATCGGTACCGGCGGGCACAGCCATGCCTGCATCGACGCCATCGAACAGCAGGGTCGATACCGGTTGTTAGGCTTGGTGTGCGCCGATGGCGAGGCCCCGGCCACGCACCTCGGTTACCGCGTGGTGGGCGCAGATGCCGACTTGCCACGACTGGTGCACCGGTGCCGACTGGCCTTCATCGGCGTCGGCCAGATCGGCACTGCCGCACCGCGCCAACGGCTCTATCAGCAGCTGCTGGCGCTGGGGTTCGAGCTGCCGGTGGTGATTGCTGCCAGTGCCTACGTGTCGCCCCACGCACGCATCGGCGCCGGCACCCTGGTGATGCACGGCGCCATCGTCAATGCCGGCGCGCAGCTGGGGGCCAACTGCATCATCAACAGCCGGGCGTTGATCGAACACGATACCCGGGTGGGTGACCACTGTCACATCGCCACCGGCGCCATTCTCAATGGCGGCGTCAGCGTGGGCGCTGGCAGCTTCGTGGGCAGCGGCAGCGTCGTCAAGCAAGGCCTGCATCTGGGCCAGGGGTGCACCGTGGGCATGGGCCTGGCGGTGCGTCATTCGCAGCCGGCCCACGCGCGTTTCGTGGGCGGTCTACCAGGCCCGGGGCAGACATCATGAGCACAAGAACTCTCGTCATTGCCGAGGCCGGCGTGAACCACAACGGCGACCTCGACCTGGCCCGCCAGTTGGTGGACATCGCCGCCGATGCCGGCGCCGATCTGGTGAAGTTCCAGACCTTCAGCGCCGACCGACTGGCCACCCGCGATGCGCGCAAGGCCGACTACCAGGCCAGCACCACGGGAGCCGGCGAATCCCAGCACGCCATGCTGCGGCGCCTGGAACTCAGCGAAGACGCGCACCGCATGCTCATCGCGCACTGCACGCAGCGTGGCATCGGTTTCTTCTCCACCGGGTTCGACATCGAGTGCGTCGATCTGCTGGTGCGCTTGGGTCTGCAGCGCTTCAAGATCCCGTCGGGCGAGATCACCAACCTGCCCTACCTGCGCCACGTGGGCCGCCTGGCAAGCCACGGCTGCCCGGTCATCTTGTCCACGGGTATGGCCACCTTGGGCGAGATCGATGCCGCGCTGGGCGTGCTGGAGAACGCCGGCACGGAACGCGAGCAGATCACGGTGCTGCATTGCAATACCGACTACCCGACGCCCGCGCACGAGGTCAACCTGCACGCAATGACCAGCATCGGCAAGGCCTTTGGCGTGGCGGTGGGCTACTCCGACCACACCGAGGGCATTGCGGTGGCCATCGCCGCCGTGGCCCTGGGTGCCAGCGTGATCGAGAAGCACTTCACCGTCGACCGCAGCCTGCCCGGCCCTGACCACCCTGCCAGCCTGGAGCCCGGCGAGTTGAAAGCCATGGTGGCTGCCATCCGCAGCATCGAACTGGCACTGGGTGACGGTGTCAAACGGCCCACGCCTGGGGAGCTGAAGAACCGGCCCATTGCACGCAAGTCGCTGGTGGCTCTGAGGCCCATTGCCGCCGGCGAACGGTTCAGCGCCGACAACCTGACTGCCAAGCGGCCAGGGACGGGGTTGTCGCCCATGCGCTGGGACGAAATGGTGGGCCAACCGGCTGCTCGCGCATTCGCTGCCGACGAACTGATCACGCCATGACGCGCAAGATCTGCATCGTCACGGGGACGCGGGCTGAATACGGCCTGCTGCGCGGGGTCATCGCCGGCCTGCGCCAGGCGGAAAACGTGCAGCTGCAACTGGTGGTCACTGGTGCGCACCTGTCGCCAGAATTTGGTCTGACCTACCGAGAAATCGAAGCCGACGGGGTGCACATCGATGCCAAGGTGGAGATGCTGGTCAGCGCCGACACCGCCACCGGCGTGGCCAAGTCGATGGGACTGGGCTTGATCGGCATGGCCGACGCCTTCGACCGCCTGCGGCCCGACATCATCGTCGTGCTCGGCGATCGGTTCGAGGTGCTGGCCGCCGCCACCGCAGCATTGGTGGCCGGCATACCGCTGGCCCATCTGCACGGCGGCGAGACCACCGAGGGTGCCTTTGACGAGGCCATCCGCCATGCGGTGACCAAGATGTCGCATCTCCACTTCGTGGCCGCCGGCGAGTACCGGCGTCGAGTCATCCAACTGGGCGAGCAGCCCGAACGCGTGTTCCTGGTTGGTGGCCTGGGTGTCGACGCCATACAGCGCCTGCAACTGCTGGACCAGGTCGCGCTCGAACAGTCGCTCGAGTTCAAGTTGGGCGCGAAGAATCTGCTGGTCACCTTTCATCCGGCGACACTGGACGCGGTCGGCAGCTCTGAACAGCAGATGGCCGAACTGCTGGCCGCGCTGGCCACGCTGCAGGACACGCACCTGATCTTCACGATGCCCAACGCCGACAATGGCAGCCGCGCGCTGGTGGCCATGCTGGAGTCGTTTGCTGCCCGGCATGCCCATGCACGCGTGTACGCATCGCTGGGCCTGTTGCGCTACCTGTCGTGTCTGAAGCTGGTCGACGGCGTCGTCGGCAATTCTTCCAGCGGACTGGCCGAGGCGCCGACGCTGAAGACCGGCACGGTCAACATCGGCACGCGGCAACAGGGGCGGCTGAGAGCCAGCAGCGTGATCGACTGCGAACCCAACCGGCAATCGATCAGCGAGGCCATTGCCCGGCTCTATGCACCTGCTTTCCGCAACCAGTTGAACGCCACCGTCAATCCGTACGGCGACGGCGGCGCCAGCGAGAAGATCGTGCACGTCCTTCGAGATCACCCGCTGCAGGGGCTGGTCAAGAAGTCGTTTCACAATATTGGCTTCGCGAGCGCCGTCGGTGCTGCCTGCTGAATGCGCCGCCTCGGCTGTGCACAACCCTGACTAGACCTGCGATGCCCAACGCAAGCTGGCGACAAACGCTTATTTCCCCGGACTCCAACCTGCAACAGGCCATTCATTGCCTGGACGAGACGGGATTGCAGATCCTGATCTTCATTACCGAGGATGGCAGCCTGCTGGGCACCTTGACAGACGGGGACATCCGCCGCGGCTTGCTGAGGGGCCTCGATCTGTCCAGCCCGGTGCTCAGCATCATCCATCGCGACCCCCTGGTGGTGCCACCGCAGTGGGGCCGCGACACGGTGTTGCAGCTGATGCAGGCCAACAAGGTGCGCCAGCTGCCGGTGGTCGACGAGCACCGGCGTGTCGTCGGCTTGCACCTGTGGGACGACCTGCTGGCGCCCACGCTGCGCACCAACCTGATGGTGGTGATGGCCGGCGGCCGCGGCACACGGCTGCTGCCGCACACCGAGAATTGCCCCAAGCCTTTGCTGCCCGTGGGCGACAAGCCGATGCTCGAACACATCATCGAACGCGCCAAGAGCGAAGGCTTCCACCGCTTCGTGCTGGCGGTGCACTACCTGGGCCACATGATCGAGGAGCACTTCGGCGACGGCAGCCGCTGGCAGGTGGAGATCGAATACCTGCGCGAGCAAACGCCACTGGGCACCGCCGGCGCTCTGGGTCTGCTGAGCCAGCGGCCCAGCGAACCCTTCCTGGTGACCAACGGTGACGTGCTCACCGACATCCGCTACAGCGAACTGCTCGACTTTCACTCTCGCCACCGGGCCCAGGCCACGATGGCCGTGCGCCTGCACGAATGGCAGCACCCGTTTGGCGTCGTCAAGACCAAGGGCGTGGACATCATCGGCTTCGAGGAGAAACCGGTGTCGCGCAGCCATATCAATGCCGGCATCTACGTGCTCGAGCCTGCGGCGCTGGACTTGCTGCAACACGACGAGCACTGCGACATGCCCACGCTCTTCGAGCGCGTGCAGCAAAAAGGAGAGCGCGCCATCGTCTACCCGATGCACGAGCCTTGGCTGGATGTCGGCCGTCCCGACGATCTGGCCCGCGCGCGCGACCAGCATGCCGCCAACGTCTGAGTGCCATCCGTCGCCCGCCCCACCCCATCCGAAAACTGCACTGCCCACACGATGAAGATCCATCCCAGCGCCAGCGTCAATCTGTCCCGTTTCGACAAACCAGAAGGCGAGCGTGAAGTGCTTTACGGCCTGCCGCGCTCGGTTCGTTTCTGCACGGCCTGCAACATGTCCAACCAGCAGCCGATGTCGAGCAATGAGTACACCCACAACAAGGATTCGACCAAGACCACGCTGACGTTTGACGAAGAAGGCGTCTGCCACGCCTGCCGCTTCAACCGCCTGAAGGAGACGGGTGAAATCGACTGGGACGAGCGCGAGCGTGAGTTGCAGGAACTGTGCAAGCAGTACCGGCGCGACGATGGCAGCTACGACTGCATCGTGGGCGGCAGTGGCGGCAAGGACAGCGCCATGCAGTCACACCTGCTGAAATACAAATACGGCATGCACCCTCTCACCGTGACCTGGTCGCCGCACCTGTACACCGACATCGGCTGGAAGAACTTCCAGAACTGGTTGCATGTCGGCGGCTTCGACAATTTCCTGTACACCCCCAACGGCAAGATCCACCGGCTGCTGACGCGCAACGCCACGCTGAACCTGCTGCATCCATTCCAGCCGTTCATTCTTGGGCAGAAGACCTTCGTCGCCAAGATGGCCGCAAAGCTCAACATCCCGCTGATTTTTTACGGCGAAATGCCCGGCGAGTACGGTGAGAAGATTTCGCACAAGACCTCCAGCTATGCCGCTGCATCCGACGGCGCCGAGAGCGAAGGCTTCTCGATGGATTACATCGGCGGCCGCGACGTGCGCGATATCTACCTGGGCGGCAAACAGATTGGCGCCTATCTCGACGACGGCGTTGAACTGGTCGATCTGATGAGCTATCTGCCCATGGCTCCCGACGTGCTTCAGCGCAAAGGCATCGACTTCAAGTACCTGGGCTACTACAAGCGCTGGGTTCCTCAGGAGGCCTATTACTACGCCGTCGAGCACACCGGCTTCGAAGCCAACCCGGTGCGCACCGAAGGCACTTACTCCAAGTACAACAGCCTGGACGACAAGGTCGACGGCTTCTTCTACTTCACGCGCTGGATCAAGTTCGGCGTCGGGCGCGCGATGATGGATTCGGCGCAGGAGATCCGCAACCACCACATCGACAAGCACGAAGCCATCGCGCTGATGAAGCGCTACGAGGGCGAATACCCGCTGCGCTATGAAAAGGAATTCCTCGACTACATCAGCATGACGCGTGAAGAGTTCCTGGCCACCTGCGACCAGTTCCGCTCGCCCCACCTGTGGGCCGTGAAGGACGGCGCCTGGTCGCTGCGCCACACGCCGTGGGATGCGGCCGGCGCCGCGGCATGAGATCAACGCGCCTGATCGCCCGGCTGGACGTCAAGGGTGCCAACCTGATCAAGGGTGTGCACCTGGAGGGCCTGCGCGTGATGGGTGCGCCCAACGATTTCGCCAAGCGCTACTACGATCAGGGCGCCGACGAGCTGATCTACATGGACTGCGTGGCCAGCCTGTATGGCCGCAACAACCTGGGCGACATCGTGCAGCGGGCGGCCCAGGACGTGTTCATCCCGATGACGGTGGGCGGCGGCATCCGATCGGTGGAAGACGCGCGCCACCTGTTGCGTTGCGGCGCCGACAAGGTGGCCGTCAACACCGCGGCAGTGGCCAACCCGCAGCTCGTCAGCGACATCGCGCGCCGCTTCGGCAGCCAGTGCATGGTGCTGTCGGTCGAGGCCAAGCGCATCGGCCCCGAGCGCTGGGAAGCCTTCACCGACAACGGGCGCGAGAGCACCGGGCTGGACGTCATCGAGTGGGTTAAGCGCTGTGTCGGCCTGGGCGCCGGGGAGGTGCTGCTGACATCGGTCGACCAAGAGGGCACGCGCAAGGGCTTCGACGTGGCCCTGGTACGCGCCGTTACGGCCGAAGTCGCAGTACCCGTCATTGCCAGTGGCGGCATGGGGCAGCCGGCCCATTTGCTCGAGGTCGTGCTGGAGGGCCAGGCCGACGCCGTTGCAATGGCCGACATCCTGCACTACGGCCGCACCACTTTCGCTGACCTGCGTCGAACGGCGCACGACGCCGGTATCCCCGTGCGCAGGTTCGCTCATGATTGACGTCGCTGTTGTCGACTATGGCGTTGGCAACCTGCTCAGCGTCAGCCGTGCGCTGGTGCATTGCGGCGCCCGCGTCGCGGTCAGCGCAGACCCGGCGGTGATCCTGCAGGCGCCGCGCGTGATCCTGCCTGGCGTCGGCGCGTTCGCCAGCGGCATGGCCGCGCTGCGTGAAAAGGGACTGGACCGCGTGGTCACCCAGGTCGCGGCGGCCGGCACGCCGTTGCTGGGCATCTGCCTGGGCATGCAGATGCTGATGGACACCAGCGAAGAATTCGGCGAAACCCCAGGGCTGGGCCTGATCCCGGGCCGGGTGGTGCAGATCCCTTCGCAGACCACCAGCGGCGAGAGCCAGAAGATCCCGCACATCGGCTGGAGCGGCCTGTGGCCACCCCAGCCACAGACGTTGTGGGCGAAGGGGCTGCTGCAGGGCATCGAAGCGGGCGAAGCGGTGTACTTCGTGCACTCGTACATGGCGCAGCCGCAGTCGATCGAACACCGCCTCGCCGACTGCCTCTACGGGGGCGTGCATGTCTCGGCTGTGGTTCAGCGCGCCCATGTGGCGGGTTGCCAGTTCCACCCCGAAAAGAGCGGTGAAGTGGGCCTGCGCGTGCTGCGCAACTTCCTGCGCTCCTAGCCACACCGACACGCCCTGGGCCCGGCCCAGGGCAACGGCAACGAGCCCTCCGTTGGACACTCGAAAACTGCTCTCGACGACCGTGTTGTATGGCCTGGCCGACGTCATCGTTATGGCCGTTGGCGGCTTTCTGCTGCTACCGCTTTACACACGCACGCTGTCGCAGCCCGAGTTCGGCACCTATGTCGTCGTGCGCACCAACACCGAAATCTTCAGCTACCTGCTGTACCTCGGGTTGCCGTCGGCCGTGGCGCGCGTCTACTTCGACTACAAGAAGACCGGACATCAGCAGGAATACCTCGCATCCATCGTGATGTTCTTCGGGCTCAACTTGCTGTTGCTCGGCGCGTTGGCGTCGGTCTGGGGCCCCGATCTGTGGCGGCTGCTGTCGCCCACCACCGACGTGCAGCCCTACCTGGTGTTCAGCATTGCCATCGCGGCGGTCGGCTTCTTCTCGGCGCTGGGCTCGTTGTGCCTTCGGCTGGAGGGCCGGGCGCGGGCGTTTGCGGTCATGCAAGTCAGCACGGCGCTGGTGCTGGCGGCCTGCGCGGTGCTCAACCTGGTGGTGCTGCGCCTGGGCCTGCCCGGGTTGTTGTGGGCCCTGCTGATCAGCTCGGCCTTTGCCGGGCTGGTGCTGCCATGGCAGCTGGGACGGGGTTTCCGACCCCGCATCCACTGGGTCCACATTGCCGACTCGATGCGCTATGCCGGTCCGATCCTGGTGGGTTATGTCGCCTATTTCCTGCTCAACCGCGCCAGCACGCTGGTGCTGCAGCGGCACGTGGCGCTCGAGCAGATCGCCGTCTTCGGGCTGGCGCAACAACTGGCGATGATGGTCACGGTGGCCGCCACCGCCTTCGGCAAGGCCCAGCAGCCTGCCGTGTTTTCTGCCGAGCCCGCCGATGCCGCGGCGCTGCTGGAGCGCTCGGGCGCCGTGCTGCGGCGCCTGATGTTCGGCATCACCGCCGTGCTGGTGCTGGGTGCGACCGAACTGTTTGCGCTGGTTGCGCCGAAGGGCTACGGCAGCGGCGTCACGGTGCTGCTGATCCTGCTGGTGGCCAACTTCGCGTACTCCTTTTCCCAGATCTCCGACACCGCGCTGCTGTACCACCGCCGGCCGAAGACCTCGGTGGCGGTGTCGATGGCTGGCGCGGCGCTGTCGGCCGCGCTCAGCCTGTGGCTGGTGCCGACGTATCATCTCGTCGGCGCGGCGGCGGCCATCGCCGGCACGTTCATGGCCATGACGCTGCTCAGTCATGAGCTGGCAAGGCGCCTCACGGGGCAGTCCTATCTGGCACCCATGCTGACAGCTCTCACCACCGTTGGCCTGCTGGCCTGCATTGCAGCCTGGCTGGCGCATCAGGCCTGGCCCGCACCCTTGACCGTCGGCCTGAAGGCACTCGTGGGCCTGGCGGTGCTGGCTGCGCTACTGGCCATCCACAAACGACAAACTTCTGCAAGCTGATGCGCACACTGATCCATGCCCTGACGCGTCGCCTCGGCTTCAGCCCGCTGGGCTGGCTGCGCAACACCTGGCGCATGCGGCTGTGGGTGCGTGGTCTCGCTCCTGTGGCCACGCCTGCCGCAGGATCCGCCCACATCGGTCTGGTCATCACGCCCTGGCTTGACACGTCGGTGCCTTGGTTCACGCTGGCTGTCGGGCTGCTGCTGGCGCGCCGCGGCAACCGCGTGACCTTCTTGCTCGACGACAGCCCCTTCAGCGACAACCCGATGCGGTTCCGCTGGGTGCTGTGGTGCCTGCGCCTGGTGCTCGACCACCTGCCGCGGGGCCCTGCGCTGATCGTGCTGCCCGCAGCACCCGCAGGCCAGGCGATCGACGCCGACACCACGGCGTCGATCCAGCGCCTGGCCCACCTGAACACGGTGTGGGCCATGCGTGGCGAGACCCTGGCCGAGCAGCGCGAACCGTTCACCAGGCTGTGCGTTGGCCAGTTGGCTGCAGCGCATCCGCGCATCGCACAAGTGGTCAGGCCGGCCGCCTTCGACCTGCTCTTCATCCCCGGCGGCGTCTATGGCACCTCGGGCCTGTGGACGGCGCTGGCGCGCGCGGCGAACATCCGCGTCAGCAGCTTCGATGCCGGCGGCTACCTCACCGTGATGCTGGCCTGCAATGGCATCGCGTGCCAGTTGCAGGACATCCCGGCTGCATTCCGGCAGTTGAAGCAGCGCATAGCCCTGCAGCCTGACGAACAGCAACTGGCGATGGCGACCGGCCTGGCCGAAATGAACAAGCGCCGACAGGGCGTCGATGCCTTTGCGTCGCAGGTCAAAGGCGGGCACGGTGGCGATTCGCGTTATGACGGCGCGGTGCTGCTCGCGTTGAACTCTTCGTGGGACGCCGCCGCGCTGGGCCTGCACACGGTGTTCAAGGACAACACCGACTGGATTGTCCAGACCGTGCGCTTCCTGCTCGAACACACCTCGGCTCCCGTCATCGTGCGTCAGCACCCGGCCGAGCGGTTGGACATTGCCCGCACCACCGATGACTATGGCAGCCTGCTCGAGGGCCACTTCGGCGGTCATCCGCGACTGCACTTCATCGCCGCCGAAGAATCGATCAACAGCTACGAATTGCTGGAACGCGTGGCCGCGGTGGTGGTCTACACCTCGACCATCGGCACCGAAGCCGCAGCGCTGGGCAAGCCGGTGATCACACCATCCCGCTCCTACTACTCGGGCCTGGGTTTTGTATGGCAATGCCAGGATCTGGCGTCCTACCAGGACTGCCTGACCCGGGCGGCGCAAGGTCTGCTGGTGCTGACCGAAGCCATGCGCGTCGACGCACACTTGTGCTACTACCTCACGCAGTGCTGCAACTGGGTCTTCACCCCGTTCAACCCATCGGACTTTCAGGACTGGGGCGTGATGCCCGCCGAGCAGTTGAATGCCGACGCCAGGGTCCAGTGCATCCTTGAGTCCATCCAGAACAACGTGCCCGTGGCGACCCTGAACCATCTGGCCCGGGTGGCTGAGGGCATGGTGGGCAAGGCCCCCGCCGCGGCCTGATCAGGTCAGTGGACCGGACGCGAAGCCATGCTGCACGAGGTCACGTCCAAACCCGCAAGCCCTGCCGACTGGCTGCGGCGCATGGCCCTCTTCCTGTCCATGCTCATCAGCGGTGGGCTCGCGCTGTTCCCGCGCGACCCCCTGGTGCTGGCAGTCATCGTTCTGTGCCTGGCTGCCACCGGCCTGCGCCTGCCGCGCTGGCGCTCGATATGGCCATTGCTCGCGCTGCTGGCCGCAGTGCTGTTCGTCACACTCGCCCGGCCCGGTCCCCTGAGCCTGGCCTCGCTGGTGAGCCGCTACGCCCACTATCTTGCAGCGCTGCTGATGGTGCACATGTATCTGCGCGCCCCCGAAGGTGCGCTGAACCGCGACCTCCTGGTCCTGCTGCGGCCAATGGCTTGGCAGGCCATTCTTACGGTGCTGCTGGCCCACACCCTGACTTTCCTGTTCCTGCCGCTGGTCATCGGCGAGCAGCACTACCGTTCGTTTCTGTTGCTGTTCACCTACCACATCACCATCGACGAAGTCGGGGGGCTGATCCGGCCGGACGGTTTCTTCTTCGAGCCCGGCGTATTCCAGATCTACCTCAACCTGTACCTGTACCTGGCGCTTTTTGTACTGCACAAGCCTCGTCAGACAGCATTGGCAGTGCTTGCTGTGCTGTGCACCCAGTCCACAACCGGCATGCTCATCTGCCTGATCCTGCTGGGCACGGCACTCGTGCAACGCCTGAATCGGGGCAGCTTCGGGCGCAAGGCGGCGACCGCATTGATGGCGTTGGCGCTGGCGCCTCCCCTGCTTGTGATGGGCTACGACAACATCTCAGACAAGCTGTTCGGCGTCTCGCAAGGCTCTTCATGGGCGCGGCAGTACGATCTTGTGACCGGCTTGAACATCGTCGCCGAGAACCCCTGGATGGGCATCGGTCTGGACGTCGAGCGGTACCTGAACGCGTCGAACCTGCACGGTTTCGAGGGCACACTGCTGACCGCCGCGCAGTTGCGTGAGCGGCCAACCTCGAACGGCTTGGTTCAGCTCTTCTACAGTCTGGGCATTCCGCTGGCATTGCCCTTCTTGTTGGGCATCTTCCGACAACGGTTCTTCCGCCACCGCTGGTTGATCGGCATATGGATCACGCTGTCGCTGCTGGGCGAAGCCCTGCTGTTCACGCCCTTCTTCCTGTTCATCGTGTTCAGCGCATTTGTCGTGAAGAAACGCCCGCGCCCGCGCTCGCTGCCACCTTCGCTCAAGGGCGCGACGACATGATGCTTCGACTGCCGGTGTCGCTCTATGTGCGACTGTTCCGATTGCTGTTTGCGCGGAATTTCAAGCACTTCGGCCGCGGCACATCGGTGATATTCCCTGCCGGGGTAGACGGCGCGGCCAACATCACGCTGGGTGACGATGTCTACATCGCCTACAAGACCTTTCTGGCCGCGCTGCCCCATACCGGTCATCAGGACTGCAGGCTGGCCATCGGCAAGGGCAGTCGCATTGGCCGCTTCAATCACATCTACGCAACCCGAAGCGTGGTGCTGGGTGAAAACGTCTTGACCGCCAACAACGTGTATATCTCGGACAACCTGCACGACTACCGCAATCCCGACGTGCCAATCCTGCATCAGCCGATACGGCAGAACCGGGAAGTCATGATCGGAGATGGCAGCTGGCTGGGCCACAACGCCTGCGTGCTGGGTGCGCGCATCGGCCGCAACTGCGTCATCGGCGCCAATGCGGTGGTCACACGCGACCTGCCCGATCATTGTGTTGCAGTCGGCGTGCCCGCCATCATCATCCGCCGATACGACAGCGAAACGCGCAGTTGGCGTCCGACCGGACCTGACGGGCAATTTGATCCGCCCGCGCACGGTTCGCACAGCAGCTCTGAGCAAGCCTCATGAACAAGAAGATCCTGCTCATCGGGCTGAATTACCACAGCTACACGCAAGAGATCGTTGCGGAACTGCGCGCTCAGGGCCATCAAGTAAGGTTCCACGACATTCAGCCGGGCCTGCCGTGGCTGAAGGTGCTGCGCAAGTTTGCGCCTCAGCGTTACCAGCCGGCGCTGGACCGATACCACGCCGGCGTCCTGGCGGCCGAACGCGTCAGTGCGGTCGACATGGTGCTGTTCATCCAGGTGCACCAGATGTCGCAACCGAACATGCTCAGCCTGAAGCAGGCCTTTCCGGCTGCAGAGTTCGTGCTCTACAACTGGGATGCCGTGACGAATCACGACTACCGACCCTATCTGCAGCACTTCAACCGCGTCTATACCTTCGACCCACAGGATGCACGCTCGCTCGGCGTCGGCTACCTGCCGCTGTTCTGCATCAAGGCCTTTCAGAATCTCAGGCGGCTGGACAGCACCGGGCAAGCTGTATACACCGTAGGCAATATCGTCAATCCCCGCCGCTACGAAGCCATTCACGCCTTTGACAGCTATTGCAAGGCTCAAGAGATTTCGTTCACCGCTTACATGGCCGGCAGCACGCACGCGCTGACGCTTCTGATGCGTCAGGGCCATCTGCCGCTGGACGTTTCGCTTCGATCCATAGCCCAGCCGGCGTTTGTCAATCTGGTGGAGAACGCGTCGGCGGTGTTCGACTTCGCCAACCATCACCAGGTCGGCTACACCATGCGCACCATCGAGAACCTGTGCGCCGGCAAGAAGATCATCACGAACAACCCGGCCATCCGAAAAGAACCATTCTTCTCGGACGATCGCATCCATGTATTCGACGGGCTGGATTTTTCAGGCGTCAAGGAGTTTCTGGCGCGCCCACTGCACAATCCGGACGCGACGTTTCCCGAGTTTCATCTGAGCAGCTTCGTGCGCCAGTTGGCTGGGGATCGTCAGGAGCCAGCAGCCTGAAACAGCTGCGTGGCCCCGAGCAGCCGCCGCGCGGCCCCACACCCGACCCGAACAGCCGCACGCAGCGGGACCGCACCCACGCGATGATGAAAAAGAAGATCCTGCTCATTGGCCTTCGGTACCACACCTACACCGAAGACATCATGACGGCGCTGCGCCGTCAGGGACACGAGGTCACGTACCACGACATCCAGCCGCGCGACCTCTTGATGAAGACTTTGCGCGTCGCGGCGCCATCGTGGTACCGGCGCCGCATGGACAAGCACCATCTTCGAATCGTCAAGGCCACCGAGGGACAGGCCTACGACCTGGTGTTGTTCATCCAGGTGCATCAGATGGCGTTGCCGACCTTTCAGCTGCTGCGCCGCCAGCAGGCCCAGGCCGAGTTCGTGCTCTACAACTGGGACTCGCTGAGCAACCACGACTACCGTTCGCACCTGGCGTTCTTCGACCGCGCCTACACCTTCGACCCCGTGGACGCGCAGAGCCTGGGCATTCGATACCTGCCGCTGTTTTGCGTACCGGCCTTCCTGGGTCTGGCCAAACGGCTGCAGCATCAACGGGCCATCTATTTCGTCGGCAACATTGTCAGTATCCAGCGCTACCGTGCAATCCAGGCCTTCAAGGCCTACTGCAAAGAGCAAGGCATCACCTTCAACAGTTACCTCGCCTGTACGCCGTATGTGGTCACGTTGCTGCTCCGCGCAGGGCACTGGCCGACTGACGTGAGCACTCGCGCGATCAGACACGACCGGTTCATCGACATGATCGAGACCTCGGTGGCGGTGTTCGATTTCGCCAATCACAAGCAGACCGGCTACACGATGCGCACGATGGAAAACCTGTGCGCCGGCAAGAAGATCGTTACCGGCAACCCGCGCATTGCCCAAGAACCGTTTTACTCCGCGGACCGGATTCTGGTGTTCAGTGGTCACGACTTCAGCGGCGTCAAGGGCTTTCTTGACGTGCCGCTGCAAGCCCCGTCTGCGGACTTTCCGGAGTTCCACCTGGACGCATTTGTGACGCAGCTGGTGCCAACCGACGGCGACCAGCCGGCCCGGGCGCGGGGTCCGCGATGAATGCTGTCGCCGCACAAGGCCAGACCTGCCTGCTCATCCTGCCGCGAGGCTTCTATTCCTTTGCGCAGACACTGGCGCGCGGGCTGAAGGAGCTGGGCTTCGAGACCGTAATTGCCAACGACGAATATCCCGAGAACCTGTTCGGCAAGATCATCAGCAAACTGGGTCTGTCGCTGTCCCACCGCATCACACGGCGCGTGCTCGTCGGCCAGGTTCTCGAGGGGCATCGCTACGACCTGATCCTCGTCATCAAAGGGCGGGGGCTGGATGCCGAAACCGCACAGCTGCTGAACGCACATGCACACGCGGTCGTCGGATACCATTTCGACTCCTTCCGCTTCGACCGCGGGCCCGCTCGCTGGCGCCACTGCGTATCGCGCGTCTGCACATTCGACTACCGCGATGCACAAGAGGAAGGTCTCGCCCTGGTCGAGTTGTTCACATCGATGCCGCTCGTGGACACCGTGCCGCGGCGACGCTACCGGGTGTCGGCCATCATGCGCAACCATTCTGAACGCCTGGCCTATCTGGACCGCGTGCTCGTCGCCCTGGACGGCATGGGCAGTGGCGATGTCTTTGTCCACATCTTCGAAGCCAACGCCTTGACCTTCCTGGCGAACTTTGTACGTCACCCGATGCTCTACCTGAAGTACCGAAAATCCATCTCGCGCCGGGCCTTGCCCTACGACCAGTATGTCGACGTGCTCAGTCGTTCGGCCTGCACCATCGACTATGCACATCCGCGGCAGACCGGCATCACGATTCGCTGCTTCGAGGCGCTCAGTGCTGGCACGCGCATCATCACCAACAACCCGTCGGTGCTGAAGAGCGCGCATTTCGACAGCGACAACGTCATCGTGTTCACACCCGACACAGCGGCATCGGTGCTGCGCCAGCAGGTGCAGGCCCTGCCACTGGCCCAACCCGCTCCCCGGCGCCGCACGGTGCTGGACTTTCTGCGCGAGCTGATAGGCACAGGCGGCACCATCCTGCCGGGCCACGGCCCGGCCCAGCTGCCAACCAGCGGCGCGGGCGCAGCATGAGCATCCTGGTCGTCGG
This sequence comes from Rubrivivax sp., assembly GCA_031429255.1. Taxonomy (GTDB): domain Bacteria; phylum Pseudomonadota; class Gammaproteobacteria; order Burkholderiales; family Burkholderiaceae_C; genus Rubrivivax. Next base: position 42,179 of record JANOZF010000112.1, read on the forward strand.
AGGCGGCAAGATGGGCTTGTCCCACATGGCCATCCTGAACCGGCTGCTGGACAAAGGCTCGGTGGCCGTCTGCGATCCGTCACGCCTGTCCCGGTTCATTTACGGCAGGCTCGGCATCACGACCTACCGTTCACTCGACGAGGCGCTACGAAGTTCAGCGGCCTGGCGCGGCGCCGTGATCGCCACGCCGACGTCCACCCACTTCCCTCTGGCCAAGACCCTGCTGGAGCGGCGCATCCCGTGTTTCATCGAAAAGCCGCTGACCTTGAACACCGCGCACAGCCAGACACTGGCCGAGCTGCAGCGCAGCAGCGGCACCGTGGTGCAGATGGGCCTCGTCACCCGATTCATCCAGCCCTTCGTGCGCCTGCGGCGCATCACCGCCTCGGGTGTGCTGGGCCGGCCCCTGAACTACCGCGCGCGCATGCTCGGCAACGTGGTCACCAAGCCGGACAACGGCAGCTGGCGCACCGATTTCAAGCACGGCGGCGGCTGCCTGAACGAGTACGGTCCGCACCTGCTGGACCTGTGCCGGTCCATATTCGGTGACGTGCGCGCACTTGAAACGGCACGCTACGGACAGGTTCATTCGACCCGTTGCGACGACAGCTTCGAGATTGCATGGACCCATGCCTCGGGCACCGCCGCGGCGCTGGTGCTGAACTGGTGCGACACCACGCGGCGCAAGTCGGCGATGGACTTCGAGGCCGTGTACGAACACGGCGTGGTGCACGCGAACAATGCCGAGATGAGCGTGCAGATCCATGACACGGCCACGCTCGACGCTGTGCAGCGGGCCGCCTTGCAGGCACCCGTGCTGCCCTATCCGGTCAACTTCTACCTGCGGGGCGAAGAGTTTTCGCTGCAACTGGAAGTCTTTCTGGAACGTGCATTGGGCCGCCCGATGTTGCTGGCAGATATCGACCCCGGCATGGCCGCATCGATACAGGACGGGCTGGCGGTGGACCAGCTGATCCACGACATCGCGGTGATGGGGGGCCTGGCATGAGCTTCGGACGCATCATCCTGGGCGACAACCAGTTCCTTGGTATCAATCACGCCAGCCCCGAGAAGGCCGTCGCGCTGGGCGACCGCTTTGCCCGCCCCGAGGCCATCATCGAGGTCATCGGCTGGGCCTACGAGGCGGGTGTACGCGACTTCATGTTCACCACACATGACCGGCTCAAGCCCGTGCTGCAGGAGATCGTGCGTTCGCGGCTGTTCCCCGGCATGCAGTACATCCCGTGCCTGCCCTACGCGCACAAGTACGCCGACTCCATGACCAAGGGCGGCTTCAGGGCCGCGATGGCGGACCACCTGGGCGGCTGTGCCAAGGGCCCGCTGCTGCGTGGCGTCGGCCGCCTGGCGCTCGGCGACCTGCCCGCGGTGATGCAACTGCTGGTGGAAGTCGAACTGCTGATGACGCGCGGCCTGAACGTGCGCGGCGTCTTCCTGCAGAACGTCATCTTCGACCTCATCATGGGGCTGCGTGGGCAGGCCTTGCTGGCACGCTTTCATCACTACGTCGTCGACCGCTTCAAGGCCACGCCGGGCTACATCACGATGAACCACCCGATGGCGCAGCGCGTGCTGTGCGACGAGGTGGGCCTGAACGCACCCTGGATCTGCACCAACTTCAACGTCGCGGGCTTTCGCATGAACCCTTCGCATGCGAAGGTGGAAGCGTCATTCGCCAGCGGCCGCTCGAAGAACATGGCCATGTCGATATTTGCATCCGGCGCGCTGGGCCCTGCCGGTGCGGTCGAATACGTGCGCGACCATGCGGGCGTGGATGCGATCCTGTTTGGGTCTTCCCGGCGCGAAAATATCGAACGCAACGTGGCACTGTTGGCGCCACCGGCTGCAGCAGAGGCTGCCGCGTTGGCCGCCGGGTCCGCAACGCACTAGCGGGCGGGTGCGATCCTCTCTTCTCGAATCAACTGGAACTGCTGCATGAAGAACATCCTGATCACCGGCGGCGCCGGATTCATCGGTTCGCGTCTGGCGCTGGCACTCAAGCAGCGTGGCTGTGTGCTCACGGTGCTGGACAATCTGTCGCCCCAGATCCACGGCGCGCACCCGCGCCAGTCGGCCTTGTTCCGCTCCATCGAGGGCCAGGTTCGATTCATGGAAGGCGACGTGACTGACCGCGAGACGCTGACAGCTGCGTTGCAAGGTCAGGACGCGGTGGTGCACTACGCCGCCGAAACCGGCACCGGGCAGTCGATGTACCAGATCGACCGCTACACCCGCATCAACGTCGGCGGCACCTCCTTGCTGCTGGACATCCTGGCCAACCAGCCGCACAGCGTGAAGCGCGTCATCGTGGCGTCGTCACGTTCGATCTATGGCGAAGGCAAATACCGATCGGCACGGCACGGCGTCGTCTACCCCGCCCACCGCTCGGCCGACGCCATGACGGCGGGCGACTTTGAAGTCACGCATCCGCACGACGGATCGCCACTGGAACTGCTGGCCACCGACGAAGAGTCGCAGATCCATCCTTCGTCGGTCTACGGCATCACCAAGCAGGTGCAGGAGCAGCTGGTGATGACGGTCTGCCCGTCCATCGGCATCGAGGGTGTCGCGCTGCGTTACCAGAACGTCTACGGGCCCGGGCAGTCACTGTCCAATCCCTACACCGGCATCTTGTCGATCTTCTCCAATCTGATCATGAGCGGAAAGGCCATCAACATCTTCGAGGACGGGCGGGAAAGCCGCGATTTCGTCTACATCGACGATGTCGTGGCAGCCACCGTGCTGTCGCTGTTCACGCCGGCCGCGGCTGGCCAGGTCTTCAACGTCGGTTCGGGAACCCCCATCGACGTGATGACCGTGGCGCGCACGCTGGTGCGCCGCCTGGGCACCGAAGTCCCCGTCAACATCAGCGGCAACTTCCGCATCGGGGACATCCGCCACAACTTCGCCTGCCTGGAAAAAGCATCGCGCCTGATCGGCTTCAAGCCTGCGCATGACTTCGAGTCGGGCATCGGCCTGTTCTGCGACTGGGTCAAGACACAAGGCCCTGCCGCCAGCGACTACGAAGGGTCGATCGCCGAGATGAAGCAGCGGGGTCTGCTGAAATAGTCATCTGCCACCTGGCATGTGACGTGCCACGGGCCCTTCGTGCCTGACGACGTCGACTGACCGTCTGCGCCAGGGTGTGCGGGCAGTTGCCCAACGGCACGACGCTCGACAGCGGGTCTAACTGCGGCACGCAGGGTCGTCAGCAGGCGCTGCGGCCCGGCAATCTGGGCTCTTTGAGGTCACGAACGTAACCAGGCAAATGACCTGACCGAAGCAGCCGCTGCGTGCCGCCGGAAGGGCGCACTGGTCTGTGTGAATCCAGATCGGAACGGTTCGTTCAAGGCGCACATCGCGGAGTGGAGCATTCGACAACCGTTGACGTTGAACAAATCCCAAAGGCGACTTTGCTGCTGCAATTCTGCAGATAATGCGCTGTTACAACCAACTGCCGTCCCATTGTTGGAACAGTTCCCGCGTGTTCAAGCTTTCTCCGGGTCATTTGTGGGCGTACTTATTTGGGGGCGTACTTTCTTGTATTGCCGTCCACTCATTGATAGCTTCCCCTGCAGAAAGCTTCGATTCATGAATGCCGTACTCACGCTCCTGATCGTCTCGCTGTTCCCTTCTGATGCCTTTGCCTACATTGATCCGGGTAGCGGCATGCTGTACTGGCAGGGGCTGATCGCCGTCATAGGCGGTCTGGTGATGCTCGTCAGGAACCCCATTCAAACCATCAAGGCTTGGTTCCAGCGGCTTCGGCGAAAGTGAGAGATCCGCAGGGCGCTGTATCGATGACCGACGCGGACGCGATCAGGAAACTGACCGCGCCGCTTGCCGATGGTCACTTTCTGCGATCCGCCGTGTCAGCGGAACTGGTGAGGCAGGGCAAACTGATCCCGTTTCGGTTGCCGGATGCCCAGACAGCCGTGTCCCCCAGGCTGGCTTTTGTCAGCCAGCCGACCGAGTGGTGCGATGCCCAGTTGTTCGATGCTGCGGGCTTGACGCTGGATATCCAGCAACAAGCCACTGCGGCGGGTTTCGACCTCAAGGACGCAAGCGCCTGGAACGTCCTGTTTGCAGGCACGCGGCCGGTGTTCTGCGACCTGCTGTCCTTTGAGCCTCTCGATCGCGAAAAGTGGTGGGCGGCCGGACAGTTTGCCCGTCACTTCATCGTGCCTCTGTGGCTGGCGCAGCAGCGAGGACTGCATGGCATGGACGCCTTCAAGTGCTGGCGCGACGGTGTCGATCCGGCGCAGGCGCGTGAACTGCTGGGCTTCAAGCGCTTCCTGCATCGCTGCTGGCCACTGCTGGCCACGGCAGCCGAGACGGGCGCGAACAACAGCAGCCTCAACGCAAATCCGTCCAGCACGCACAGCAAGGCGTTTCGCACCCGTCTGTACGCGTCGATGCAATGGATGCTCGAAGGCGTGCGCCCCAAAGCCGGCGCCGACAGCAGCACGTGGAGCGGCTACCGCTCAGACCGCAGCCACTACCCCGCCGGCAGCCTGGCCAGTAAACAAACGCAGGTGCAGGCCTGGCTGCAGCAGCTGGCCCCACCCTGGGTGCTGGACTTCGGCTGCAACACCGGCGAGTTCAGTGCCATGGCGCTGCAGACCGGTTCTCAGGTCATCGCCATCGACTCCGACCATGCCTGCATCGACAGCCTCTACAAGGTTCATGCCGGCCAGTCGCGACTGCATCCGCTGGTGGCCGAGATCGACGACCTGGGCGGCGGGCGAGGCTGGGCCGGCGCTGAGCAGCCTGGCCTGCCTGCCCGGCTGGAAGGCCAGGCAGACCTGGTGCTGATGTTGGCGCTGCTGCATCACCTGGCGGTGGGCGCTGCGGTGCCGATGAACGAGATCGCTCGCTTTGCGCGGACCTGCACGCGGCGATGGCTCGTCGTCGAGTGGATTCACCACGACGACCAGCAACTCGCGCTGCTGGCGCGCCAACGCTCCCGCCATGCGGCCGAATTTGCGTTGCCGCACCAGCGCCAAGCCTTCGTGGATGCCGGGTTCGCCATCGTGAGCGAACTGTCGTTGGCCCCCGCGTCCCGCACATTGGCCCTGATGCAGATCAACCGATGAGCGCTTCCGGACGCACCGAGCCGGCCCCTCTGATCTGGAGTCTGGCGTTGCTGGCGGTGGCCATCGCTGAGCTCGTGCTTCAGGAAGGGTACTTCAGGTTCGCAACCTCATCGATCGGCCTGCTCGCGCTGATGGCCAGCGCGGTGTTCGTGACAGTCGCTGACGCATGGGTGCGCCGCTTTGCACGCGAACCTAGGGCGAAGCTGCTGCAGCGCCTTCTGTTCGTGTTCTCGGCACTGGTGGCGGGCTATTGGCTCATCGGTCCGCACTTGGCAGGCCTTTGGGAACGTCACCCCCAGGCCGCGCCATGGGCCGCAGGGGCGGGTCTGCTGATGATCCTGGTGCTCTCATTGCGTTTCGCCGCCGATGGCTGGGCCAGGTTGCGCCTGGCGCTGTGTGTGGCCAGTTTTCTGTTTGTCGCCAGCGAGCCCGTGCTGGGTGCCCTGCGCGCCAAGGACGGGGTGTGGCCCCCGGGCTTTCAGGCCAACGATGCCGTGGTCGATGCGGGCCGGGTTGCCACCATCGTCTTCCTGCTGGATGAGCTGAATGCGCGCAACTCGACTCCCATCATCGAGGTGTTGCGTCGCCAGGGCCTGCAGGTCGCGATCAAGGCTGTGCCCAGCATTGGTGACAGCACGGCCCGTGTGCTGCCCTCCATGTTCACGGGACAGCTGTTCCACGACGCCCGGCCCTGTGGCCTGAAGACGATTTGCAGCGCGAACCAGGCCCTCGATTTCAGCCGCATCAGCGCCACCCGACCCGACGTCGACGTGGTGGGTTTCTATCATCCCTACTGCGCCATCAAGGGCTTGCGCACCTGCGTTCGGCCGGCGGTAGAGCTGGCAGTCTTCAGCCTCAGCCGGTGGCAATGCGGGCTTTGGCGGCGTTTTGGCTTGCCGCTGGGCGTGGATGCCAGCTCCTGCAGGGCAACCGGTGTCGGCGTCTGGGGGTCGTTGACGGACCGGGTGCTGGCCGGGGTGAGTCAGTCACCGGCGCTGACTGTGGGCGGCGTGTTGTTCGCGCATCTGCCGCTTCCGCACCCCCCCGGACACAGCGACGACGGCGCCCTGGCACAGCACTACGACGCCAACCTGCTGCGCGCAGCCGCTGCAGTGGAACAAACGCTGAAAAAAGCAGCCGGCAACGGTCTGGCCCTTCGGGTGGTGATCTTTTCCGACCACCCCTTGCGCCAGCCAGCCTGGTGTCGCGGTTACCCGGGTCTCTTTACGGGCCCGTGCGCGCCCGTCGATCGCCTGCTGGACGACAAGGTGCCCCTGATCGTTGCGGGCGCCACCACGCCCGACCTGAGCACGCACAGCACCAACTTGAATGCATTTGCGCTGATGGCTGGCTGGCTGGGCCAGGCGGTAGCGCGCTGACCGGCACGGCTGTCAGGGCTCGGCAAGTCGGTACTCGGGCACCAGCCTGGCAAGGTGCTCACGCACCGTAGGGCCATCAGCGGGCGTCACCGTGCGCGTCCATGCCAGCAGGTCCTGGATCTGAACCTTGCGATCGTCCAGCCGTGCCACGCGCAGCTGTCGCACGGGCGATGGCAAGGTCGAGTCGGCATCGGCCAGCAGTTCCTCGTACAGTTTTTCCCCTGGGCGCAGCCCTGAGAAAACGATGCGGATGTCCTGCAGCGAATGCCCCGACAACCTGATCAGCTGCCTCGCCAGATCGACGATGCGCACCGGCTCACCCATGTCCAGCACCAGCACCTGCCCACTCTCGCCCACGGCGGCGGCCTGCAGCACCAGCCGCGATGCCTCGGGGATGGTCATGAAGTAGCGAATCACATCGGGATGCGTCACCGTCACGGGCCCGCCTCTGGCGATCTGTCCCTTGAATTTGGGAATCACGCTGCCGCTGCTCCCCAGCACATTGCCAAAGCGCACGGCCATGAAGCGCGTGCCGGGGTGATCGGCGGCCAGCGCAGACACCACCATCTCGGCGGCCCGCTTGGTGGCGCCCATCACGTTGGTGGGGTTCACGGCCTTGTCGGTGCTGATGAGCACGAAACGCTCGGCCTGGACTTCAGCTGCGGCCAAGGCTGCGTGGTAGGTGCCCAGCGTGTTGTTGCGCAAGGCCGCCCAGACGTTGTGCTCTTCCATCAAGGGCACATGCTTGTAGGCTGCAGCGTGGAAGACCACCTGCGGCCGCCACTGCGAAAAGATGTCGCGCAAGTGCTCCAGGTCTTTCACGTCGCCCATCAACCGCACCAGCGGCAGTTGAGGGAACGACTCCGAAAGTTCCTGTTCGATCGTGTACAGGTTGAACTCGCTCAGCTCCAGCAGCACCAGGCGTGCAGGTGCATAGCGCGCGACCTGCCGGCACAGTTCGCTGCCGATGCTGCCCCCTGCGCCAGTGATCAACACCGTCTTGCCGGCCAGCGTGCCGGCAATGCCGGCTTCGTCCAGTTGCACCGGCTCTCGGCCCAGCAGGTCTTCGGGTTCAACGTCGCGCAGCCGCTCGATTCGGCTCTTGCCGGTACGCAGTTCGTCCACCGTGGGCACCGTGACCACGGGCAGGCCGGTGCCTGCAGCCAGTTCCAGCGCGCGCCGTCGCTGGGCTGCCGGCGCGCCTGGCAGGGCGACCACGATGTGCGTCGCTGCCCCGAGCACGGCCTTGTCGCCCACCGCTTGCAGCGGGCCCAGCACCGGCACGCCGTTGATGCGCGCGCCCAGCTTGGCCTTGTCGTCGTCCAGCAGCCCCAGCACCACCCAGCCCTGTTCGTGTATGCCCGCCAACAGCAGGCGCGCGGCCTGGCCGGCACCCATCACGATGGCACGGCGAATCTCGCGCTGGCCGCCGGTGATGCGCGAACGCGCGTGCTCGTACAGCATCCGGTAGGCGACGCGCACCAGGCACACGCCCATCAGCGCCACCACCGGATGCAATGCCAGCACCGCCCTTGGCACCTTGTTCAGGCCCAGCGCCAGCACCGCCGCAGCGGCCCCGCTGCCCGCCAACAGGCAGGCCAGCGTCAGCCGCTTGACTTCACCGAAGCCAGAGAAGCGCCACAGGCTCTGCGGCACCTTGAAGGCCACGAAGGCCAACAGGTAGCAGGCCACCACGCCCGCCATCACCCAGTGGTCGTAGACCGGCCGCGCAGAGCCCCACCGTTCAAAACCCAGGCGAAACAGATAGGTGACGTGCCAGCAGGCCGCGATGACCGCGGCATCAAAGGCCAGGCTCAGCGGCTCGCGGTGCGGGCGCAGCCGCGCCAGCACCAGGTCCAGCCGGTGCCACACGCTCAGTGAGGGGCGTTTTTCGGCCTCTTTCATCTCGGCCTCGGTCATGCCAACAGCCGGGCCAGCAAGACACGGGCCGTTCGCCACAGCACCACCACGTCGGTGGCCAGCGAGGCCTGTTGTGCGTAGGCCGCGGCCTGTGCCACCTTGGCCGGCAGGATCTGCTCGATGTAGGTGCATTCGGGGTCGTCAGCAACAGCCAGCATGGACGCTTCGTCGATGTAGGCCAGCGATGCCGGATCGGTCATGCCCGGGCGCACGGCCAATGCCTGCGCGCGCAACTCGCTGGGATAGTGCGCCACGTAGCGTGGCACTTCGGGCCGCGGGCCCACCAGGCTCATGCGGCCCGTGAGCACGTCGATGAACTGCGGCAATTCGTCCAGGCGGGTGCGGCGCAGGAAGGCGCCGGCACGGGTGATGCGTGCGTCGGCACCGACGGTCAACGGCAAGCCGGCGGCGCTATCGCGCATGGTGCGGAACTTGTGGATCAGGAAAACCACGCCATGCCGACCCACCCGCTGCTGCCGGAAGAAGACCGGGCCGGGCGAATCGAACTTCACCCACAGCGCCACGGCCGCCAGCAGCGGCGCCAGCAGCAGCAGCGCCAGTGCAGCACCCAGGATGTCGAACACGCGTTTGGCCACGCCCGCGTTCAAGTGCCCAGCGCCGTTCGAACGGCCTGCGCGACACGCGCTACGTCGCCTGCTTGCATGCGCGTGTACAGCGGCAGGCTGAGCATGTTTTCGTAGGCCCGCTGGCTGTGCGGAAACTGCTCAGGCCGCAGCTGGTAGCGGTCGCGCCAATAGGGGTGAAGGTGCAAGGGCACGTAGTGCACGCTGCAACCGATGCCGGCTGCAAACAGGCGCTCGACCAGCTGGTCTCTGGTGCACGGTGCGCCAGGGGCCAGACGCAGCACGTACAGGTGCCAGGCGTGTTTCTGCGCCTTCGCTGCGGCTGGCGGCAACAGCACCGGCAGTCCCTCCAACGCGCTGTTGTAGGCCGCTACCAAGGCGCTGCGCTGTTCGTGGAAGGTATGGGCACGCTTGAGCTGATGCAGGCCCAGCGCAGCTGCAATGTCGGTGAGGTTGTATTTGTAGCCTGGCGCCACCACTTCGTAGTACCAGCTGGGCGCCTTGGCCGTGAAGCGATCAAAGGCGTCGCGGTTGATGCCGTGCAGGCGCATCACGCGCGCGCGCGCCGCCAACTCGGCGTTGCGCGTCACCAGCATGCCACCTTCACCGGTGGTGATGGTCTTGTTGGCGTAGAAGCTGAACACCGTGGCGTCGCTGCCCAGCGTGCCCACCAACTGCCCGCCACTGGTGGTGGGCAAGGCATGGGCGGCATCCTCCACCACCTTCAGGCCGTGGCGTTGTGCGATGGCCAGGATGGCAGGCATGTCAGCGGCCAGCCCCGCGTAGTGCACCGGCACGATGGCCTTGGTGCGCGGCGTGATGGCGGCCTCGATGAGCACGGGGTCGATGTTCAGCGTGGCCGGGTCGATGTCGACCAGCCGCACGTCGGCACCCAGGTACCGCACGACCTCGGCAGTCGCGGTGAAGGTGTGGGTGGTGGTGATGACCTCGTCGCCCGGGCCGATGCCCAGCGCTTCCAGTGCGAGATGCAGGCCGGCCGTGGCCGAGTTGACCGCGATGCAATGCAAGCCTTCGGGCTCGCCCAGCCACGCCGCAAAGTCCTGCTCGAAGCGCTTGGCCTTGGGGCCGGTGGTGACCCAGCCGCTGCGCAAGGTATCCACCACCTCGGCAATCTCGTCCTCGCCTATTTCGGGCAGGGCAAACGGAAGGAACGGCAGACGGGTTGAAGCGGGGGCAGTGGCCATGGCTGATTATCGACCGAGCACTGCGCTTGCCGCTGTTTCAGCAGGAACAGCTGCATCCGGCTTGCCCACCCAGGCCAGCACATGCGTGCGCAGCAGCGGCAAGACGTTGAACACCCGGTACAGCCCCGGATGCACGGCGCACACGGCGCGCGCCAGCGGCGGCGCCAGCGTCACGCGTTGGTATCGCATCTGGCCCTGTGGAAACAGTTGGCGCACGCGCACCACCGGCACGCCACGCACATCGGGGTTGCGCGGGTTGTTGAAGGTGAAGTCGTACCAGATGACGGCACCACCGGGCTTCAGCCAGCGCCACATGCATTGCGCCAGCTGCTGCTGGAAGGTGTCGTCCAGCAGCGACGAGAACACGGTGGACTGCAGCACCAGGTCGACGCTGCCTTCTGCGATGGGCGCCACGCTGGCGTCTCCCAGGCTCACCGGTGTCGCGGCGGGCAGCACATGTCGCGCCTGGGCATGGCGTTCGGGCAGCAGTTCCAGGCCGTGCAGGTTTTCGGGTGCAAAGCCCAGCCGCAGCAGCTCCAGCAGGTTGCCGCCTGAGCCGCATCCCACCTCCACCAGGCGCAGGGCTGCCAGGTCGTGCAGGCCACGGAGGTGCAGGCCACGCAGCAGCGCGCGCTGGCGTTCCTGCACCGCATGCCACACATCGGCTTGCAGCAGGCTGTAGCGGTCGGGTGGCGTGCGCTGCGCGCGGCGCGCGTAGCGGTCCACCACGGCCTGGGCCTCGTCCGCTGGCGGCACGGGATGGGGCGGCTTCACGACAGCGCCTGCAAGAACCGCTGCGCCAGCACCGGGTAGGTGTGATGCGCCAGCACGAAGGCCCGGCCGCGCTCGCCCATCGCGCGGCGTTCGGCTGGCGGCAGCGCCGTCAGACGCAACAGCCCTTCGGCCACCGCCAGCGGCGACTCGGGCGTCACCGTCAGGCCCGCACCGGCCTCGGCCACGGGGTCGTTGCCGGCTTCCACGGCATGCAGCACCGGCACACGCGCCATCAGGTAGTCCATCAGCTTGTTGGGTGCGATGCCAAAACGGTAGATGGGCACGCGCTGCCAGCCGATGTAGGCGATGTCGACGCCGTGCAGGAAGGCGGGAATCTGCGCTTTCGCAATGGGCGGCAGGAACTGCACCCGCTGCAGGCCTTCTGCCACCACCCGCTGCACCAGACGGGCTTGTTCATGGCCGCTGCCCACCAGCACGAAGGCCAGCGCAGCACCCTGGCGCTGCAGCAGCGCCGCCGCGTCCAGCAGGTGGTCCAGTGCATTGGGCAGGCCCATGCTGCCCGCGTAGCCCACCACGGTCAGGCCCTGTGCGCGTGCGCTGGCCAGCGCGGCGGCCACATCATGGCGCAGCGGCTCGCTCAGACCCTGCCACTCGTCCAGCGCGATGCCATTGGGCACGATGTGCAAACGCTGCAGGTCCAGCCCGCGGCCGGCCATGTGCCCGTGCACCTTGGGCAACATGCTGACCACCGCATCGGCATGGCGGTAGGCGCTGCGTTCGGCCCAGGCGCAGAGCAGCGCAAAGGGATGCAGCGGCGACATGCCCGACAGCTCGATGGGACTCAACGGCCACAGGTCGTGCACCTCGAACACCAGCTTGGCACGGGCACGGCGCGCGATGTGCCTGGCCACCCAGATGTCCATCGGGTAAGTGCTGGACGCAATCACCGCGTCGGGCTTGAACTCACGCACCAGACGCGCGGTATCGGCCCACACGGCGCGGAGAAAGGCCGCGATGTTGCGCACCCGGTCGATGCCGTTGCCCTGGTACGGCGGCGTGGCATACCAGCGGTACGCGATGCCTTCAATCCCCTCGTCCCATGAAGGCGCACCGGGCGCCGGCGGCGCGGGCTGGTGCGCCCTGACATGCGAGTAGTCCGCCGCCAGCATCTGCACCGCATGGCCAGCCCGCACCCATTCACGGGCCAAGTAGAAAGGTCGGTACTCCATGCCCAGGGTCGGGCTGCCGGCGTAGTGGTTCAGGTAGAGGATGTTCACGTCGGCGCCGCATGGCTGTCCACAGCGGCCGAGGCGTTCCCTGGCGGTGGCGAACGAAAGCAGCTTGCGGCCTTCATGACAGGGCCTGCAGCCGCGCCACGAAAGCGGCCACGCAGGGCGCGAACAGCGCGTGCCGGGCCACCCACAGGCGGTTGGCCGCCGCCAGCGCATCGGCGCGCGGCAGCAGCGCGTCGAGCGCGCTGCGCGGCAGCAGCGAGGCGCCGGGCACGACGAGGCCGTTGACGTCATGCTGCACCAGTTCGCGATTGGCCGGCAGATCGGACAGGATGGGTACGCAGCCGTGCGCCATCGCCTCCAACACCGACACCGCAACGGAGTCGCTGCGCGGCAGGCTCAGATACCAGCGCGCGCGGTCATAGCACTCGGCCTGAGCTGCGGCGTCGAGCCGGCCGACGAAGCGCACGCGGCCCTGCAGACCCATCGTCTGCACCCGCGCCTGCAGCGCCGTGCGCAGGCTGCCCTCGTTGGCCACCACCAGCACCCCGTGCGGTCCCGCCACCGCGGCAAACTGCTGCAGCACGCGCTCGGGTTCGTACAACGGCTCCAGGCCCCGGTTGGCAAAGAAGAGCGCGTCGTCCTTCGCAGCGGGCGTTGGCGGCAGGGCCTCGAGGCCGAAAGGGAAGACCATCACCTCGCCGGCGCCGAGCTCGTGCATGCGCGAGGCCATGACCCGCGAGTCGCTGGTGGTCAAGGCGCAGGCGCGCAGCACGCGGCGCGTCAGTGCGCGCAGCAGCCGGCTGCGCAGGTCCAGGATGTCGCTGCCCCAGGCCGAGCCGACGATGCGCGCACGCAGGCGCCAACCGCGCTGTGCCGCCCAGGCCAGCGTGCCATGCGAGGTGAGATAGTGGGCGTGGATCCAGTCGGCATCGACTTGGCGCAGCCAGCGCGCCAGCCGCGGCAATTGCAGCAACAAAGCCGCGTTGCCGCCGGCGGCGCGTGGCCGCGTCTGCAGCGCCAGGCGGCGCGACGCGGGAATGCAGGTGTCGAAGCCGCCCAGAAAGCCGCGGCTCGACGCCGCCCACAGCTCCAGCCCCGGCACCGCGGCCAGGCCGCGCGCCCACTTCAGCAGGTGCGGGCTGTCGCCATCGCCCAGCAGCACGAGTCTCATGGCGCCGCTTGCACCCAGGCGTCGTAGTCGGCACGTGCCTGTGGGTGGGCAGCCAGCCAGGACTCGTCGACTTGCCGCGTGTCACCGATGACGCGCGCCGGCTGCCCGGCGACGATGGCGAAATCGCTCACTTCGCCGCTGACATAGCTGAAGGCGCGCACCAGCACGCCGCGGCCGATGCGACTGCCCGGGGCCACCACGCTGTGCGGGCCGATGAAGGTGTAGGCACCGATGACCGTGGTGGCACGCACGAACCCCGGGGGCTCGGCCGCGCCCCAGTAGGCGCGCCCGGCCAAGCGCAGCGACTGGTGGCTGGAGTGGGTGAGCAGCGCACAGTGACTGGTAACTTGCACACCTTCGCCCAGCGTCAGCCCGCCCGACGCATCGAGCGTGTTGAAGTGGCCGACGTAGACGTGGTCGGCCAGATGCAGCCGCTCAGGGCAGTCGATGTGCGTGCTGCTGCTGATACGGGTATGGGCGCGCCAGTCGCCGTCGGCGCTGCGCCAGCCGTAAAGCATGCGCGGCGCCAGCAACGCTCGCCACAGCTGCTGCAGCCCGCTTCGCAATGACTGCATCAGGACGTCCCTCCAGACCGCCCGCAGGCGCCACAGGCCCCGATGCTAGCGCTCAAAGATGCCGGGACATGGACAGCGGGCTGGTGGCGGCGCCGCGCCGACGCAGTCATGGCACGCGCCACCGCGCCAGCGCCACCAGCTGGCGCAGATCGGCGCGCAACTGCGGGCCCGGCACGAACAGCTGCTGCCACGGCAAGCCCGCGTGGCGGGCAAAGGCCCAGCCCAGCACGGCCACGCTGGCGGTGTAGGACAGCGACGCGGCCAGCGCAGCACCGATCATGCCCAGCCGCGGCACCAGCAGCAGCGACAGCGTCGCGTTGAGCGCCAGCGACAGCGCGGCCACGCGCGCCGGCACCTGAGGCCGGCCAGCGTGGTTGGTGAAGTAGGCCGACAGCGCGGAGGCGCCGCCGAAAAGCAGCGCCCCGGGCAGGAGCACCGCCAGCGGAGCCAGACTGTCGGCATAGGCCGGCCCCAGCGCGCGCGGCACCAGCCACAGGGCCAGCAGGCCGAGCAGCGGCGCCACCAGCAGCAGCATGGCCACGCCGAGCTGCACCACGCGCACGGTGGTGGCGGCGGCGCGCGCCGGGTCGGGCGTGCCGATGCGGCCATAGACGGCCTGCGTGAGCGAGCCCGAGACGAACCACAGCAGCTCGGCCACCACGACGGCGATCGAATACACGCCAGTGGCCGACAGGCCGAGCATGCGCTCAACGACGAAGAGGCCGACGCGGTAGTTGAGCAGACCGATGAGGTTGGTGATGCCGATGGTGGCGATGAAGGGCAGCTCGTCGCGCAGCGCGCCGAAGTCGGGCGGCCCGAAACGCGCGGCGCGCCAGAACACCCACAGCAGCGCCAGCCCCACCGCCACCTTGGCCAGCACCCAGGCCACCAGCACCGCGGGCACGCTGGCCTGGCCCGACGCCCACAGCAGGGCCAGCAGCGCCAGCGTCAGGCAGGGCGGCGCCAGCGACGCGCGCGACATCGGCGTCATGCGGCCCTGTCCGAGCCACCAGCCCGCCAGGTTGGGCGCCACCAGCAGCAGCGGCGCGGCCAGCGCCAGCAGCCCCATCCAGGCGTAGGCCGCGGGTCCCCAGGCCGCGAGTGCCCACAGCAGTGCCGACGCCGCGAGCCCCAGCGCAACACAGCACAGCACCATCGCCGAGCACAGCCCGCACGGCTCCTGCCCGTGGTGCGAAACGCGCCGCGCCAGCGCGATGCCAAAGCCCGACAGCAGTGCCAGCAGCACGCCTTCCACGCTGGTGAACAGCGCGAAGGTGCCCTGGGCCTGTGTCGACAGCCGGGCCGTCATCGTGGTGATGCCCAGCACCGCGGCCACACCCGCGGTGCGCGTGGCCAGGTTGATCAGGGTGCCCCGCGCCACACTGTCCGCGACACGGTCCCCGACACTGTCCACCACGCTGCGCCTCACTTCTGCAGCGTCAGCCGCACGATGTCGCCCCAGCCCAGCAGCCGCGTGGCCAGCAGCGCCGGCCGGTTGCGCCACAGCGCGCCGTCGCCGGCCACGCCTTCGCTGCGCCAGCCCACCGGCTTGAGCCCGGCGCGCGCCGCGGCGCGCGCCAGCGTGGCGCGGCTGAACATCGTCAGGTGCCACGGCGGCGTCATCAGGTGCCAGTCTTCACCCCGCTGCTGCGCGTAGGCGCTGCCCCAGTCGCCGGTGGTCAGCACCAGGCGGCCGCCGGGCTTGAGCACGCGCGCGGCCTCGGCCAGCAGCGGCACGGGGTCGCCGACGTGCTCGATGACGTCCCACAGCGTGACGACGTCGAAGCGATCGGACGCCAGCGCCGCCTGCGCCAGCGTGCCGGTGATGACGGGCAGGCCGAGGCGCTCGCGCGCGTAGGCCGAGCTCCAGGCCGACAGCTCGACGCCCTGCACCTCGTAATGCGCGCGTGCCTCGGCCAGGAAGAAGCCGGCGGCGCAGCCGACGTCGAGCAGTTGGCCGCGGCGCGCGACGCGCGGCGGCAGGTGGCGCAGCACGGCCAGCTTGCGCCGTGCCTGGGCGCGGCGCGCGGCCTGCTGGCCGATGTAGTCGGCGAACACGGCCTCGCTGCCGCCGGTGTAGTAGGCCTGGCCATAGAGCGCGTCGAAGTCGATGGTGGCCGGATCCTGGCCGACATACAGGCAGCCGCAGGCGCCGCAACGCACCAGGTCATAGCCGTCCTTGCGGAACTGCAGCGTGGGCGCGCTCGCACCACAGACCACGCAGTCGCGGTGGCTCACGACAACGCGGTGCGCAGTGCGTGCACCACGCGGTCCTGATCGGGCTCGCTCAGGTCGGCACTCATCGGCAGGCTCAGCACGCGCGCCGCCAGGCGCAGGCTCTGTGGGCAGCAATCGGGACAACAATATCGGGCGTAGGCGGGCTGCAGATGCAGCGGCAGCGGATAGTGCGCGGCCGTCGGCACGCCTGCGGCCTTGAGCGCCGCCTGGACCTCGGCGCGGCGGTCGACCATCACGGTGAACTGGGCGAAGACCGAGTTGCGGTCGACGCGCACGGTGATCTGCTCGACGCCGTCCAGCAGCGCCTGGTAGCGCGCGCCGATCTCGGCGCGGCGCGCCAGCTCCCAGTCGAAGCGCTCGAGCTTGGCCAGCAGCACGGCGGCCTGGATGGTGTCCAGCCGGCCGCCGACGCCGACGCGCGTGTGCTGGTAGCGGCCGCTCTGGCCGTGGATGCGGATCTCGCGCGCGGCCTGCGCCAGCCGGTCGTCGTCGGTGAAGAGCGCACCGCCGTCACCGTAGCAGCCCAGAGGCTTGCTCGGGAAGAAGCTGGTGGCGCCGAAGGTGCTCAGCGCGCAGGAGCGCCGGCCCTGGTAGAGCGCGCCGAAACTCTGCGCCGCATCCTCGATCACCGCCAGGCCGTGGCGCGCGGCGATGGCGTTGATCTCGCGCATGTCGGCGACCTGGCCGTACAGGCTCACCGGCATGATGGCGCGCGTGCGCGGCGTGAGCTTGGCTTCGATCAGCGCGGGTTCGATGTTGGCGGTGTCGGCCTGCACGTCGACGAATACCGGCTTGCCCCCGGCCAGCACGATCATCTCGGCCGTGGCGGCAAAGGTGAAGGGCGTGGTGATGACCTCGTCGCCGGGCTCGATGTCCAGCGCCATGAGCGCGATCAGCAGCGCTTCGGTGCCGCTGGCCACCGTGATGCAGTGGCGGCTGCCGGTGAAGGCGGCCAGCGCCGCTTCGAGTTCGGCGACCTCAGGCCCCAGGATGTACTGGCCGTGGTCGAGCACGCGCTGGATGCGCGCGTCCACGCTGGTCTTGAGCGCAGCGTACTGCGTCTTCAGATCGGTGAATTGCATGGGCTCAGGTTCTGGCCGTCGAGGCGGTAGCGTTCACCGGTGGCCGGGCAGGCAGCCTCGCCGCGGCCCGACACGGGCAGCGCCAGGCGTTCGCCGTGGCGGCTCATCCAGCCGATGCGGCGCGCCGGCACACCGACCACCAGCGCGTAGGCCGGCACGTCGCGGCTGACCACCGCGCCGGCGCCGACGAAGGCGTGCTCGCCCACCGTGGTGCCGCACACGATGGTGCAGTTGGCGCCCAGCGTGGCGCCGCGCTTGACCAGCGTGCGGCGGTATTCGTCCTTGCGCGGCACGGCAGCGCGAGGGTTGTGCACGTTGGTGAACACCATGCTGGGACCGCAGAAGACGTCATCTTCCAGCGTCACGGCGTCGTACACCGACACGTGGTTCTGGATCCTCACGTTGGCGCCGATGTGCACGTCGTTGCCGACATAGACGCCCTGCCCCAGCGAACAGCCAGGCCCGATGCGCGCACCGGCACACACATGCGCGAAATGCCACACCTTGGTGCCGGGCCCGAGCTGAGCGCCCGCGTCGACGATGGCGCTGCCGTGCACGAAAGGGATCATCGTCAGAACACCAGCGGCAGGCCCACGCGCACGCCGTCGCGGGCGCTGCGATAGGCCGCGATCACCACCTCCAGGCTGCGCAGGCCCTCGTAGCCGTCCACCTCGGCCTGCACCTCGCCACGCAGCGTGCTGATCACGTTGTCGTAGTACAGCGGGTGGCCCAGCCCATAGACCGACGGCGCGGTGTAGCTGGCGTCAAACACCTGCGCATCTTCGGGCAGCGTCTGGTCGAATTCCCAATGCTCGATGCGGTTGACGGCCACGCCACCCACGCGCACGGTGCCGCGCTCGCCCAGGATGGTGATGCTGCCTTCCAGGTTCTTGCCGTAGGTGAGCATGGTGACGTTGATCGACGCCAGACCACCCTTGCGCAGGCGCAGGCTCATCACGCCCGTGTCTTCGGCTTCGATCTCGCGCGCCAGCGTCGCGGTGTAGGCATGCACGCTGTCCACCGGGCCGACGAGCCAGTCCACCATGTCCACGTAGTGGCTGGCCTGGTTCAGGAACGCACCACCGTCCAGGTCCCAGCGGCCCCGCCAGGGGGCATCGTCGTAGTAGCTTTGCGGGCGCGTCCAGAAGACGTTGACGTTGACCATGTAGACGCGGCCGAAGCGCCCTTGCTGCACGGCCTGCTTGACGCGTTGCAGCGTTGCATTGAGCCGGTTCTGCTTGACCACGAACAGCTTGGCACCTGCCTGGCGGCACACGCGCACCATCTCCATGCCTTCGTCCCACTTGGTGGCCATGGGCTTTTCGGTCACCACATGGCGGCCGGCCTGCGCGGCGGCCATGGCCTGGCGCGGATGCAGGCCACTGGGCGTGGCCAGCACCACCACGTCCGCGTCGCAGCCGGCCAGCAGGGCTTCCAGGCTGTCGAAACCCCGTGCACCCGTCTTCTCCACAGCCTGGCGCAGGGGCTGCGGCTGGTTGTCGCACAGCGCCACCAGCTCGGCGCGGTGGCGATGCTGCTGCAGCGCTGCGAGGTGGCTGGCCGAGATGCGACCGCAGCCCACCAGCGCAAATCGCAAGGGGCGGCCGGTGATGGGGAAAGGGGGTTGCATCGAAGGGGTCGCGTCAGGGGTCGGCGCATGGGTGGCGCGGTGGTTGGCGCTGCCCGGTGAATTCTACGGCTGCGCCTAAAATCGATGACCCCAACAAGAGCCGACGCACCCGAGCAGCCATGAGCGACGACAACAACGCCCTGATCACCGAACGACGTGAAAAGCTGCGGGCGCTGCGCGCGGCCTGTGCCAGCAAGGGCAGCGTTCCCTTCCCCAACGACTTCAAGCCCACGCATCACGCCGCCACACTGCACCAGCAACACGGTGCCGTGCCCAACGAAGAGCTGGAAGCGCAGACGATCAAGGTCAGCGTGGCCGGCCGCATGATGCTCAAGCGCGTGATGGGCAAGGCCTGCTTTGCCACGCTGCAGGACGGCTCGATGGGCGCGCGGATCGAGCAAGGACAGGGCCGCATCCAGCTCTACATCACGCAGGACGCCATTGGCGCCGACGAACTGGCCGACTTCAAGCGCTGGGACCTGGGCGACATCGTTGGCTGCGAGGGCACGCTGTTCCGCACCAAGACGGGTGAACTGTCGGTGAAGGCCACGCGTGTGCGCCTGCTGACCAAGAGCCTGCGCCCCTTGCCCGACAAGTTTCACGGCATGGCCGACCAGGAACAGAAGTACCGGCAGCGTTATGTCGACATGATCACCGACGACGCTGCACGCACGCGCTTCGTGGCACGCAGCAAGGCGGTGTCGTCGATCCGCAGCTTCATGGTCGAGCACGGCTTCCTGGAAGTGGAAACGCCGATGCTGCACCCCATTCCCGGCGGCGCCAACGCCAAGCCCTTTGTCACCCACCACAACGCGCTGGACCAGCAGATGTTCCTGCGCATCGCGCCCGAGCTCTACCTGAAGCGGCTGCTGGTGGGTGGCTTCGAACGCGTGTTCGAGATCAACCGCAATTTCCGCAACGAAGGCATCAGTGTTCGGCACAACCCCGAATTCACGATGATGGAGTTCTATGCGGCCTACTGGACGCACCATGACCTGATGGACTTCACCGAGGCCGTGCTGCGCCACGCTTCGCGTGCCGCCACCGGCACCGCTGCCATCACCTACGCCGGGCGGCCGGTGCACCTGGACCAGCCTTTCACGCGGCTGTCGGTGCGCGAGTCGCTGGTGGTGCACGCGGACCTGACACACGAACAGGCCGACGACGCGGCCTTCCTGCGCCTGCGCCTGAAGTCCAGCGGCCAGGAAGCCCCTGCACACTGGGTGCTGCCACAACTGCAGTTCGGGCTCTTTGAAGCCGAAGTCGAGGCCAAGCTGTGGCAGCCGACCTTCATCGTCGACTACCCTGTCGAGGTGAGCCCGCTGGCTCGTGCCTCCGACACCAACCCGGCGATCACCGAACGCTTCGAGCTCTTCATCACCGGGCGCGAGTATGCGAACGGGTTTTCCGAATTGAACGACGCAGAGGACCAGGCGGCGCGCTTCCAGTCCCAGGTGGCGAACAAGGCCGCCGGCGATGAAGAGGCGATGTACTACGACGCCGACTTCATCCGCGCGCTGGAAATCGGCATGCCGCCGGCCGGCGGCTGCGGCATCGGCATCGACCGCCTGATGATGCTGATCACCGACAGCCCCAGCATCCGCGACGTGATCTTGTTCCCGGCGCTGCGCCACGAAGGCTGAGAGGCCAGGCCGATGCCTCCCCTGAACGCGCGCATCGAAACGCTGAGCCTGATCGAGCGCACGCTGTGGGCCGAGCTGGCGCTGGCAACCCGTGAACGCGAACACGCCTGGCGCGTGCTGGGCCTGGCCACCGTGGAAGGTGATCGTGCGGCCGCGCGCAGTGTCGTGTTGCGCGAGGCGGCGCAAGACCGGCGCGAGCTGCTCTTCTACACCGACACCCGATCACCCAAGGTAGAGCAACTGCGGCTGCACCCGCTGGGTACCTTGCTGGCGTGGTCGGCCACGCTGGGCTGGCAGTTGCGGCTGGAAGTGCGCCTGGCCGTGGCCGACAGCGGCCTGGAGGTGTCGTCGCGCTGGGCGCGGGTGAAGCTCAGCCCCAGCGCCCAGGACTACCTGGCCGCACTGCCACCGGGCACGCCAGTGGACCGCTACGAACCCGAACGCGGTTCGCGAGCCTGCTTTGGCGTGGTCACCGCGCAGGTGACGGCCATCGACTGGCTGGAACTGCATGCCGACGGCCACCGCCGGGCCCGATTCGACGCACAAGGTGGGCGCTGGCTGGCACCCTGATGCGGCAAGCCTGCGGCGCGGACTGGCCGGGTGGCCGTCAACCCTGCTTGAAGGCCGGCTTGCGCTTGTTCAAGAAAGCGTCCATGCCCTCCACCTGGTCGGCGGTGCCGAACAGTGAATGGAAGAGATGTCGCTCGTAGCTCAGGCCATCGGACAGACTGCCTTCGAAAGCCCGGTTGACACAGGCCTTGGCCATGGCCACGCTGGGGCCGCTGAGCGCGCAGATGGCGGCTGCCGCTTCCAGCGTTTCAGCCAGCAGGCGGTCGGCCGCCACGACGCGGCTGACCAGTCCGGCGCGCTCGGCCTCGGCTGCGTCCATCATGCGCGCCGTCAGTGCCATGTCCATCGCCTTGCTCTTGCCCACCGCGCGCGGCAGCCGCTGCGTGCCGCCGGCCCCAGGGATGATGCCGATCTTGATTTCTGGCTGACCGAAGCGGGCCGTGTCGGCTGCAATGATGAAGTCGCACATCATCGCCAGTTCACAGCCACCGCCCAGCGCAAAACCGGCCACGGCCGCAATCACCGGTTTGTGCACCCGGCGGATGGTTTCCCAGTTGCGCGTGATGAACTGCTGCTGATAGGCCTGCATGAAGGTCTTGGTGGCCATGGCCGAAATGTCGGCGCCCGCGGCAAAGGCCTTTTCGCTGCCGGTGATGACGATGCAGCCCACGGCGGGGTCGGCGTCGAAAGCCAGCAGAGCGGTGCCCAGTTGATCCATCAGCGCATCATTCAGCGCATTCAACTGCTTCGGCCTGTTCAGCGTGATCAGTGCCGTGCGGCGGGCACCGTCACCGCGCAGTTCGGTCAGCACCAGCGCCTCGCTGGCTGCGGGCTGGGCATTGGTGGTGGTCATGGTTGGGCAACTCCAGGGTCGTGCATTCGGGGCAGGCTCTAAGACCTGCAGCACACTATAAGTGCCGACGGCAGGCCGGCAGCGGCGGTGGCTTGGCGGCTTGACCGGCAGCAAGGCCGCAGCAGAATTGCGGGGAATCCGCAATCTTCATCTTAGGGATGGGTTAAGCTCAATTCCCGATAGGAAAGACTGTGGCGGCTGCTGCAAAGTTGGCGCCCAGTTACCGGCAAACGCTGTCTCCATGGCCCCCATCTATCGCAAGACCCGCATAGGCCAGGCCGAGATCGAAACCCGCGCCTTGCGCCTGTTGCCGCGCTTGCGCAACTTGCTGATCATCATCGACGGCCGGCGCGATGCTGACGCGCTGCAAGCCCTGCTGGGCTATGCGCCTGCACAGGCGCTGAACGAATTGCTGGGCTACGGCCTGATCGAGGCGGGGGCACAACGCGCGTCGTCGCTGGCCGCGGCAGGTGGCGACTCGCCACCGTCGACGCAGGCGGCTCCCTTTGAGGCTTCGGCCTTTGCCGAACTGCGCCAGGCGGCCGTGCGCGCCTTGAACGATGCACTCGGGCCTGCTGGCGAGACGCTGGCGATTCGCATGGAACGCGCCCGCAGCGAAGCCGAATTGCGCCCGCTCCTGGAACGCGCTGCGGCCCTCGTAGCCTCCGTACGGGGTGGCGGGGCGGGCCGTGCCTACGCCGAGCGTTTCCCGTCCCAGCACTGATCGCGCGACGGCGTGCCGCCGTCAGCGCCGCACGGCCGCCTGCTGCGGCAGCCGGGAGATCAAGAGGTCGAGAAAGGTCTCAGCGTCTTGCCGTATGACGATGCGCACCGGCAGGTATTGCAGGCTGGGTGCCACCCAGATCTCGGCCGTCAGATCGTTGCCGGCGCGCGGGGGCCGACGCGGCTTGACGTGATAAGTCTCGACGTCACCGGCCGGCGTGGACAGGGTCTGCGCGCCCAGCACGTCGTACACCCACCGTTCCAGGTTGCGCGGCAAGGCCAGCGGCAGGGTCACGCTCTGGCCGGCGCGCAGCAGTTCAGGCTGGGTGGTGAACAACCACGTGAGTTGCACGAACTGGCTGGCACTGTCCTGCACGCCCGGGGGCCGCGTTTCAACGCGGCCGTTCGACAAGCGCACCCGGTCTTCGTCGAGCCACACCGTCATCGCCTGCGGCTGCCGCAGCATCGCGCGGGTGACTTCATCGTAACGATGGGGCACCAGCCCCTGAGGCGTGACCAGGCCTTCGCTGCTGACCCGGCGGCTGGCCAGCGGCGCGAAGGCCGGGCCGATGCTGAGGTCCATGTGCACCTGATAGCGGGCACCCTCGAGCAGCCACTCCACCTGCGCCTGCCCTTCCACCGGCCCGCGATAGTTGCCCGTGAGCGTATAGCTCAATCGCGTCGAAGGCGGCCAGGCGGCGTTCTCGCCGGTGCTGGCAGGCACGTCGCTGCTAGCTGCGCCTGACGCGGCGACCACGCTGCCAACGGCCACCTCGGCAGTCGGAACGGGCTGCGGCGCCGACGCGGATGCGGCAGCGGGCGCACTGGCCATGGCCTGGGCCGCAGCGGCAGCCACCGACAAGGCCGGGTCCTCCACCGGTGCCGATGGCGCTGCCGAAGCGGGTCGGTCGGGCGGCGGCGCCAACCCGCGCTCAGGCAAGGGCTCCTCAGCCGTGCCTTCGGGCTGCGATGCGGCCGCACTGGGCACCGGCGCCTTGCGCGGCACCGGCCGCGGTGCTGCGGTGCGCGCCAGCGCCAGCGGTGCCTTCTGCGCCAGTTCACGCACGAAGGCCACCTGCATGCGGGCGGGGCGGGCATCGGCCGTCGCGCCCAGTCCAAAGCGGTCCCCATCCGCGCTGTCGGCCAGCCACAGGTGCGCCAGTGTCACCAATGCCACCAACAGCGCAAACCATGCGTGGCCCCGGGCCGGCACCGCGGCAACAGATGCGACCCCTGCCGCGCCTTCGGGATGCACGTTGCCGGCAGCCGGCAAGGGCCGTGACCTGCCCGCCTACTTCTTGGCCGCAGCCACCAGCAGCGATTCCACCTGGGCCAGTGGAATGGCGCCGGGCTTGCGCGTACCGTCTTCGAAGATCACGGCCGGTGTGCCGTTGATGCGGTGCGCACGCGCAAAGGCCAGGTTGCGGTCGATCGCCGAGGTGTCGCAACTGCCCGCAGTCTTGGCCGGCAGGGTGCCGTCGATCATCCAGGCACGCCAGCTCTTCGCCGCGTCCTTCGAGCACCACAGGTCGTGTGACTTGGTGGTGGAATCCGGCCCGAGGATGGGAATCAGGAAGGTGTAGATCGTGACGTCGCGGATGCCTGCCAGGTCGCGCTCGAAACGCTTGCAATAGCCGCAGTTGGGGTCACCGAAGACGGCCATCTTGCGGCTGCCATTGCCCTGCTTGATGACCACCGCATCTTTCAGCGGCAGTTTGTCGAAGCTGATGGCCAGCAGTTTTTCCACCCGCGCCTCAGTCAGGTCGACGCGTGTCTTGGTGTCGACGAGCGAACCGTTGACGATGATGAAGTCGCCCTTGTCGTCGCTGTACATGATCTCGGTACCGCCGTAGCGCACTTCCCACAGGCCCGCAAGCGGCGCGCGTGTGACCTCGTCGATGGCCGGCAGGCGGGGCAGTCGCTCGGCGATGGCCTTGCGGATGGCGGCTTCTTGCGCAAAGGCGCCCGCGCAGGCCAGCATCAGCCCTGCAGCCAGCGCCGTGGCGCGCGCGGCCGCCTGAGAGTGAAGGATGGATCGCATCAGGAACTCCAGTAGAGGTTGAGCAAGCGCGCCAGGCGTCTGGACCGTTGACACAAAGCGGCGCTGATCGTGTTTTGGGTCGGCGCAGAGCTCAGACGCCGAGCGCGCGACCGACCAGCAGGCGTTTCAGCGGCCCGGCCTTGTCGACCAGGCCCAGGCCCTTGTTGCGCAGCAGGTGAGCGGCGGAGCCAGGGGCTGCAAACAGTTGCAGCAGACCATCGGTGACACGCGCCATCGCCTGCGTCGGCGCCCAGCGCTGGCGCGCATACCGCGCCAGCAGACGCGCGTCGCCCAGCCCGCGCCAGCTTTCGCGATCGGCCAGCACCTGCGCCAGCGCGGCCACGTCGGCCAGGCCCAGGTTCAGGCCCTGCCCGGCCAGCGGGTGCACCACGTGCGCCGCATCGCCCACCAGCACCCAGCCCGTGCCATGCACCCTGTCAGCCTGTGCCAGCGCCAATGGCCACTGCGCGCGTCCACTGGTCAACGACAACCCGCCCACGTCACCACCGGTGGCATCCATCAGCGCGGCGCAAAAGGCAGCGTCGTCCAAGGCCATCAGTTGCTGCGCCCGCTCTTGCGGCACCGACCACACCAGGCCGTAGCCAAAGCCGACCCGCGGCCGGTCCAGCGGCAGCAAGGCCAGCACATCGGGGCTGCGGAACCATTGCCGGGCCACACCGTGGTGGGGCCGATCGCAGACCAGCCGGGCGGCGATGCCTTGATGGCCATAGGCATGGCGTGTCCAGGTCACGCCCCAGGCTTCGCGACTCGACGACGCCTTGCCTTCGGCCAACACCTGCAGCGCCACGGGCGGCGGTACCTGGGTGGGTGCCAGTTGGGTCAGGTGAGGTGCAAAGCCGGCAGCCCTTTGCAGGGCGTCTTGCAGCGCAGCGGCGTCGACGATCCAGGCCAGTTCGGCAACGCCCTGGCTCCAGGCCGAGAATTCCAGCGTGCCGGCCGGCACGCTGTTTCGCTCGTCGCCCTGGATGCGCATCTCGTGCACGGGGGTGCGGGCATCTGGCGGCAGCGCGCCCCAGACCTTCAGCTCTGCCAGCAGTTGCACCGAAGCAGCGTTCAGTGCATAAGCACGCACATCGGCAGCCTGCACGCTGTCAGCACCCGAAGCCACCTGACCCTGCATCACCACACGCAGCCCCTGGCGCGACAGCGCCAATGCGGCGGCCAGGCCCACTGCGCCCGTGCCGCGTATCAGGATGTCGTGATCCACCATGGCCCGCATTGTAGGTAGCGGGCCCCGGGCACAATCAGCATCACATTCATATCCCCACAAAGCAGCCACGAGGACGGGCCCCACGTTGTGAGCGAGTTCAACTGCATCCTGGCGTCCGTGCACGCCTACCCCATCAAGTCCTGCGGCGGCGTGACGCTGCGCGAGGGGCTGTTGATCGAGACCGGCCTGGACCTCGACCGCGCCTGGATGGTGGTGGACCGTCACGGCGACATGCTCACCCAACGCGAATGGCCTCGCATGGCCCTGGTGCAATGCACCTTGAAAGCCAGCGAACTGGTGCTGCGCGCGCCCGGCATGCTGGCCCTGCATCTGCGCCTTGACACCGTAGAGAAGGCTACCGACGCGCAGGTGTGGAACGACCGTGTCAAAGCCTACGACATGGGCGACCTGGCCGGCCAATGGTTCACCGACTTCCTGCAACCCGAGACACGCGCCCCCGGCGCCGGGCTGCGCCTGGTGCGTTTCGACCCCGATCACCAGCGTGTTTGCGACCCGCAATGGACCGGCGCACTGAGCGCCCAGACCGCGTTTGCAGATGCCTACCCGCTGCTGGTGGCCAATACGGCATCGTTACATGACCTGAACCGCCGTCTCGCCGCCGCGGGCACTGCGCCCGTGGACATGCAGCGCTTCAGACCCAACCTGGTGCTGGACGGGCTGCCCGCCTTCGATGAAGACCACACGCTGGAGCTCTTCATCCAGACAGCCGAGGGCGAGGTGGAGCTGCGTATCGTCAAGCCCTGCATCCGCTGCAGCATGCCGAACATCGACCCCACGACGGCTCGGCCGTCGCCCGAAGTCGCAGACATGCTGGCCTCCTACCGGTCCGACCCGCGGGTGGGTGGCGCTGTCACCTTTGGCATGAACGCCATCGTCGTGCGGGGGGTCGAACACACCCTCAAGGCGGGACAGCTCGTGCGCGGGCGCATCGCCTTTGCATGAGCGGGCGGCCCCTCGTGCCCGCCGGTGATGGAAAATCACCGGTTCACCGAAGCGAGATGAAAGCCTGACATGACCCACTGCCCTGCCCTCGGCCCAGACTTCAGGGAGCCCGCATGAGCCTCAAATGCGGCATCGTCGGCCTGCCCAATGTGGGCAAGTCGACACTCTTCAATGCGCTGACCAAGGCCGGCATCGCGGCGGAAAACTATCCCTTCTGCACCATAGAGCCCAACGTCGGCGTGGTGGAACTGCCCGACCCGCGGCTCGGCAAGCTGTCGGCCATCGTCAAGCCCGAACGCATCGTGCCGGCCATTGTCGAGTTCGTCGACATTGCCGGCCTCGTGGCTGGGGCCAGCAAGGGCGAAGGCCTGGGCAACCAGTTTCTCAGCCACATTCGTGAAACCGACGCCATCGTCAATGTGGTGCGCTGCTTCGAAGACGACAACGTCATCCACGTGGCCGGCAAGGTCGACCCCATTTCCGACATCGAGGTGATCCAGACCGAGCTGTGCCTGGCCGACCTGTCGACGGTCGAGAAGAGCCTGCACCGCTATGTGAAGGCCGCTCGCTCGGGCAACGACAAGGAAGCGGCGGCGTTGGTGAAGGTGCTTGAAAAATGCCAGGCCGCGCTGGACCAGGCGCAGCCGGTGCGTGGCATCAGTTTCTCGAAGGAAGAACAGGTCATCTTGAAGCCGCTGTGCCTGATCACGGCCAAGCCGGCGATGTTTGTCGGCAACGTGAGTGAAACGGGCTTCGAGAACAACCCCTTCCTGGATCGCCTGCGCGAATATGCCGCCCGGCAGAACGCGCCGGTGGTGGCCATCTGCGCCAAGACCGAGGCCGAACTGGCCGACATGAGCGATGAAGACAAGGGCATGTTCCTGCAGGAAATGGGGCAGGACGAACCGGGCCTGAACCGGCTGATCCGTGCCGCCTTTAAACTGCTGGGCCTGCAGACCTACTTCACCGCGGGCGTGAAGGAAGTGCGCGCCTGGACCATCCACATCGGCGACACCGCACCGCAGGCCGCTGGCGTCATCCACACCGACTTCGAGCGCGGCTTCATCCGCGCGCAGACCATCGCTTTCGACGACTTCATCGCCTTCAAGGGCGAACAAGGCGCCAAGGACCACGGCAAGATGCGCGCCGAAGGCAAGGAATACGTGGTCAAGGACGGCGACGTGCTGAACTTCCTGTTCAGCAGCTAGGTCGAGCCCGCGCAGACACGGTTGCGGCCACGGTCTGTTGCTGGTGATGGGCAGGGCCAGCTGGCGCTAGTCAATCACCGGTTCGGACAACTCGATCAGGTTCAGGTCGGGGTCACGCACATACACCGAGCGGATCTTGCAGGTGGCGCCGGTGCGCAGCACCGGGCCTTCGACGATGGGCCAGGGCGTGGCTTGCAGCCGCGCCACCACTTCGTCCAGCGGCACGCTGGTGATGAAGCACAGATCCAATGCACCGGGCGCCGGAAGGTGCGCCTTGGGCTCGAACTCGCGGCCCTTCACGTGCAGGTTGATTTTCTGGTTTCCGAAGGTGAAGGCTTCGCGCTGCACAGGCGGCGCACCGCCCACGAAGCTTTCCAGCTTCATGCCGAGAACCCGGGTGTAGAAGTCCACGCAGGCTCCTTCGTTGGCGGTGGTCAGCACCAGGTGGTCGAGATGGTCGATCATCGAAGCAGCTCCAAATCAGGCCCGCCGTCTGCAACTGCCCGCGCCTGCACCAGCGCGACCTCGGCCAGCACTTCGTCGGTGTGCTGGCCGAGAGCCGGTGCGGCAAAACGATGGCTACCGGGCGTGCGCGACAGCTTGGGAACGATGCCGGGCAGCGTGAGTGTGGAGCCGTCGGCGAGCACCACCGCTTGCAACATGCCGCGGGCTCGGTAATGCGGGTCGTGCGCGATGTCGGCCACCGTGTAGATGCGCCCCGCCGGCACGCCGGCACCGTCCAGCACGGCCAGGGTTTCTTCGACGCTGCGGCTGGCGGTCCAGGCTCCTATGGCGGCGTCGATTTCGTCGACACGGGCCACGCGGCCCGCGTTGTGGGCCAGGCTCGGGTCAACGGCCAGGTCGTTGCGGCCCAGTGCCTGCATCAGGCGCTTGAAGATGCTGTCGCCGTTGCCGGCGATCAGCGCATAGCCATCGTTGCAACGGTAGGCGTTGCTTGGCGCAATGCCGGGCAACGCGCTGCCGGCAGGGCCGCGGACCGCACCAAAGGCGCTGTATTCGGGCAGCAGGCTCTCCATGCAATTGAACACGGCTTCGTACAGCGCCACGTCGATGACCTGGCCGCGCCCGCTGCGGTGGCGTTCATTCAGTGCCATCAGGATGCCGATGACGCCGTGCAGCGCAGCCAGCGTGTCGCCGATGCTCACCCCCACGCGCACGGGCGGCCGGCCGGGCTCGCCGCTGAGATGGCGCAATCCGCCCATCGCTTCGGCGACAACACCGAAACCGGGCTTGTCGCGGTAGGGGCCGGTCTGGCCGTAGCCACTGATGCGCAGCACGATCAGGCGCGGGTTCAGCGCGCAGAGGTCGTCGGGCGCAAGGCCATAGCCTTCCATCGCGCCAGGGCGAAAGTTCTCGATCAGCACATCGGCATCGGCAGCCAGCGCACGCACCACCGCCTGTGCGTGCGGCTGCTTCAGGTCCAATGCGACCGAGCGCTTGTTGCGCGACTGGATCTGCCACCAGACGGAAGTACCGTCTTTCAGCAGCCGCCATTGCCGCAGTGGGTCGCCGCTGCCGGGGGCCTCGATCTTGATCACGTCAGCGCCAAAGTCGGCCAGGGTCTTGGCGGCAAAGGGGCCGGCGATGAGTTGGCCCAGTTCCAGCACCTTCACGCCGCTCAACGGGCCGGGTGTGTCAACGGGTGTCTCGCCGCTTCGGTTCGATGGGGAGGTCTGCATGGTGCGCAACATTACCGCATGCGCAGGCTGGAGCACGGTGACGCCACGGTGACAGATGCCGGCTTGCCGCTGCAAAGGCCAGCAGCCGCTCGCGACTGGAACAGGCCGCGCGAGGCTTGGCCGCGAAAATCGCGGGCTGGTCGCGCTGCTTTTTGAGTCAGCTGCGGTGCTGGCGCGGTACACAATCCAGGTCGCGCCGTTCGGCGCGTGCAGGCCCGTATGCCGTTGCGCCCGTGGCCAGCGCGAACCCAGGTGATGAACTGCCAGCAGACGACGTAACCCCCAGACTGGTCATGCCCGGTAATCCCCGTTCTGCCGAAAAACCCCCGTCTCGCAGGCCCGCAGCCCAGGCTTGGCTGGTGGCGGCGTGCACCGCGCTGGCTTACCTGCTCATCGCCGCCATTTCGCTGGCGCTGCGCGAGCCGCTGAACTTCCTCTGCCCCGTCTATCCCGCTGCCGGCCTGGCTCTGGCTGCTGCGCTGGTTTACGGCTGGCCGGCCGTGGTCGGCGTGGGTCTGGGCAGCGGCCTGCTCTTCGCGCTGGCCGGTGCGACAGGACAGTTGCCCGCCGGCTGGTCGGTGGCTGCTTCGGCCGCCATCAGCACGGGCGCTGCGCTGCAGGCCTGGCTGGGAAGCGCACTGATACACCGCTTCGTGGCCGCACCGCTGAGCCTGAACACGCCCCGCGCCATCCTCCGCGCCGGCTTGTTGGGAGGTCTGGTGGCATCGCTGGTCAACCCCACTGTGGCCGCGCTGGTGCTGGGGTTGACCGGCGTGGCCGGATCCGACACGGTGCCCCAGTTGTGGTGGGCCTGGTGGCTGGCTGACGCGACGGGGGTCCTGCTGTTCGCTCCGGTGGTGCTGAGCTTCATCGGTCAGCCCGTTGCCGACTGGCGGCCGCGGCGGCGGTGGGTGGCGGTTCCGCTGCTGCTGACCTTGGCCCTGCTCGTGGCCAGCACCCTGGCGTTCGAACGGCTGCAATCACGCCACGCACAGGCCACCTTCGAACGTGACGCCAGCCGGCTGGCGCACGCCGCCGAGGCCCGTCTGGTGGCCCCGGTGCTGGCCTTGCGCGCGCTGCACAGCGCGGTGGTGGCCCACAACGGCGCCGAGATGTCCGGCTTCGACCAAGCCACGCAATGGTGGTTGGCGCAACCCCACGGGTGGCTGGCCATGGGTTTGGCAAGACGGGTGGCGGTGCCCGATCTGCCGGGCCTGGAAACAGGTGCTGCTGCACCGACGCCCCATACCAACGCGAACGTGTTCGACCGTGACGGCGGCGCGGCCCGGGCGCGCGACAAGGAGCTGCTGGTGGTGCGCCAGGTGCAACCGCTGCCAGCGAACCAGGGCATGCTGGGGCTGAATGTCTGGTCTGTGTCTGCGTCGCGCGCAGCTGCGTTGGCCACGCGCGCCACCGGGCAGCCCGCGGCGAGCGCCGGTTTCACGTGGCCCGAGATCGGCCGCGACGAAACGGCTGTGGTGTTGTATCTGGCGCTCTACGAGGGCCAGGCCGCCAACGAAGCGGAGCGCCTGCGCCGCTTCAACGGCGCCGTGTTTCTGACCTTGAGCGCGCAGCGTGCGCTCAAGGGGCTGCAAGAAGCCGAGAGTGCTCATCTCGACTGGTGCTTGCTGGACGCCGATGAGACAGCGCCGCACCGGCGGTTGGCGGGTACAGCGGGCTGCGAATTGCAGCCACAGCCCGCGGCGCATGCGCTGCAACACGTGCACCGCCTGATGCTGGCCGACCGCGCGGTGTCGCTGCGCATCACCAGCCGTGCAGAGAGGCTGCCAGAGGCGCAATCGCGCAGCCGCTGGCTCGTGCCTGGCGTCGGGCTCGCAGCGTCGGCATTGCTGGGAGCGCTGCTGTTGATCATCACCGGTCAGTCGCGCCGCACCGAACAGGCGGTGCTGGACCGCACCGCCGACCTGCGCCATGAAATGACCGAGCGCGCCCAGGCACAGGATGCGCTGAAGGCCCACGATGCACGCATGCGTGCCGTCGTCGACAACCTGCCGCTGGGCATTGCGCTGGTCGACCGCGACGGGCTGCTGCTGGAATGCAACCCCAGGCTGTGCGGCATGCTCGGCCGCAGCACCGAGCATTTGCGCGGCACCACCGTGGTGAGCTGTTTCGACCCCAGCGAAGAAGACCGCGTCCGCAAGCTGCGCAGCGGCCTGCTGAGCCGTCGCAGCCCGGTGGACAGTGTTGATTCGCTGAAACTGCGCGCCGCCAATGGCCGCCTCACAGAAGTGCGCGTGGTGGTCAGCGCGCTGTACGACGCCGAAGGCCGCATGGCCCTGATGGTGGCGGTGGTGGAAGACATGACGGCCCATCACCAGTTGCTGGAATCTGGGCTGGCACTCAGCCGCGCCGAGGCCGCAAGCCGTGCGAAGAGTGAGTTCGTCTCGCGCATGAGCCATGAGTTGCGCACGCCCTTGAACGCGATGATCGGCTTTGCGCAGCTGCTGACGCTGAACAACCAGCCCGCGCTGGCCCCGCACCAGCTGGAGTGGACGCAGCAGATTCAGCGCGCGGGCTGGCACCTGCTGGCGATGATCAACGACACGCTCGACCTGGCCCGCATCGAATCAGGCGCGACGCGGCTCAGCCTGGAGTCGGTGCAACTGGAGCCACTGCTGAGCGCCTGCAGCGACTGGGTGCATCAGGCGGCCAGACAGCGCGGGATTCAGCTGCAATTGAAGGTGCAGCCCGAAATGCCAGCGGCGCTGGCCGACTCCACCAGACTGAAACAGGTGCTGACCAATCTGCTGTCCAACGCGGTGAAGTACAACCGCGAAGGGGGATCGGTGGAGATCACGGCTCGCGACGGTGGCGCCGGGCAGGTGGAGATCAGTGTCGGTGACACTGGCCTGGGCATGACCGCCGAGCAGGTTGCTGCGCTGTTCCAGCCTTACAACCGGCTGGGGCGCGAAAAGACCGCGGTTGAAGGCACGGGGATTGGTCTGGTCATCAGCCGCCGCCTCGTGGAGCTGATGGACGGCACGCTGCAGGTCCACAGCACGCCGGGCCAAGGCTCGGTGTTCACACTGCGTCTTCCGGCCACCGAGGACCTTGCGCCCGCCCATGCGACACCGGCGCTGCCCGGGCCTTCACGCTACCAGCAACGGCTGGTGCACTACGTGGAAGACAACCCCACCAACGTGGAGGTGATGCGCGGGGTTTTGATGCAGCGCAGCCAGATCACGATGCAGACCTCGATGCTGGGGCTGGACGGCCTGTCAGCGATCCGCCACAGCCGGCCCGATCTGATCCTGTTGGACATGCAGTTGCCCGACATCAGTGGCCTCGAATTGCTGCGCCACATCAAGCTTGACGACCAGATCGCCAGCATCCCGGTCATCGTGGTTTCCGCCGACGCCACGCCGCAGAACATGGAGCGTGCGCTCACATTGGGCGCAAAGCACTATGTGACCAAGCCCCTGGCTATCGCGGCCTTTTTGGCGCTGGTGGACGAGTCGCTGGCCGGCGCAGGCTCGATGACCCGAATCTGAGTGTCGGCGCACTTCCAAGTCCATTCTTCTCGAGAGTGCCCACCCCAGTGTGAGTGGCAGTAACGACGAAATCAGCACTCAAGGCCAGAGAGTGCTAATATTTTGGCAACTTCACTTCCCAATGGGAATCTCAAGCCGCATGAACACCTCCAGCAGCTCCGCGATCCAACTGCGTGACCCTTGGTCTCTGGTGCCCTCCCTGGGCAACCTGGATGCCTACGTCTCTGCCGTGAACCGCATGCCCATGCTGTCGCAAGGCGAAGAGACCGATCTGGCCCGTGCGCTGCGCGATCAAGGCGATGTGCAGGCCGCCGGCCGGCTGGTGCTGTCGCACCTGCGCTTGGTGGTGTCCATTTCGCGCCAGTACATGGGCTATGGCCTGCCCCAGGGCGACCTGATCCAGGAAGGCAACGTGGGCCTGATGAAGGCCGTCAAGCGTTTCGACCCCGAGCACGGCGTGCGCCTGGTCAGCTACGCGATGCACTGGATCAAGGCCGAGATCCACGAGTACATCCTGAAGAACTGGCGCATGGTGAAGGTGGCCACCACCAAGGCCCAGCGCAAGCTGTTCTTCAATCTGCGCTCGATGAAGCAGGGCATGAAGGCTGACGCGCTGGAAGCCGACACACACCGCAACACGCTCACACCGGCCGAGGTGACGCTGGTGGCGCGCCAGCTCAACGTCAAGCCCGAAGAAGTGGTGGAGATGGAAACCCGGCTGTCGGGTGGTGATGTGGCGCTGGAGCCGCAAAACGACGACGGCGAAGAAAGCTTTGCGCCCATTGCCTACCTGGCCGACGACACCAGCGAGCCCACACGCCGCATGGAAGCCGTGCACCGCGACTGGCTGGCCAGCGACGGCATCGGCGGCGCGTTGCAAACGCTGGACGAGCGCAGCCGCCGCATCGTCGAAGAGCGCTGGCTGAAGGTGAACGACGACAGCAGCGGCGGCATGACGCTGCACGAACTGGCGGCGGAATACGGTGTCAGCGCCGAACGCATCCGACAGATCGAAGCGGCTGCGATGAAGAAGATGCGCAAGGCGCTGGAAGCGGCCTGAACGTCTTGGGGCCCATCGCGGGCGTACCGCTGCCACACGACACAACGGCCCTTCGGGGCCGTTTTTCCGGGCCCTCCGGGCGATCACGCCGTCAGGACTGGGCCAACAGCAGCTTCAGGTCATCGGCCAGCGCCTGTGCGCCCACGCCGTGGCGCGTGAAAAGCCTCACCTTGCCCTTGGTGTCGAAGACGTAGCTGCCGGCGGTGTGATCCACCGTGTAGCTGTCGGGGGTGCGCCCGGGCACCTTGGAGTAGTACACCTTGAATTGCCTGGCGGTGGTCTTGATCTCGTCGGGTGAACCGCGCAAGGCCACGAAATCGGAGCCGAAGTTGCCCACGTAGGCCTTCAGCAGCGCGGCGGTGTCGCGCTCGGGATCGACGGTGACGAACACGCCCTGCACGCGCGCGCCGTCGGCACCCAGCAGCTTGCGTGCTTCGGCCAGTTCGAGCAGCGTGGTCGGGCACACGTCGGGGCATTGCGTGAAACCGAAGAACACCACCACCAGCTTGCCCCTGAAGTCGGCCAGACGCCGGCGCTGGCCGTCGGCGTCAGGCAGCTCGAAGTCCTGCGCGTAGTTCGCGCCGGTGATATCGATCGCCTTGAAAGCCGCGGCCGGCAGCATGCGTTCACAGCCGGCCAGCGCTGGCAGCGCAAACACCCCCATCGCCAGCGTTGAGCGCCCGATCAGCCGGCGGCGAGAGAGGTCAGCCATGGGCTCAGGTAGTGGTCCAGCAGCAGCGCCGCGAACAGCAGCGACAGATGCCAGATGGAAAAGCGAAAGGTCTTGCGCGCCAATGCATCGCTGTAGTCGCGCCACAGCATCCAGGCATAGCCCATGAAGCCCGCACCCAGTGCAACCGCAGCCAGCAGGTAGATGTAGCCACTCATCTGGAAGACAAACGGCAGCAACGTCGCTGCAAACAGCACGATGGTGTAAAGCAGCACCTGCAGCCGAGTGAATTCCGGGCCGTGCGTGATGGGCAGCATCGGCAGGCCAGCCTTTCGGTAGTCCTCGGCCCGGTACAGCGCCAGCGCCCAGAAATGTGGCGGCGTCCACAGGAAGATGATCAGGCACAGCATCATCGACTCAGGACCCACCTGGTTGGTCATCGCCGCCCAGCCCAGCACCGGCGGCATCGCGCCCGAAGCGCCGCCGATGACGATGTTCTGTGGCGTCAGCGGTTTGAGCACCACGGTGTAGATGACGGCGTAGCCGATGAAGGTGCCGAAGGTCAGCCACATCGTCAGCGGGTTGACCCAGGCATACAGGATGGCACTGCCCAGGCCGCACAACAGCGCCGAAAACAGCAAGGTCTGGGTGTTGTTCAGCTCACCCTTGGCGTTCGGGCGCCAGGCGGTTCGCGTCATGCGGCGGTCGATGTGTTGTTCAACCAGGCAGTTGAAGGCAGCCGCCGCGCTGGCCACCAGCCAGATGCCGACCGTGGCTGCCGCCGCCAGGCGCAGATCGGGCCAGCCTGGTTGCGCCAGCAACATGCCGATGACGGCGCAGAACACGATGAGCTGCACCACGCGCGGCTTGGTCAGCGCGCAGTACTGGGCCCAGCGGGTGGCGGGCGGGCGGGAAGCGGCAAGTGTCTGGGCCATGGGCAAGCTGCTGATTCTAGGAGGCCAGGGCCCCACGCGGCACGGCGGCGCCTGCAAGCCCGCGCTGCTGCGCCAGCAGCAGGGCCAGCGTGAGCACTAGGCCGGCCGCGCCGGCCGAATGGCCGAGCGCCGCCACCAAGGGCCAGCCAAGCACGACGTTGGACAGGCCGCTCAGCACCTGGGCCAGCAACAGCAGGCCCAGCACAACACCGGTACGCCGGTGGGCTTTCTGGCCGCGCGACAACCGCCAGGCCAGCAGCGAGAGCACGGTCACCACGACGAGCGCGAACAGTCGGTGGGCCATGTGGATGGCGACCAGCGCCTCCAGGGTCAGGCCCCGCCCGGCAGCGCCTTCGCCCAAGCCCCGCAACACCGTGAAGCCATGTCCGAAGTCCATCGCTGGCCACCACTGCCCGTTGCAACTGGGGAAGCCCGTGCAGGCCAGCACCGCATAGTTGGTGCTGACCCAGGCACCCAGCAGGATCTGCAGCGCCAGCATCGTGCTGGCCACCCAGGCCAGACGCCTCAAGCCGTCTGTCAGCGGTGGATGCCCACGCGCGCCCGCGCGCCCGAACGCGCGGTGCTGCGCTGCCAGCAACACCAACAACACCAGCCCGCCAACCAGGTGCAGGCTGACCACCGCCGGGTACAACTTGAGCGTCACCGTGTATTTGCCAAAAAGTCCCTGCACCAGCACCCAGCCCAGCGTGGCAGTAGGCCACCACGGCGAAAACGGCAGGCCCCGACGGGCGCGCCAGGCAACAGCCGTCATCACCAGAATCAACACGCCCACGGTCATCGCCAGGTAGCGGTGGATCATCTCGATCCAGGCCTTGGCCACCGTGACCGGGCCACTGGGCAGCAGCGTTGCCGCGGCATGAATGTCGGCCTTGGCGCCCAGCGGGCTGGCCTCGCCATAACATCCGGGCCAGTCGGGGCAACCCAGACCCGAATCCGAGAGCCGGGTGAAGGCACCGAACACAATCAGGTCGAAGGTCAGGAACAGCGTGATCGCGGTCAGCGCGGCCAGGCGGGCGGTCAGGCTGCTGCCGCGTTGGCGCAGCCACCACCAGCCCAGCGGCAACAACGCGATGGCGCCGGCCATCAGCACCAGCCGCAACAGCGCAGGCAGGTCAATCTCGGGCGTGGAGGGCATGGGCCGGACCTCAGGGTTTGCCGGCGGGCGCCGAAACGGCCTGCGTGGCTGTTGGCAAGGCCTGCGGCATCGACGCGGACGGTCCGACGATCAGGGCCTGGCGCCCCGGCTTGTCCCAGCCTGCCGACCCGCGCAACAAGCGGTCCACATCGCGCTTGAGTTTGGACGGGTCGGCGTCGGCCGGTGCCCGCATCATCCAGTCACCGACCGGGTCGACGATATACAGGTGGTCCTCCAATGCCCGGCCGGGTGCGGCTTTCAACCATCCAGCCACCACCGACCGGGGCAGGCGCAGGATGTTCATCGCCGGTGTTGCCAACAACGCCGCTTGCAATGCCGGCGACAGCGGTACGTCGTCGATGACCAGCCAGAGCTTGTCGATACGGTCGCTCTCGCGGCCCGCCATCTCGCGCATCTGGCGTTGCATGTACAGGCGCTTTTCACAGGCAACGGCGCAGGCGCCACCATCCACCACCACCAGCAGCCACTGCCCGGCCAGGCCGCGCAGGGCCTGAGGCTGACCGGCCAGGGTGCGCGCAGCCACATCGGGCATCGGCACGGCGGGCTGGATCAGCGTGCCATAGGCGGTGCCGCCGCTGGGCCGGGCGATGAAATAGGTGTAGTAGCTGGCCAGCACCGGCGCGGCGCAGACCAGCAACACCAGCAGCATCTTGACGCGGCCGCTGGCACGCTGGGGCACGCCTTGAGCGCCGGGTTGCGGCAGCGAATGCACGGTGAAGCCCAGCGGTTCAGGTTGATTGGCCATGGCGGTGTTTGAGACGGGGACGGATGATCTGGAACCACAGTGCCAACCCGGTGATCAGCGCACACAGCGCAAACCACTGGAAGGCGTAGCCGTGGTGCTTGCCCACATCTACGGCAGGTGCCGGCCACTGCCGCAGCAGGTGGTCTGGGGGCGTGGCGGCAGGGGTGACAGCAGCGACGGTGGGCGCCACGGCAGACTTGGCAGAAGCGGTATCGGTAGGCACGGAGGGGGACATGTCGGTCTTGGCGTCGGCGTCCGCGCTGTCGGCCGGCAAACCCGCCGTGGGCGCCAACGCCAGAGCCAACACCGTGTCCTGCGTCTGCTGCAGGGACACCGGCCGCAAGCCCAGACCGATCTCGCTGGCAAATGTCGACAACTCGATATTTTGCCGGATCGGCCCCGACTCTGCCCCGCCCAGATCGAACAGCTTGGACGGCGGCGGGGCAATACGGCCTGTCACCAGCACCTCGCCAGCCGGCGTGGCCAGAGCGGGCAGCCGGCTGCGGTCGGTGAAATCGCGCGGCGCCCAGCCGCGCTGTACCAGCACGGCGTCCCCTCGCGCCAACAGCAAGGGCGTCACCACAAAAAAGCCCTGGCGCGCCGCCATCTGGCGGTTGTCCAGGTAGACCGTGCGCTCGGCCAGCCACCGTCCCCGCAGCGTGATGCGGCGGTAGTGCTGGTCGGCGGCCGCTGCAGGTGTGCGTGCCAAGTCGGCCTGCGCCAGCGGCGGCAAACCGGCGCGCGCTGCGATGCGGTCCTGCAGCGCAATCTTTTGATGGGCGCGGTCGAGTTGCCAAAAGCCAAGCCTGCCCGTGCCTGCAGCCGCC
>JANOZF010000113.1:0-24859 GCA_031429255.1 Rubrivivax sp.
AAAAGTCACTGGACCGCTCGCAAGGCGGCCTGGGCATCGGCCTGTGCCTTGTGCAGCGCCTGGTTGAACTGCATGGCGGCAGCGTAGCCGTCACCAGTGTCCTGGGTCAGGGCAGCGAGTTCGTCGTGCGGCTGCCCGTCACCTCCCTCGATCTGCCGCCGCTGTTGCCGTCGCAAGCCGAAGTGGCCCGGCCTGCCGGCAAGTGCTGCCGGGTGCTGGTGGTGGACGACAATGTGGATGCGGCCGGGAGCCTGGGGTCGCTGCTGACCGTGCTGGGGCACGAGGTGCGGGTGGTCCACGACGGCGCAGCCGCGCTGGAGGCAGTCCAGAGCTTTCCGGCAGGCGTGGCGCTGCTGGACATCGGCCTGCCGGGTCTCACAGGGCTGGAAGTGGCCCGACGGATCCGCCAGCTGCCTGCACTGGAGGATCTGGTGCTGGTGGCCATGACCGGCTACGGGCAGGAGAGCGACCGTGAGAGCTCGCGGGAAGCTGGCTTCGACCATCATCTGGTCAAGCCGGCCAACCTCGACGAGTTGCTTAGGATCCTGGAAACCGTTCCTGCAATGACGGCCGGAGAGCACGCAGCGTGGTTGAACAAGGGCTTGTCTCGCGGCGGGTCTCGTACCAGCAGGCCTGCGTCGCCTTGATCGAGTGCTTGCTGCCCTTTTTGCGGTACTCCACCCAACTCAAGGAGCGTCCCGCGCTCCTCCGAACGGCGCCTTTCAGATGTTGAACGCGGCAGCTTGAACGTCCTCTGTGGGTCGCTATGGAGAGCTCTCCATAGCGGAAAGCGTTTATCTGACGCCCCACCGAAGCTGTCCAGACGCACCGCTGCCGCTGGCGTCGGATAAACCTCGTTGGACTGAACCGTCGCCGCGGTGGTGGCGTGCGGGGCTATTGGGGAATGTAAGGCTCAGCAGCCTGATGGGGCAACGCGGCAGTGGCTGCGCAACGCATCGCCGGCCTGCTGGGATTGGCCAGTACGGGTTCTATGACTGTTGGCGAGCCATTTTTTGTGTGCGAGGTGGTCCACAAAGCGGCGAGCCATGCTGCAGGCGCGAGCAGACCCTTTGCCGTGCCAAGGACTGCAGGCAATGGTCCAGAACGAGCGTGCGCCGCGGATCACGGCGGCCCCCGGCAGTTGGCGATGGTGCCGTGCTCCCCGGCGCGCTGGGGCGGCAGTATCTCGGTGGTGCGCCACTGGCCGAGCTTGCAGTGCGGGCAGCATGCGATGTCGATGCCGGCCACCCGCTTGAGGAAGGCGGCTGCATCCTCGCGAGCATGCTCGTTGGCTGCGGGCATGGCCAGCGCCGCGCGAGCTGCTGCCAACTTCTGGGCTTTGAGCGCCGGGCTGAGCAGCCCGTAGTGGCGGATGCGCTTGAAGCCGCTGGGCAGGACATGCTGCAAGAAGCGGGCGATGAAGTCTTGGCCGTCGATCAAGACAGTGCGCTTGCCGCCGTGGTTGTCGGCACGCACGCGCAGGCGCACGGCCTGGCCGTCGATGCCCACGATGCGCTCGTTGGAGACGGCCACGCGGTGCGTGTAGCGCGACAGATAGTCCAGCACCACCTCGGGCCCGGCCAGGGGCGTCTTGGCGTAGACCACCCAGTCGTGAAGCTTGAGCTGGAGGAGCCGAGCCTGGCGCGCGGCATCGGTGCTGGCCGGATCGTGCAACAGCGTGCCGGCCTGGCTGGCGAGCTGAAGGGCATCGAGGAACTTGCCCCGAAACACCTTGGACAGGGCATACACGGGGAACAGGAAGGTCGGGCTGCGCTTGGGCGTGCACCACTGGCCCTGGCTATCCAGCCCGCCACAGGCCATCAGCGCGTGCACGTGGATGTGCTGGCGCAGGTCCTGCGTCCAGGTGTGCAGCACCAAAGTAAAGGCGGGCGTGGCGCCCAGCCAGCGGGGGTTGGCGGCGAACTCCGTGAGCGTGGCCGCAACGCACTGCATCAAGGTGCGGTAGACCCAGCGGGCATGGAATTGCGCCAGGCTGTTCAGGGCATGGGGCAACGTGAAGACGAGATGGCAGTACGGCACCGGCAGCAACTCGGCCAGCTGGGCCTGGCGCCAGGCATCGCGCGCGCCGCTCTGGCACTGCGGGCAATGCCGGTTGCGGCAGGAACGGAACAGCCGCTGCTCGCGCCCGCACCGGTCGCACTGCTGCACCTGGCCACCCAGGGCGGGGGTGCGACAGGCGACGATGGCCCGCCAGGCACGTGCTTGAGCCGTGCTCAGAGAGTGCTGGTTCAGGTAGGCCGGGCCGAAGGTGCGCAGCACCTCGGCCAGGGTGGCGCTCACAGCGTTGGCAGCTCAGTGCCGGGGCGGCGACGGCGGCGACGACGGGGCTGGCGGTGGAGTTGGCGGCAGTGGTGGAGTCCTGGGCAACTGCGACAACAGGGCCAGCGCGTCACCCCCGGCGCTGTAGCCGGGACGTGCCATGCGCAAGTAGCGGCTGGTGGTGCTGAGATGGGCATGGCCGAGCAACTTGCTCACGCCGTGCAGATCGACGCCGGCTTCCAGCAAATGCGTGGCAAAGCAATGGCGCAGGGTGTGGATGCCGCCGACCTTGGTGATGCCGGCGGCGTCGCGGGCAAGGTGGTAATAACGCTGGCCGCTGGCGCGGTCGATGGCACGCGCCGGGTTCGAGCGCGAAGGAAACAACCAGTCCGAGGACTTGGCCCCTGCACGACAGCTGCGCCAGTACAGCCGCAAGTCGGCGAGCAGTTCATCGGTCAGCAGCGCGTAGCGGTCCTGGCCGCCCTTGCCCTGGATGACGCGGATGCACATGCGGTCGGGAGCCGAGTCGATGTCGCAGCCGCGCAGCTGACACAACTCGCTCAGGCGCAGGCCGCTGGCATAGGCCAGGGTCAGGAACATGCGAGCCTTGGGCGACAAAGGTGCGGCCAGCAACGCGGCGACCTCGGCGCGCGACAGCACCTCGGGCAGCCGCTGCGGGTTGCGACCCATGGGGATCTGCGCCCGACGCTGATCCTGGCCGAGCACATCGCAAACCAGGAAGCGCAAGGCGCAGGAGGTGATGTTGACGGTGGATCGCGAGCGCTGACGCTCCTGCAGCAGGTACAGCAAGTAGGCCTGAACCTGCTCGTCGCTCAGCAGCGCGGGGCTGCAGTGGTGGTGCTTGGCAACCTGCCCGACGGCGGACAGGTAGGTCTCCTGGGTGCGCGCAGCAAAGCCGCGCAACACCATCGCATCGATCATGCGTTGGCGCAGTGGTGTCATCGAAGTCTCCGAGGTCCGGGGAAAAGTCCCCGAGACCAAGGTACGACATACTGCCGCGCGGAACTCGCGGCGCACCACCACCGCGTTAGCGGTTTAGTTCAACGACCCTTTGCAGACCATTGGTGCGTCGAACTGAATGCCGCAAAGCGGGCATACACGGGTGGCATGAGATCGTTGGTGGGCATGCCGCCATAATTGGTTTAGTTTTCGCTGGGCGCCAAGACCCGTTGGCCGCCGTCAGTCTAGCCTCGGCATTCAGCGTCGTGACCCGACTCAACGAGAAGGCATGTACAAGTGACGCTGACCACCCTGCAAGCGCTGGCCCACATGGTCAGAGACGACCGCGATGAGTTGCTGCTCGCCTGGCGAATGGAGGTGAGAAAGCTCCCATCGGCGAGACACCTCGACAGCCCGACTCTCAACGACCACATCCCAGACCTGCTCGAAGAGTTGGCATCTGCGCTCGAGACCAATCCCGAGCAGACGATCCCAGAAGCGCTCGCTGAAGCCAGCCCGATGGCCCACGGGATGCAGCGGCTGGAGGATTCTTTCGACATCGAGGAGGTGGTGGCGGAATACAACATCTTGCGTGGATGCATCCACGACCTGGCGATCCAGCGTCGCATCAACCTTCAAGGCAGGCCTTTCCATGTCATCAACCGGATCTTCGACAATGCGATCGGCCAGGCCGTGAAAACCTATGCCAGCCAGCAGGCGCTCGAGGTACAGCAGCGCCGTGAGGAGTACCTGTCCTTCGTTGCACACGACCTACGCACGCCGCTGTTTGCGATCTCGCTGACTGGTCGGTCGCTTGAGAAGAGTCTGTCCGGGCAGGCCTTGGGCGATGATGCCCAGCGGATACTGAAGTCGCTGCGCCGCAATGTGCGGCAGCTTCAAGACCTGATTGGCAAAGTGCTCGAGGAGAACTCGAATCTGCTGGCTGACAGCGGCGTCAAGGTCGAACTGCGCTGGTTCGATCTGTGGCCGCTGGTGGAAGCTCTACTCGACGATCTGGACACGGTAGCGACCGCGTCGCATACGAAGGTACGCAATCGCGTGCCCGATGATCTGGTCGTGTTTGCAGACGCCAGACTGCTCAGGAGGGTGTTTCAGAACCTGATCGCCAACGCCATCCGGTTTTCGCCGGGCGGCGAAGTGATCATCGGCGCGCAGGCCACGGCGACCCAGGGAATCGTAGAGTGTTGGGTCAGCGACAACGGAGGGGGCATTGCCGCCGAGTTGCTTGAAAAGGTCTTCGAAAAGGGCGAGTCCGGCGGCGAGGCCGGCACCGGGTCCGGCCTGGGACTGGGTCTGGCCATCGTGAAGAACTTCATCGAAGCGCACGCCGGCCACGTCGCGGTAGATAGCGTGTTGGGGCAGGGCTCGACGTTTCACTTCACCATACCCGCAAAGGCGGCGCCAGGTGGGTAGTGGCTGAAGCGACCGAATCGGAGTGCTTGAGGCCAGCGAAGCGCCGGTGCGTTCACGAACAGACTCGCTTGCTTTCCCGTGAGATGCTTTTTTGACTTACCAATCGGCAAACTAGAGATCAACCATGCGCTGGTGTAATAGATGAGTAGCCTGATCAAAGCGACTGTGGACGCTCCATTTCTGCAGACACTGAAAGTTGTCGTCGATCAGAGCGAACAAATCCACGGCACGGTCGCCGAATGTGCGTCCGAGTTGTCCTCCGTGAATTCAACGCTTGAACAGTCGCTCTCAAACGGCCCCGCGCAGCCCGTCCTGGAGGACGCGCTTGAGCAAAGCCAAGCCGTGGAAGCCAAGGTGCAGCTTTGCGCAGACGACCTGACCCAAGTGAACGAGGCCTTAAGGGTCGAGATCCACGAGCGGCATTTGCTTGAGCAACAGCTGGAAATCGCGCATCAGGAAACTGCGGCGACGCGTCTCGCTTCTCTTCATGATCCACTCACTTCATTGCCAAATCGCACTCTTTTCAACGACCGCCTCGAGCATGGGCTCGCTCAGGCGAAAAGGCATGGAAGGACGCTCGCGGTGATGTTCATCGATCTGGATGGCTTCAAGGGCATCAACGACTCGCATGGACATACTGCGGGAGATCAGGTGCTAAAAACGGTTGCAGCTCGGCTGAAAAGCATGACACGCGAGGACGACACCGTCAGTCGCCACGGCGGTGATGAGTTTCTATACCTTCTGATGGAGCTGCAGAAAGAGTCGGATGCATCGCGGATCGCCGAAAAGATCATCGCTCGCGTTGGTGAACCATTTGATCTTGAGACAGCTGCCGGGCCGATCAAGATCAGCGTGAGATGCAGCGTCGGAATCTCGATTTTCCCGCGCAACGGAAGCTCGGACAAATTACTCATTGCCAGTGCGGACAAGGCGATGTATCAGGCGAAACGCGCAGGTGGTGGGTACGCCTACGACTTGGAGGTTCTCGAACAGTAGTTGGTATGGAAG
Organism: Rubrivivax sp.; assembly: GCA_031429255.1. Taxonomy (GTDB): domain Bacteria; phylum Pseudomonadota; class Gammaproteobacteria; order Burkholderiales; family Burkholderiaceae_C; genus Rubrivivax. The sequence continues at coordinate 5,683 of JANOZF010000113.1, forward strand.
ACGAAGGTCGTCGTAGGCCGCACCGCACCTCCGATACAGGAGATGCCCTGAACGCCCCTGCACGGCAGTTGCGCCAGTACAGCCGCAAGTCGGTCAGCAGCTCAACGGTCAGCAGCGCGTAGCGATCCTGGCCGCCCTTGCCCTGGATGACGCGGATGCACATGCGGTCGGGGGCCGAGTCGATGTCGCAGCCACGCAGTTGGCACAGCTCGCTCAGCCGCAGACCGGTGGCGTAGGCCAGGGTCAGGAACATCCTGGCCTTGGGCGACAGAGGTGCGCCCAGCAGCGCGGCCACTTCGGCGCGCGAGAGCACCTCTGGCAGCCGCTGCGGGTTGCGGCCCATGGGGATCTGCGCACGACGCTGATCCTGGCCCAGCACATCGCAGACCAAGAAGCGCATGGCGCAGGAAGTGATGTTGACGGTGGAACGCGAGCGCTGACGCTCCTGCAGCAGGTACGCCTGAACCTGCTCGTCGCTGAGCAGCGCAGGGCTGCAGTGGTGGTGCCTGGCCATCTGCCCGACGGCGGACAGGTAGGTCTCCTGGGTGCGCGCAGCAAAGCCGCGCAACACCATCGCATCGATCATGCGTTGGCGCAGTGGTGTCATGGTCGTCTCCGAGGTCCGGGGAACAGTCCCCAGGGACGAAGGTACGACTCACTGCCGCCCGAATGTCGACGCGCACCACCACCGCGTCAGCGGTTTAGTTCAACGGCCATGAACCGACCTTCGCGAACGGCCGTTTTCCGCCAGTGCGCCGAACCGGGCGATGCCTTCTAGAACAGCGCGCGCTCAACTTCGGAGAAGCTATTGGCTATCGGCGTGATTTCGATCGTCGTGCCCAGTTGCCTCTCGATCTGCGAGCGCGAGATCACGCCGCGCACGCGGTGCGAGGCCTGCGCGCCGGATTGCTCGACCACCAAAAGGTGGTTACGTCCAAGATGCTGCAGCGTGGCCACCAGGTGACCGACGCGAGCGGTGCTGATGCGTGCGTGGTCCACCGCGTCCAGGAGCGAGATTTCGTTCATCACGTCGGCCACGCAGAGTTCATCGAAACGCAAGTGCCGTTCGCTGACCACGCGCATCTGCTTGTCGCCGCGCAGGTCCGTGCTGGTGATCAGGCCTTCGATGGTTGGCATCTCGCTGACAACGAAGAGCATGCGCACTCCCAGATAGATCATCGCCTGCTCGGCTTGGCGCAGGCCGGTCGTGGGGTGAACGGTGGCCGCCTTGACCAGAGTCAGGTCCGTCATCACCTCTAGCGCCGGCGAGTCGAGCGTCACCGGGTGGGTGTTCCAGGGCTCGGCCTGGGCGATTGAGGTGCCGGGCTCGACGCGGAAAGTGGGCAAGGGGATGTCTTGGCTCATGTCGCCTCCAGCGTACGAACAGAATCCGATCCTAAGCCCATTGCAGGGCACGGGCCATCCGCACGAACTAGTCAAGGAAAGTCCCGCTCGATCATCGGCGACCACGAGGCCGCCGTCTCGGCACTGCACCACCGTACGGAAGCCTACTGCCACTAGACGAAGCTGTCATACGTCAAAGCACCACCGGGCCGCCCCAGCTTCTTGGCGGCCAACCGGAGTGGCCTCTGGCCTCGCCGTTGAGCGTCGGGGCTGGTGTCACGATGGAGGGCTTGGCTTTCAGGTGGGTATGGTGGCGTGTCCGCGGAGCCGACCCTCAGTGGCGGTAGTCGGCCATAACCGGCCCCTGGTGATCCGCCCTGAATTTCCCTTGCTGGCCCGCCTCGGATGACTGGTTTACAGCAACCAACTTTAACTCCGCTTTGGCTCGTCCCGGCCAGTGCCTGTCGGTGAGTTCGGGCCGCTTTTTGGCACCTCAACTCACCGCCCTCGCGCCGTACTCTGGGCGGCGGTCGTCTGGTGAGAGTGCGCACACAACGGCAAGCGGCAATGCACAAGCCGTAGCCATGCTCCAAGCAGCTGTTTGGTTACCGTACCGGCTGTCCACCACTACTGGGGGTGTGCTGATCCGAAAAGAACAAGACCGCAATGTCTTCGAAGCATCGGCTGGTGTTGAGCCGCATGATCCAATTCGCGCATGAAGCACCGCACTTTGGGCACGACCGGCCTTACCGTCAGCGAGATCGGCCTGGGTTGCTGGCAGCTTGCCAGCAGCGACTGGGGTACGCAGGACAGCCGGGAGGCGCACCGGATCGTGCAGGCAGCACTGGACCAGGGCTGCACCTTCTTCGACACCGCGCCCGGATATGGCGCCGGACGCAGCGAGAGCCTGCTGGGCGAGGCACTGAAGGGCCGGCGTTCGCAGGTAGTGCTGTGCTCCAAGTTCGGCCATCCGGCTGAAGGGCCCGCAGACTTCAGCGTCGCCGCGCTGCGACCGGCCATTGAAGCGACTCTGCAGCGGCTGCAGACCGACTACCTCGACGTACTGGTGGTGCACAACCCGTCACCTGAGTGGTTGGACGGCCGGCGCAGCGGTCTTTATGAGGCGCTGGCCGCCCTGCAGCAGGAGGGTGTGCTGCGCGCCTACGGCGTGTCTGTGGACACCCTGTCGGATATGCAAACCGCCATGCAGACCACGGGCTGTTCGGTCTTGGAGTTGCTCTTCAACGCCTTCCACCAAGACGTCAGGGCGGGATTGGACAGCGCGGCGGCGCAAGGGATGGGTCTCATTGCCAAGGTGCCACTGGACTCAGGCTGGCTGGCAGGTCGCTACGACGCCAGCAGCCGCTTCGACGGCGTGCGCGATCGTTGGTCGCCGCAGGTCATCGCGCGTCGCGCAGCACTCGTGGCGCAGTTCGCTGGGCTGCTGCCCCCCGGACTACCGCTGGCGCACGGCGCACTGAGCTATGCACTGTCGCAGCCGCAGATCGCGACCGTGATCCCTGGGGCCAGGTCGCCGCAGCAGGTCTTGGACAACATGGCGGCGTCGGATGTGAAACTGGACGGGCGCACGGTAGATGCCATCCTGGCCCTCTGGGAAAAAGACATCAAGACCGAACCCCTGCCCTGGTGACCGGCGCGCGAGCGAAGCCGACATACAAACACTGAGGCGGCCTGCGGCAGCGTGCCGCGACGCCGAATACCGGATGTGGCTTGAGCGGCCGTGCGGGCACATCACCTCTCGATGCGACCGTGCTGAGGAGGTCGTGATGTTCCCTTGATCATCCGTGCAATTCCCCATCGCCAAGTCATCGCTTCGACATTGGCCGTGCGTTGATCAGGGCACCTGGTCGGAGCCCTCGCAGCGGATGACCCTGAAGATTCATCTCGACCGTCAGCCTCGGCAAGGGCGATCTCTCCGTGTCGGCCACCAACGGATATTGGCTGACTGGAACTTCTCGGCGTTCCGACGAGATCACCAGCCGATCGCCGACCATGCAGGTACCTCACGCGGGCAGCACACCGGGCGGCTTCGAGGCGGCGCGCGGCTCGGGTCCGCGAACTACTGGGCCGCTGACGCGTGAGTCATGTCTCAGTGGTGCGGGAGATCTGCAGTGTCGAGGAGCACTTGGGCCGCCGCGTCACGTCATTCGAATGGGTACCGCACGCCCAACTGGCGCAGGACTTCGTGGCTCCAGCGCGCGAGCGCCAATGTCTCGGCGTGCGGCATGCGCGGGCTCTCCAACTGACCGGCGCCGATGCAGCGCATGGCTTCCTCGACCTCGCCCTCGAAGCCGTTGATACGGAACGGCGCTTCGCAGACGACCTCGGCCTGGTCCTTCAACGCCAGCACGGCGCGTGTGCCTTCCCAGAAGCGCATGGGCAGCCTGATGCTGCCGTGTTCGCCGTTTACCAACAGCGCGTTGTCCGAGGTGGCATCGAAGCCGCAGACCCACTGCGCGATGACGCCGCCGGGAAAGACCAGCGTCCCGCGCACGCGCAGGTCCACGCCCGTGGGCGCGAGCGTGCCGCTGGCCGCGATGCGCTCGGGCTCGGGGCAAGCACCCAGGCTGTTTTCCAGCACGAAGCGGGTCAGCGCCAGGTTGTAGATGCCGATGTCCAGCATCGCGCCACCGGCCAACTGCGGGTTGAAGACACGGTGCTGGGCGTCGAAGGGCAGGTTGAAGCAGAAGCTGGACTGCACCGTGCGCACCGCGCCGATGGTCCCGCTGCGCAGCCATTGAGCCACCTGGTCATACACCGGCAGGAAGCGCGACCACAGGGCCTCCATCAGGAACACGCGGTGAGTGGCACTCAGCTCGATCAGGGCATGGGTCTGCGCCAGCGTGGGCGTCAGCGGCTTCTCGCACAGCACCGGCTTGCCGGCGCGAAGGCATGCGCTGGCCAGGCGCGCGTGGCTGTCGTGCGGCGTGGCGATGTAGACGGCCTGCACGGAAGGGTCGGCCAACAGCGCTTGCAGTTCGGTGTGCACCGTGGGTACGGCGGTGCCTTCTCTCGCCCATTGCCGGGCGAAGGTGGCGCCGCGCTCGGCGTCGCGCGCCAGCACGGACTGCAACCGTGCCGCGGGCAGGCCGTTGACGGCCGCAGCGAAGCGATGGGCGATGCCGCCGGGCCCGATCAGGCCCCAGTTGAAGGTTTCGATCGGGTTCATGGCCCGAGTTTGACCCAGGTCGGTCGGGCGTGGCCTCCTGCTGGCGACAGCGGGATTGTCCGAGCTGCCGCTCCAGGCCGACGGATTCGGGCCTCGAATGTCGCTTCGCGGTCGGGAGGTTGAGCTCGCGCCCTGAAAGATCAGCCGCTCACCCCGAGTTGAAGCGAAGGGCCGCTGTCGAGCTGCACTGCGAACTCGCAGTCCCGGCCACTTCCAGACGTACGATTGATTAGGAAATTGTCGCGCCAGTAACCGGTCTCGAAGTGCAGCCGCCATAGGGTTTCGGCCGCCCGAACGCGACCGTTCTCCAAAGCGGTCGGCCACGATCTTGCGGCGCCGATCGACAGCCGATGCAGGCCGTCCACCCAAAACGCGATCAACCGAACATGCGCTGCCGAGCCTCAAGGAGCCCTTGGAGATTTTCCGGTCGACTGACCGATCCACCTTGGCACCTGACGTTCGCTGAACTCTTCGATAAACCAGCGTTCGGCGACAGCGGTCATTCACGGGTGGCAGCTGACGCCCGAGAAGAGCCGTGGCTGCACGGCTGCATCCCAAAGTCTCGAACTGGTGCTGACGCCCCTCGCCGACGGTGGCAATGGGCGAGACAGTTCATTCGTGCGTCCATACATCAGATCCGACGTGTACCTGACGACTGAAAACACAGAAGGACAGCGGGCGTCAGCCCGTTGCTGAGAGAGGCTGCGGGCTGACCTTCCCACAACCCCCGGCTACTTCCCCGCCGCGCTCGGCGGGCTCACGCAAGCTGTCGCAGCTACGCAGCAGCAAGCCACCGGCACCGGCTTCGGTGGATCGGCAAGTACGCGCAGGATGAGCATGACGCCGACCGCGAGCATGGCAGCGCCGAGAAGGACGAGGTGCGGAATTCCGTACCAGGGCATACGCTCCTCGGCAGTCTTCTTCACGCCCTCGTCAGCGCTCAGTGCAGTCGTCGCCGTGGCGAAGATGAGGATCCCAAAAAGCAGGGACAACAAGAAGGTGCAGAGGATCAGGACCACGAACCACCGCCCCTCCGCAGTCGGCATCGGCACAAACTTTTCAAGCGTGTATGCAAAACCGGCCGCAGCAAGTGCGACCGTGTACTTGTTGAACTCGACGAGGCTCTTCCAGTCCATGACGCATCAAGCCGTAGCTTTCCGTGATGCCTTCGGGCAATACGGGCAATGCAGGATGAGGAGCTTCTTGTTCGCCGTGGAGATCGCTTCCTCGGGTGCGCCCTGTACGGCGGCACCGAGCATTAGCAGCGCCGTGCGCACGTCAGTTTCGTTCACCTTCGGCGTGCCTCCGTATGCATGCGACCTCGCGCGTGAAATCGACACAAGATTTGAAACCAGAATGAAGCGTAGGTAGCGCTCCTCGTGGTCGTGAATCGAAACGAGCTTGGTGAAATCAAGCTCTTGGACGGGCTTCAGTGCGCCCCGCGAGACCAGTACGTTCTCGCGCGCGAGGTCGGCGAGGAGCCCGCTTCGCGTCTCTTTGGTATTCTGCAAGATCACCATGCCTCCTCGCGGAATTGTCGAAGTGTTGTTAGTGTGTATCCGCGCTAGTTGCGATGCAAGGGGCGGGAGGGTCACCGCGAAGGACTGATCACCTCTGGCAGCTTCCTGGCAACTCGTATGGTCGACGCTGCGCCGGAAGCACTCACAAACCGATCACCAGAACGAGGTGCCACAGAGGCGCGGACCCACGGGTGGACGGCAATCGGAGCGATTGAGGCGCGGCGCAGGCCTGACGTTGCTGACCCACACGATGCAGCAATCGCGGCACGTGTGGCGAGCCGGGCTCACAGGCGCAGAGGAGCCCTGCGACGCCAACGCCATCTGGCGAAGGCGAACGTCGCGGCAGCAAGCAGCAGACACAGCGGCAGGTTTGAGTTGCGCAGGTCCGTCAGAACGGGGTCGCAGCCGAACAGGACGGCACTGAGCAGCACGGCACAGGCCAGCAGCGTCCACGGCAGCGAGGCCCCGGCGCCGCTCACAAGACCGCCACGCGCTTTCCAAAGTCGCACGCCAAAGACACAGGCGGCAGCCAGCACCAGCACCTGCCAAAACAAGCGCAGCAGCGTGCGCTGCGGGCAGACCGTGTTGCAGAGCCTGCCGGACCAGCCGCCGCCATCGGGCGGCAGGAATTGGCTGCTAAGTGCGGCGAGCAGCGCGTCACTGGCCGACTCGCCCACGATTGGCAAGGTCCAGAGGCCGACACCTCCATAGTTCCACTTGAAGTAGGCCAGGTCGTCGTCGATCTGCTGCCGAGCTTGCTCGCTCAACGCGGCCGAATCCGCGCCCGAGGCGTGGAAGACGATTGGAACGATGGCGTTGAGCAGCGCGCCGCGCCGATGGCCCCGCACCTCTTGGTCTACATCGAGTTGCGCGAGCAATGCCTTTTTGTTCGCAGATATGGGCTCACGCAGCAGCACCAGAAAGCGAACAGTGATGTCGCTGCGGCCCCGGTAGCGTCCGGTGTCGGCACCTTCGGGAACCAGCGCATTGCCTGGCAACTCGGCCGCTTCAACGTACTCCATCAAGTCGGCGGGCCCGAACGCACCCGCAGCGCCAAGCCAATGATCGGGTACCACAAGGTTCAGCGCCATCGGCCGGCCCGAAGCCTGCATGGCGTCAATCACCGCCAGCACCCAGCTGCGGGCCCAAGTACCGAGGGCCGGATTTCCTGCGACCACGGCGCGGTCGGTAGCCGGTGAGCCGTCGAACATCAGCGTCAGGCCGCCGAAGGCGTACCGGGCCTCTTTCCACATCGGCAGCGCCAGGGGCCGCAGCCTTGCCAGGCCATCGTCCAATTCCAGGTTGACGAGGGCCACGGCCGCGCGGGCCGCAAGGCGGATCTGCGTCTCATCGCTGGCTTCGGCCGAGCCCGGTCCAAGCGGCCCGGCGCCGACCTGCAGCAGCACGTCCAGCTGCGTCCCGTGACGCAGCGCCGTGCGCGCCATGAGTTGGCTGTTCCGGTCCCAGGCCGCGGGTTTGACGATCACGCCGGCCTCGTTAAGCCGCGGGCCGATAACCGACAGACGATCGAAGAGGCCGAAGTCCACGGGTGTCGCGCCAAAGCCCAGGGATTGCATGGGCACAAAGCCGACCACGATGTCGGGGCTGCGCCCTTGATTGCATGCGCAGCCGGGCTTCGCGGCCAGGGTCACGGTCGGTGCCGACACGACCACTGCGGGCTTGCGGGCCAGCAAGGCGATTTGCCATGACTGCGCCGGCGTAAAGCTCAGTTCGGCGTAGGACCTGGCCAACTGCGGCAGTTTGGTCAAAGGCCCTGGCGCCGACAGGCCCACAGTCGCGCAGTCGCTGTGACGCAATTCAGGGCTAACAGCCGGGTCGCCGCTGGCCTTTCTCAGCCCCTCCATGTGACGGCAAAGGTGCGCCCGCAGCGCCGAGCTGAACAAGATCCATGTCGGATAGGTCACGCCGACCAGGGGACGCAGGGCCGCGTGCAGCACGGGCCGCTGGGCATCTGTTGCCGTCACACCGGCCGCCAGGCCAGGGCCCTGCGTCAGTCGGGCCAGATCGTCGGCGCTCAACCTGAAGCTGGGTTGCGCGCCCGCGGTGGGCAGTTGAGCCGGCGCTTCGGCAGCCTGTACGCCGGGCTCTGCCACCAACAGCACCACGGCGGGCGGCAACGCTGGCATCTGAGGCCTGTCCTGCCCCGACGACAAGCCTGAAACGCTCAGCACGCTGCCAAGCAGCAGGTGGCGCCATGGCAGCAAGGCTATCGGTGTCGGCACGGTCGGTCTCCGTCGCTCTGCAGTGCCGTCAAGAGACCGGGCGAATCGTTCTTCACTACGCTTGCAACCTCGGGTATTGTGAGCCCCTGCCCTTGCCCCGCCGTTCAAACGCGACTGACGAGCGCGAACGCGAATCCTCGAGCCTTCTTCAGGAATGAGAACCTGCCGCTGGACATCGTCGTGCAGCCGCAGGCCAGCCCCGGCGCCGCGCCCCTGGCATTGGCTTTCGTGGACGGCCGTTGCAAGCTCGTGCTCTCGATGCGAGGCAACGCGGAAGCTCAGGTCACGCTCGACCGCATCGAGCCGGACCTTCTCGACGCCACGCTTGAACTCATGGCCGCGCATGAGCTGGGCCATTGCCGGCGTTACCTCGACGGCGCCTGGAGCGGACTGCCCGCCGGCTTCAGCGCCACGGCGCCGGATGGGCTGAGTCCCGATTTGGGCACCGCCTACGTGAGCATGAAGGCGGCCCGCCGCGCGGAGGGATACGGCGACTTGGTCGGCCTCGCCAGGACACAGCAGCAGCATCCTCGGAAGTACGCCAGATTGCATACGTGGCTGGTGACCGAACGATCGCGCGACTTGCTGCCTGGCAGCCACCACGACACGCTGGCATGGGTGCACCTGGCCCAGGACGGTGGCAAGCTCGTGGGACCATCGATCTTCGCGGCGGCCGCCCGCCTCTGGGCGGCCGGGATCGTCGCTGAAGAATAGGCGCCCGTCCACTCTTCCTGCCGCCGAGCAAGAGCGAACCCTGGGGCAGTGCCGACAACCGCTACTCGATGGTGTATCCGTGGACAGCGGCCTCTGCTCTGCGGGCTGACGCTGCCCGACGCCGGCCGCGTCAGCGTGGGCGCGCTGGACCTGGCGCGCAACGGCAGGCCTGCCAGCGCCGCATCGGCCTGGTGCCGCAGGAACTGGCGCTGTTCGACGAACCGGGAGCGGCCGCCAATGTCGAACTCCTCGCTGCGCTCTGCGGCTTGGGCCCCGGCGCGGCGGCGGCATGAAGCGGCGCTCGAACATCGCCTGCGCGCAGAGCAGCCTGGAAAGCGCAGGATGCAGGTCGGCATGCTCGGACGACGAAACGGGGGTCTCGATCTCACGCACCCGCGCCCAGCGGGTCGCGTCGAAGCGAGTCAAATGGCCGGCACCCGTACAAACACTAGATGATTCGGCGCATCGTGCGCCAATAGAATCACACTACAACAAAATGCCCGCCGGCAAAATGCCGACTGCCCCGGGTAATGGGCCGAGAGGGCGCCCAACGCATGAAGCCTGCAGTTCGAGCCGTCAGTGCATTGACCGCCGCATGCACCCTTTGGCTTGCCGGCCCGTCCGCGGCATGGGGCCAGACTTTCAAATCCACCGAAGGCAACACCTACACCGGCCAGGGCGTCGATGGCGGGCGCGAAGGCAATTGCGTGTGGGAGATCGGCATCAAGCGCTCGGTAGCGGTCGAGCGCGATGCGAACAACGGTCGTCTGGCATTCACGATGGACATCCAGCGCCGCCGTGAGGCGGTCTTCCGCGGCAGCAATCGGGCGGCCGAGAGCGACTGTGAACCCGGCACCACCCACAACAGCGCCGTGGTCCGCTTCTATATCGATGCCGAAACCGCCACCTCGAGCCGCTACTCGGGCGCCGTCATCCGCTCCAGCGGCGGTGGCGGCGGCGCATTCAAGCAGGGCGACCGCATCACGGGCAATGTCGAGGTCTTCGACGGCGGGCGCGGTCTCGAGTTTCACAACGAGGAATTCATGAACGGCAGCGCCAAGGTGCTAGCCGCTGCCTACCGTCCGCCAGCGGCGCCCGAGGCCGACTACCTCGTGCCATCCCGCGCCCCCGATCTCGTGCTGAGCTGCAAGGTGATCGCCGCCGACGGCGGCACGAGCAGCAGCAGCGCCAATTCGTCGTCCCACCTCTCGAGCCCCGGCGGCGGCGGCGCCACCCGGAACAACTCATCGTCAGCCGCGGTCTCGACCTCGGCCTGCCAAGCCTTCGGCTGGGAGAGGATCCGCAAGACGGTCTCGGTCTGGATCAACGAGAAACGCTGCGACGGCTACCTGTGCGAGGTCACGCCCAGCTTCTTCAAGTGGCGCCAGAGCGACCTCAGCCGGGTCAGCGGTCAGATGCGCGACGCCTGCTACACGTACGAGTGCGACCGGTCGACCAGCGGCACACGCTTTTAGAGCGAAAGCGCATCCCACTCCGACGATTCCTGCAGCCGGCCTCGCGAGCGGCTCCCATCCCGTCCCCGACGACTCGAAGAGGCTTGCTGATGGCGCCGATGACCGAACTCGCTTCCAGGCCGCGGCCGCACGTGCGCTGTGCCGCCCTGCTGCTCGTCGCTGTCGCTGCCGCGACCACCCTGAGTTCCTGCGCGAGCGGCAGTCGCCGGCCGCCGGTCGACCTGTCGAGCGCCTCCTGCCTGACGAAGCAGAACTATTGCCTCGACGGCTGCAAGGACAGCTTCGAGTCGGCGGAGTTGGGAAGGGCGCTGGGCAGCGTCCTCGCCAAGCCGAAGACGCAGGCCGAGCGAACCAACCTGGCCAACGCCAGCGCCAGCCAACTGCAGGAGTCGCGCGCGACCTTGTCCCAATGCCGCTCAAGCTGCGACAAGACCGGCGACGTATGTCGCGACAGAAGCCGCTAGGCGGACAGGGTGCCGCTCGATCGGCACGAATCAGCAACGGGGAGCGTCATCATCAAGGCCAACACGACTCGAAGGCTGTCCATCGCTGCGGTCGCGCTGAGCGTTGCGGCCGCGGCAGCATTTGCGTGGATCAAGGGCGGCACGATCGACCGCGTCGACACGCAGGAACGGGCGGCGGGCGCGCTGCGGCCATGGACTGCGCTGCCCCTGGACCACGCCTACCGCGGCGAACTGCAATCGAAGAAGCGCAATGCCCTGCTCAAGCCTGGCGCCAGCGTCGACCCTGTCGTATTCCTGGACATCAACCGCGTCGGCGTGGTGAGTTCAGCGGGCCTCAACGGCTTCGCCTCCCAGTCGACCGCAAATCAGGCAGCGCAATTCCGACAGGTGCTGATGTTCTATCGCGGTCCGGCACAGAATAGGGAGGTGCCCGCCGACACCCACATGGCGGTGTCTGCCGCGACGCAGGAAAAGGTCATCGTCACCAACAGCGCCTACGGCGTCTGGGGCAACAGCCTGATCCCCAGCTACGAGAAGCTGGCGCGCGACTTCTGGCTCGACGCGGCGACAGGCAATCCTGTGACGCCCGATACCAATCACCCGTTCGACCCGGTGGTCTACCGCGACGAGAAGTTCGACCGCTGGGTCATCGTGGCGCTGGACGGGTCCGGCCCGACATCGAATCTGCTGGTGGCAGTGTCGCGCGGCGGCAGTTCGGGCAGCGGCTGGTACCGGCGCAAGTTCAATGCGGTCTACGACGGCCGTTGGCTCGACCGCATCCACATCGCCGGCAACGCGACTCACTTGGTCGTCACCGGCAACTATTTCGCCTTCCCGGGCGGTCCCAACCCCGTCGACACGCAGACCCTGGGCGCGGCCTTCATCTTCAGCAAGGCAGCGCTGTTCTCGTCTTCGACCCTGCCCTCGCCGACGATGTTCAAGCTCAGCGCCTCGGATGTGGTGGCCGCAGACGACCCCGACCAGGCGCGAAGCAACTTCGTCCTCATGTCCAACGACCTCGCTCAGCCGGTCACTCGCATGAGCCTGCTCGCCCCCTCGGGAAACTCCTGGGCTCTGCGGCCGCTGGCGGTGGTGGGTGCAGCCTGGCAACCCATTCCCACCGGCTTCGTGCAGCAGCCTCACGGCTACGACGTCAAGGCCGACAGCCGGCTGCTCGACTGCGTGCGCCGCAATGGCAGCGTCTACTGCGTCTTCATGGCCTACAGCAGCCTGTCGAACCAGGTGCCGCTGGCATTCTGGATGCAGTGGAGCGAAAACGGGCGCCTGCTGCAGTACGGCGACAGTGCGGGCTCCGCAGGCCGGTTCAACCGAGCCAGCGTGCCGCACTGGGCGTACTACCCCACCCTGGCCGTCGACGCGAACAGCAACCTGGCCATCACCTTCACCGCCGACGACATCTACCCGCTGGGCGCGACCGAGCCCGACCGGGTGGAGTTAGGCATCCCGGGCATGGCCGCCGACCCGTACGTGGCTATGCTGTGGCGCAGTCCGCAGACGCCGCGTGGAGGACTCGAAGCCGTGGGACAGCAGATCGGGGGCGGCAAGCGCATCTCGCACGGCGAGTTCACCGTCGTGCTGGGCAGCGGCCCCAATCCCCTCCCGAGCGACCGCTCTCGGGCCGGCGACTACGCGTCGATGAGCAGCCTGGCGCCGGGCGCGTTCTACGCGGCGCATGGGGTGGGTACTGGTGGCGTGCTGACCGTCCCGGTCGGCAGCGGCTACCAGACGGTGGACTGGATCACGCAGCAAGTGGGCTTCAGCGTCCCCAGCGGCAACCGCCCACCGGATGTGGTGCTGAGAATGACCCAACAGAACGATGCTTCGGGAACGCTGGACCTCGTGGCAGAAAACCTCAGCAGCGAGGTGGCGACCGCGCCGCTCGTCTCCGCGGTGGCCGACGGCACGGTCAAGATCAGCGCGATGAGCGCCGGTGGCAAGCCCTGCGCGGTGGTGAACGACAGCTACCGCGAATGCCTGCTGTCGAACCTGCCCGGCAAGAGCACGACGGCGGTCACGGTCACTTATTCGGGTACGGGGTCCGTCGCGGTCGAGTTTGCCGCGCTCACCGGCGACGCCAAGCCCACCGACAACATCGTCAAGATCGCGGTCGCCAACACGACTGTCCTGCCCACGCCCCCCCCGGGCACGCAGCCGACGACGACGGCGGCCAGCGCCGGCGGTTGCACCGCCGGACACCTCGGCGACCCCTTCGATCCGATGCTCCTGGCCCTGGCCGCACTGGCGGCAGCCACGCTGGCGCGCCGCGGCGGCTGCCGTCACACCGCACTGCCCACGGCGTGACGGCGCAACGGCCGAGCCGTTCGGCCTCGTTCCGCGATCTGGTCTTCTGTCTTGCGCTGGCGCCGCTGGGCTTTGCCTGGGGCGCCTGCTTCGGCGCCGCGCTGCCCGACGGGCTGGTGCGAACACTGGTTCTGGCCTTGCTCGCCTATCCCATCCTGGAGGAGATCGTCTTTCGCCGCGGCGTCCAGTCGGGTTTGAGGACCTGTGCCGAGTCCTGCGGTGCTTGTCCGCCGCAATGGCCGGCGACGCTGTCCGTCACCGCCACCGCCCTGGCATTTGGCGCGCTGCATGCGGCTGCTCGGGGGCCGCTGGTCGGCGCGACGGTCATCGTCCCGGCGCTGGCGATCGGCGCTCTGTATGAGCGACATCGGAGCCTGGCGCTGTGCATCGTCGTTCACGCGGGCTGGAATGCCGCCTACCTCGGCGGCGCATGGTGGGGCGATCCCGGATCGCGCGTCCGCTGAACGCTCGACGCGTCGGGCCCTGACGGGAGCCTCGGAGCCACCCGCCGAGCATGCCCCCGCCTCCCGCGCGCGGCCGGCCCTGCTGGTGCGCCAGGCGCTGGAGGCGATCGACCGCCTGCGCGCGCTGCTCGAGGCCGGCTGGGCGCGGAATTTTGGCGCCGGCCGGCGTCGACTCGCGCCTGCCGGCTGCCGTCCGTCGCAGCCCGCGCGCCGCGAATCCCGGCGCCGGTCATCATTTGCGGCATCGACAAATGGAAGCTGGTGGCATGAGATCGATCACGGCATCCGCATTGCAAGCCGAAGGCCTGAAGAAGCACTACGGCGAACGCGCCGCGGTGGCGGACGTGTCGCTGTCCATGCGGCCCGGCGAGATCATTCGTCGTCGGTTTGGGCTCGAAGCGGACTTCGACCTTGTGATCGGTGGAAGGCCACCCAGCCCAGAGCCACCTCCGAAACAACCAGCCTACGCCACCTTCTCCAACAACACCTTCGCCTTCCCCTCCACCACCAGCTTCGCGTCCTGCTGCGGTTTCGAGCGGGCGACGGCCGTTATCCCCTGCACAAAGTCGAACACGCTCTCTGGCGGACGGCCTTCCTCGGCCAGTACCGTCTCGGCGATCCGCCGCGTCTCCACCTTCGAGAACCCACGCTGGCGCAGGAAATCCTGGCGGTCCTCTTCCGTCCTCGCGACGATCTTCTCGCGCCGCTGCAGACGGTCATCGCCCGGCTGATGAAGATGCTCACGCGCAGGGGCGTGCTGATCAAGGAGATGGACCAGACCTACCTGGCCGACCCCAACCCCAACCCCGGCGCCGACGGGTTCAGCCATCACGCGACCGCGCGGGTCGAAGCACACGAGCACAAGCGACTGGAGCAACTGTGCCGATACATCACCCGGCCGGCGCTGTCCGACGAGCGGGTACAGCTCAATGCCGCCGGGCAGGTGGAGCTCAAGCCCAATTAGCCGTGGCGCGACGGCACCACGCACCTGGTGATGAGCCCGCTGGAGTTCATGCAGCGGCTCGCGGCGCTCGTACCGCGGTCGCGTTTGCGACTGACCGGCTGACGGAATAGCCGCCCGTCGCCAGCGACGGCTCCTGGCTCATTCAGCAACGGCCGCTGCGGGGTAGCTTGATCCGGTGTCGCGCGGTAGATCCGTGACCTATGTTGGCGATGGAGCATTACCCGAATTGCGGCGAACTGAAGATCATTGCGGCGATCCTGGAACGGCCGTCATCGAGAATATCCTCACGCACTTTGGGTCTACAGGCTCATGCACCGCCTCATGCGCCGGCTTGCAGCCATGCGCCGCAAGCGGCCAGACGCTGCCTAACCGCGACTGTTCAGGCGACCCGCCAACCGGTGACGCTGGAGTCGGCTCAATGTCGAGATCAAGCGTCGAACGAACCTCGCGGGCAACTTCCCCACGATGCAGCCATCACGCGGCTGGTCGGGGCCTAGATGCTCGAGCAGAACGACGTGTGGAGCCTGGCCAGCAGATACATCCAGCTTGAAGGCCGGCAGTTCGTCGGCGATACGGTTCCGACCTGGCTGTCGGCAGTGCCGCGCTGAGCATGTGGATCTGAACCTGTCCGGCTTGACCACTTACTCGACGCCGGGACATCACGCACCACCAAGCGGCGCCGGTTTGTGGCATAGGATAAAAAACGCGCGACCGCAGGCGCGCATTCCGGATCGGTAAGGTACGTTTTACCAGCCGATGTCCTGGAACAGTCTGAAGGTGAGGTCTTGCGGCGGAATCACCGACTGGCCCAGGTCGTTGCTGATGTTCGGTTCCATGATCTGGTTGCGGAACATCGTGCGGTCGAAGTGCGAAACCGAAGATCCGCTGATGTAAGGGTTGGGGGCGTACATCAGCGCCCGGCCCAGCGGGTCGGCGCCCTGGTACTGCGCGCCACCGTTGCGGCCCAGTACCGCGAACACACCCGACGCGGTGCGCCCGCGGGTGGCCAAGCTGGTGCGCATCTTCACGGCGTCGGTCAGGAACATGCGCACCGTGGGGATGGTGATGGTCTTGTCCCAGCCCCCGATAGGGATGGGTTGCACGGCGTTCTCGGCCACGGTGTCGGCCAGCAGCACGGCCTTTGCTCCCGCGTTCTGCGCGTTCTTGGTCTTGGTGGCCACCGTGCAGACGCCCAGCGTGATGAAGGCCACCTTGCCATTCACCGCCCGGGCGTTGACAGCGCTTAAAGGTTCGCAGCCTTCGCCGGCGCCGGCCGTCTGCTCGGTCACCGGCATCACTTCGCCCGAGATCGGCAAGGTGCCCAGCGGCGGTCCGAAGTCGGCCTCGCCGACCCGCACGGTGCCGGCCATCGCCCCGGAGGCCGGGCCGCTGAAGGTTGCACTGGCCAAGCCGAAAGTCAGCACGGTGGGAATGGCGGCGGTGACATTAGGGCCGGTCCAGATCAGGCCCTCCTTGCTGATGGACGAGGCTGCACGCTGGGCGTTGGTCAGCAGGTACCAGGGTTGGCCGTCTGCCACGCTGAACAGGAAACGGTCCCAGATCGAAGGGAAGCCGCCGCTCTGCGCGCCACTGGAGCCGTTGGTGAAGGTCTGGAAGCCCAGGCCGTGGCCCATCTCGTGGATCAGCACGGGGATGAAGTCGATGTCGGTGCCGTGGTTGCCGTCCAGTCCCAGGTACCAGGTTCGGCCCGGCAGGCAGTTGGCGTTCAGGCCCAGGTTGGAGTTGAAGCTGGCGGTGATCTGCGCCGCACTCAGGGTGCCCAGGTAAGCGCCCGCCAGCTTGTTGGCCAGTGCGTAGGAATACAAGGTATTCGCGAAAGGCGCATTGGGGAAATTGCGGAAGGTGCTGGTGGCCCCTGCGCTGCCCAGCGTGGCCGAAGTGGCCGTGCAGGTCAGCGCCGTCATGCTGGCATTGATGACGATAGGCACGTTGCTGGTCAGTGTGGCGCCCCAGACATTGGCCGCGTAGGTGAAGGCGAAAAGGCGCTGCTCACCCAGGGTTGTGCCGGGGTTACCGCCGATGGGGGCGGCCGGCGTGGGGTCGTTGAAGCCGACGCCCGCTGCATTGGTGTTGTTGATGACGATGGTGGCAGCGGCGTGCGCAGCCCCAACCAGGCCGATACAGGCGCCAACCAGGGCCAGCGCGGCAACAGCCGACTTGAAGGGTTGGAAGGTCTCATTCATGGTTGTGACCCGCCTTGCCGGCCTTGGCCTTGGAAACCGCAGCTGCAGCGGACTTGGGCGACTTCACGAAAGCTTTGGCGTCTTTTGCCGGCAGGCAGTGCATGGCCAGCGTGCCGTCTTCATTGGCGCGCACCACGGAATACATCATGGTGTCTTCGCCCAGCTTGGTCTCGACGGTGCCGTCTGGGTAGCGAATCTCGACTGGCCCCTTCGTCGCGGCCTTGCTACTGCCCAGGCGCAATTGCGCTTCGGCCTTCTGGAAGGCGGCCATTTCGGCGGCGTTCGGGCCGCGTATCTCACCGGTGACGGGGTCGCGTACTTCGCGCAATGCGTTGCCGGCATGGGCCGCCATCGGCGCGGCCACGGTCAGGGCGAACAGCAGCGCCACGGCAGCGGGCTTACGGCGGCGTGCAGCCCCGGCCAAGCCGGCCAAGCCGAGGGCGAACAGCGCCACTGGTGCCGGTTCTGGCACGGTCGATACAACTACCGTGTCGATGCCGATGTAGCTGGCGTTCAGCGCAACAGGCACGTTGTAGCGGAAAGCGATGCGGCCGGTGGCGGTGCTGGGCAGGGCCAGCGTGTAGGCGGCCCAGCCGGCAACCGGGTAGGTGGCGCTGACCGCGTTGCCCACGATGCCCAGCAGTGTGCTGAAGTCGCCCAAGGCCATGCTGGCGCCGGTGCTGAAACGCACCTCCAGGAGGTCGAAGAAACCGATATCGGAAGCGCGCGTCTTGAAGCTCAGGAACTGGCCTGCACCCAGCGTCAACTCGGGGGTGATCAGCCAGTTGTCGATGGCACCGGTGTCGGTCGTGGTGCTCAGGAAGTTGGCAGCGATGTAGGAGCCTGGGTCACCGGAATCGGCCGCGAAGATGCCACTGTTGCCCGGAAACCAGGCCTGTCCGACGGGCGCGCTGGCATTTGTCAGCACCCAGCCCGCGCCGGCAAGGGCAGCGAAGCTGTCGAAACCTTCGCTGAGAGCAGTGGCCGCTTGCGCGCCGGCCATCAGGCCGGCGGCCAGCAAACCTGCTGCGATGTGGATTAATTTCATGAAATCTCCTTGTGACAGTCGGGAAGGAAGCGGGCGGCGCTGCTTGGAGGCGCGCCTCACCAAGCCCAGGCTAGGCAAGTCCCACGCCGGCTTTTCCTTGGGTCGGTGCAAAAAACATTAGCGCAAGCTCTGGACGCCTCTAGGGCAAGGGTCCACCCGCAGACCACGCCTGTCAATGGGGGTCGCATCAATACATCGACGCCAGCAATCGCGTCACAGCACTTCACCCAGCAGGTGGCGGCGGCGGTGTGATCCGGCCTTACGGCATACAGCGAGACACCACCGCGAGCGACTGTTTTCTGCCGACCAGTTCAGGGCAGTGAGTGTCAGGTCAGGGTCGAAAGGGTAAGTTCGCTGCTTTCGAAAGCAGTCATGCGCCCGGCGGCGCCGGCCCGTGCTCGCTCAGCTCACCGCAGGTGCGCGCCGCAGATTCAGCAGGTTACCCCCCAGGATCAGCGCGACGCCCACTGCGGTGAACAGGTCCACCCGCTCGGCATACACCGCCCAGCCCACCGCTGCGGTCAGCGGCACGCGCAGGAAGTCCATCGGCACCACCACCGTGGCGTCGGCATGTTGCATAGCGCGGGCGAAACAGTAGTGCGAAAACGTACCGCAGAACGCCACGGCCACCACCCAGCCCCACGCTTCTGTTGACGGCCCCTGCCAGACCAGCAGCGCGGGCACCAGGCCGATCACGCTCTGCACCACCAGCATCCAGAAGCTGACCTGGATCGCCGTGTCAGTGCGGGTCAGCGACTTGACCATCACCACCGACACCGCGAAGCCTACCGCCGCGGCCAGTGCGACCAGTTGACCCGGGTTCAATCCGGTGGCTGCGGGCCGCACGATCACCGCCACGCCCGCCAGGCCCAGCGCCACGGCCAGCACTTTCCAGCGGTTCATGCGCTCGCCGAGAAAGGCCACCGCCAGCGCTGCCGACCAGATGGGCATCGTGAACTCGAGCGCCACCACCTGGGCGAGCGGGATCAGCGTCAGCGCGACGAACCAGCCGTACTGGGCCGCGTAATGCACCACGTTGCGCGCGACATGTTGCGGCAGCCGCAGGGTCTTCATCGCTTTGATGCCGCCGGCGGCATGGATCAGCGGCCACAGCATCACCAGGCCCAGCACCGAGCGCAGCAACATCACCTGGAACACCGACAGCTCGCGTGTGGCCTCCCTGCCGGCCACCGCCATGACCACCATCAGCGTCAGCCAGCCGGCC
>JANOZF010000114.1:0-4536 GCA_031429255.1 Rubrivivax sp.
ACCGCGCTGCTCGAAAGCCTGGAAGGCAAGAAGGGCCAGCCACGCTTCAAGCCGCCGTTCCCGGCCAGCTTCGGCCTGTATGGCAAGCCGACCACGATCAACAACACCGAGACCTTCGCCGCGGTGCCGTGGATCATCAACAACGGCGGCCAGAAGTACCTGGAATGCGGCAAGCCGAACAACGGCGGCACGAAGATCTTCAGCGTCGTCGGCGACGTCAACCAGCCAGGCAACTTCGAGGTGCCGCTGGGCACGCCCTTTGCCAAGATGCTGGAAATGGCCGGCGGCTTGCGCAGTGGTCGCAAGCTCAAGGCGGTGATCCCCGGCGGTTCGTCGGCACCGGTGTTGCCCGCGGCCACGATGATGGACCTGACGATGGACTACGACGCCATCGCCAAGGCGGGCTCGATGCTGGGTTCGGGTGCGGTCATCGTCATGGACGACAGCCGTTGCATGGTCAACAGCCTGCGCCGCCTGAGCTACTTCTACCAGCACGAGAGCTGCGGCCAGTGCACACCGTGCCGCGAAGGCACGGGCTGGCTGTGGCGCGTCATCGACCGCATCGAACAAGGCCTGGGCCGGGCCGACGACCTGGCGCTGCTGGACAGCGTGGCCTTCAACATCAAGGGCCGCACCATCTGCGCGCTGGGTGATGCGGCGGCGATGCCGGTGGAAGGCATGCTCAAGCACTTCCGCGACGAGTTTGCTTACCACATCGAACACAAGACCTGCATGGTAGGCCCGGGTGCACGGCCGGTTTCGGCAATGGCCGCAGCCGCGACCAAAACCGCCTCGCTGGTCTGATCACCGCGACCCTGAACACTGCGCAGATTGCATACGTAAATGGCTGAACTCAACATCGACGGCAAGACGGTCACGGTTGCAGACGGCAGCGTGGTCATGCACGCTGCCGACGCGGCCGGCGTCTATGTACCGCACTTCTGTTATCACAAGAAACTGAGCATTGCTGCCAACTGCCGCATGTGCCTGGTGGACATCGAGAAGATGCCCAAGCCGATGCCGGCCTGCGCCACGCCGGTGACCAACGGCATGGTCGTGCGCACGAAGAGCGAAAAGGCCACCAAGGCACAGCAATCGGTGATGGAGTTCCTGCTCATCAACCACCCGCTGGACTGCCCCATCTGCGACCAGGGCGGGGAATGCCAGCTGCAAGACCTGGCCGTGGGCTACGGCAGCAGCAGCAGCCGCTACCAGGAAGAAAAACGCGTCGTCTTCCACAAGGACGTGGGCCCGCTCATCAGCATGGAAGAGATGAGCCGCTGCATCCACTGCACACGCTGCGTGCGCTTTGGTCAGGAAGTGGCCGGCGTGATGGAGCTGGGCATGATCCACCGCGGTGAACACAGCGAGATCACCACCGCAGAAGGCCGCACGGTGGACAGCGAGCTGTCGGGCAACATGATCGACATCTGCCCGGTGGGCGCGCTCACCAGCAAACCCTTTCGTTACAGCGCCCGCACCTGGGAGCTGTCGCGCCGCAAGAGCGTGAGCCCGCACGACAGCACCGGCGCCAACCTCATCGTGCAGGTCAAGTCCGGCAAGGTGATGCGCGTGCTGCCGTTGGAAAACGAAGACGTCAACGAGTGCTGGATCGCCGACCGCGACCGCTTCAGCTACGAGGCGTTCAACAGCGACAGCCGGCTCACCGAGCCGATGATCAAGCAGGGCGGACAGTGGCGCGCGGTCGACTGGAAGACCGCACTCGACTATGTGGCCGACGGTCTGAAGCGCGTGAAGGCTGAATTCGGCACGTCCGGCATCGGTGCCGTGGCACATGCCGGCTCCACCAACGAAGAGCTGTACCTGCTGGGCGAGCTGATGCGCGGGCTGGGCAGCGAAAACGTGGACCACCGTACCCGGCACGCCGATTTCGGCAACGTGGCGCCGGCCGGGCAGGCACGCTGGCTGGGCCTGCCCATTGCAGCGCTGTCACAGCTGGACCGCGCCTTGGTGATCGGATCGTTCCTGCGCAAGGACCATCCGCTGTTTGCGCAGCGCCTGCGCCAGGCGGCCAAGCGCGGCGCCCAGGTTCACAGCCTGCATGGCGCACACGACGACTGGCTGATGCCGATGGCCAGCCGCTGGGCCGTCGCGCCCAGTGGCTGGGTGCAGGCGTTGGCCGAGGTGGCCGCTGCTGTGGCCACGGCCCAGGGTGTTGACGCCCCGGTCCAGGTGACGCCGGGCGCAGCTGCGCAGGCCGTGGCGGCATCGCTGCTGTCGGGTCAGCGTGGCGCCCTGCTGCTGGGTGGCTCTGCCGCGCAGCATCCGCAAGCCAGCACCCTGTTGGCGCTGTCGCAGTGGATAGCCACCGCCTGCGGCGCTGCGTGCGGCTATTTGGGTGAAACAGGCAACAGCGTGGGCGCGCAACTGGTGGGCGCCGTGCCCGGCTCTGGTGGCCTGAACGCGGGCCAGATGCTGACGCAACCGATGAAGGCGCTGCTGCTGCTGAACTGCGAGCCAGTGCTGGATGGTCCCGACGCCGCGGCCACGCGCAAGGCCTTGACCGCGTCCGGACTGGTGGTGGCGCTGACGGCCTTCAAGGACGTTGCCGCCGACGTGGCCGACGTGATGCTGCCAATCGCGCCGTTCACCGAAACCGGTGGCAGCCTGGTCAACGCCGAGGGACGTCTGCAAAGCTTCCACGGCGTGGTGAAACCCTTGGCCGAGACGCGTCCGGGCTGGAAGGTGCTGCGCGTGCTCGGCAATCTGCTCGGCCTGCCGGGTTTTGATTTCGAGACGGTCGAGAGCGTCGGCGCCGAGGCCCTGGGCGACATCGACACGCTGAGCCAGCGCCTGAACAACGCGGCCCCTGCGGTCACGGCACCCGCAGCTGCGCCAGTCGGCCCGGGCCTGGAACGGGTTGCCGATGTGCCCATCTACAGCACCGACGCCACGGTGCGGCGTGCCGCGTCGTTGCAGGCCACGGCCGATGCGCGCCTGCCCGAGGTGGGTGTGCCCACCGCGCTGTGGCAGCAACTGGGCCTGCAGCCTGGTGCCAAGGTGCTGGTGGGCCAGGGCGAAACGGCCGTGGTGCTGCCTGCGCGTGAAGACACGGGCCTGGCGCCCACAGCCGTGCGCATTGCGGCCGGCCACCCCAGCACGGTGGGCCTGGGCGCGATGTTCGGTGCCATCACCCTGGAAGCGGTGTGACAGCCATGTTCGACCAACTGCACCAGATCGGCAACAACCTGCTCGGCACCGCCGGCTGGCTGGTGTTGTGGAGTCTGATCAAGATCGTCGCCGTCGTGCTGCCGCTGATGATCTGCGTCGCCTACCTCACGCTGTGGGAACGCAAGGGCATCGGTTTCACGCAGATTCGCCTGGGCCCCAACCGTGTCGGCCCGCTGGGCCTGCTGCAGCCCATCGCCGACGCGGTGAAGCTGATCTTCAAGGAAATCATCCGCCCGACGGCCGCCAACAAGGGTCTGTTCTTCCTCGGCCCGGTGATGACCATCATGCCGGCGCTGGCGGCCTGGGCCGTCATTCCCTTCGGCCCCGACGTGGCGCTGGCCAACATCAACGCCGGCTTGCTGTTTCTGATGGCCATCACGTCGATGGAGGTCTACGGCGTGATCATCGCCGGCTGGGCCAGCAATTCGAAGTACGCCTTTCTGGGCGCGCTGCGCGCCTCGGCGCAGATGGTGAGCTACGAAATCGCCATGGGTTTCTGCTTGGTGGTGGTGTTGATGGTCTCGGCCAGCATGAACCTCACCGACATCGTGATGCAGCAGGGCCGCGGCACCTTCGCCAACATGGGCGCAGGTGTGCTGAGCTGGAACTGGCTGCCGCTGTTGCCGATCTTCGTGGTCTTTTTCATCTCGGGCCTGGCGGAAACCAACCGCCATCCGTTTGACGTGGTGGAAGGCGAAAGCGAGATCGTGGCCGGCCACATGATCGAGTACTCGGGCATGAGCTTTGCCATGTTCTTCCTGGCCGAGTACGCCAACATGATCCTGGTCAGCATGTTGACGACGCTGCTGTTCCTGGGCGGCTGGCTGTCGCCGTTCGGCTTCCTCGATTTCATCCCGGGCTGGATCTGGCTGGCCATCAAGGTGTTCGTCGTGGCCACGATGTTCCTGTGGGTGCGCGCCACCTTCCCGCGCTACCGCTATGACCAGATCATGCGCCTGGGCTGGAAGATCTTCATCCCCATCACGCTGGTGTGGCTGGTGGTGGTTGGCCTGTGGATGCAAACCCCCTTCAACATCTGGAAGTGAACAGATGAGCACCTTCACCGCCGTCAAGGACGTGCTGTCCAGCTTCATGCTGACCGAGCTTTTCAAGGGCATGGCGCTCACGGGTCGGCATTTCCTGCAGAAGAACATCACCATCCAGTTCCCGGAAGAAAAGACGCCGCTGTCGCCGCGTTTCCGGGGCCTGCATGCGCTGCGCCGCTATGAAAACGGCGAAGAGCGCTGCATCGCCTGCAAGCTGTGCGAAGCGGTGTGCCCGGCGCTGGCCATCACCATCGAAAGCGAAGTGCGCGCCGATGGCAGCCGCCGCACCACGCGCTAC